>JALHUO010000111.1 GCA_022866545.1 Dehalococcoidia bacterium | reverse complement strand
GCTGAGCGTTGTTGGGAATGGGGATAGATTGGAATCAGCAAAAGAGATTTGGCAGACTGCCCTCGGCAAGCTGCAAATTCAGATTAGTAAGGCAAATTACACCACCTGGCTTAGGGATAGCCAGGGGCTAAGCTGCCAAGATAACCTGTTTGTCGTCGGTGTTCCTAACGTTTTTGTCGCTGAATGGCTATCCAAGCGCCTTTATCCTCTGGTAAGGAAGACCTTAGTTGATATTACGGGTAAGGATATCGACGTCCGGTTCGAGATCCAGAATCGCGAACAACTATCACCTAGCCCTTTGGTTACTCAAACCGATGGCGGGACAAGCAGCAAAGCCACGCAATACAGACTAAATCCAAAGTATACCTTCGACAACTTTGTCGTCAGCGACTCTAATCGTTTAGCTTATGCTGCGGCTGTAGAAGTAGCTGAAAATCCAGGAACTAGCTATAATCCTCTCTTCATTCACAGCAACACCGGCCAAGGTAAGACTCACTTACTACATGCTATCGGGCATTTAACGACAAACAATGGGCTGCAAGCAGCCTATATTACCGCGGAGCAATTCGCCAATGAATTTGTATTAGCTGTGAGAGAAAAACAAGTTGACAGGTTCCGCAGCAAATTCAGAAACATCCATATCTTTCTATTCGACGATGTCCATTTCCTGATCGACAAGAAACAGACCTTACAATGTTTCTTCCACACCTTCAACGAGCTATACAGCAATAACCGGCAGATTGTCATCACCGCTGACTGTGCTCCCCAAAACATGCGTCCATTTAGCAGCAAGCTAAAATCTCGCCTTGAAGGGGGTCTTGTTGTTGACTTACAACCACCCGACTTTGAAACACGCCTGAATATCTTACGGGCTAAAGCAGCAACGATTATGACCTCCGAACTCGAAGGGGTACTGCATATTGTCGCAGAGAAGGTATGCGAGAATGTCCGCCAGCTTGAAGGTGCTCTGGTATATTTGACTGCCCAGGCCAGATTAAGTGGAACCACGATTACTCCTGAAACAATCAACAAGTTATTAACAAACATGACCTGCAAACAAGACATCAAGCAGCTACTACGGACGGTAGCTGACTATTTCAGCATTCCGGCGGAAGAGCTAGCTAACAAGAAGAGAGACAGGAAAACCACTCTGGCCCGACACGTAGCCATCTATCTTTTGCGTGAGGGATTTAACTGCTCTCTGTCCGAAATCGGTAAAGAATTAGGTGGCAGAAACCATTCCACAATTCTCCATGGCTACGAAAAAATAGCTAATGAGTTGAGTGTTAATCCCACCCTTTCCAGCCAAATTGAGGAAATTAAAGAGCAACTTAATTCCCAGAAGGGATATGGCTCGGCATATCAGACTATTTAGAATTGATAGCAATTTGTGGATAAATTGTTGCTTATCCGACCCTCATTGTCCTCTAAACTCTAATCCTTGTTGCTGTTCTTTTACCCCTTAACAACATTGTTTATAGTAATTAGTACTTATTTATTAATATATAATTAAGGGAATATTAAATTGGTAACTTATGGTATATAAGAGAGAGATTATAGTTTGGGGTGGATCTGGTGGGGATGGATGCGTCAGCTTTCGCAAGGAGAAGTATGTTCCTTTTGGTGGGCCGGATGGTGGGGATGGGGGAGACGGAGGGAATGCGGTTATTACAGCTGATCCCAACTTGATGGACTTGAGCTTGCTGGGGCGAAGAAAAGAGTTTGCAGCCGAGAACGGCCGTCGAGGTGGAAGTTCGCGGCAGCGGGGCAGGAAAGGGGACGATCTAGCTATTTCAGTGCCTGTGGGTACAATGGTGTTCACTAAAGCTGATTCGGGGGAGGAGATACCTTTGGCTGACCTGAAGGCTCCTGGGCAAAAGGTTTTGGTGGCTAAGGGAGGCCGAGGAGGGCTGGGCAATACTCGTTTTGCTACAGCAGTGAATCAAGCTCCTGAGATTGCCAGTAAGGGTGGAACAGGAGAAAAACGGTATATTGTCCTCGAGACGAAACTCATTACAGACATGTGTATTGTCGGCCTTCCCAACTCGGGCAAATCCACTTTACTATCTGCCATATCGAGAGCCAAACCCGAAATTGCCGATTACCCCTTTACCACCAGCGAGCCAATGTTAGGAGTTATGCTAGGCGATAAAAGAGACTTGATCGTTGCCGAAATTCCCGGCCTTGTTGCAGGCGCTCATTCGGGCAAAGGATTGGGCAACGATTTTCTGCGTCATGTGGAGAGAACTAAGCTGCTGATCTATTTATTGGATGGCAGTTCGCCGACCATTGTTGATGACCTTGGCACATTGGATAGAGAGATAGCCTTATACAAATACTTATCGCACAAGGCCAGAATCGTGGCGGTAAATAAGGTAGATTTGCCTGAGGTCCAAGCGCGTCTGCCTGAAGTCAAGCAATGCCTTGTCAGGGCTGGGGTGCCTGCCTTCTACATTTCTGCGATGAACGGCCAAGGCGTGCTAGAATTGATAGGGAAAGCCGTGGAAATGGTGGAGCAGGCGAGCCGGGATGAGGAAATGATTTCGCCGCCGGCTCAAATAGCAGTATTCCGTCCCAAGCCGCGAAAATAGAGAAGTGAACATAGGCGTTCTTGGTGGTACGTTTGACCCTATCCATATAGGTCATCTGGTTGTCGGTGAGGAAGCAAGAATGAAGTTGGGGTTGAGCGAAATCCTCTTCGTGCCTGCCGGGCAGCCCTGGCTTAAGCAAGATCGTGATATCACCCCGGCAGCCCACAGGGTAGAGATGGTACGGCGTGCTATAGCGGACAACCCTCATTTTAAGCTTTGTACTCTTGAGGCAGAGCGACCCGGTCCTTCTTACACCGTGAATACCCTTACATTGCTGCAAAAACAACTGGGCAGCCAAGCCAGCCTTTTCTTCATCCTCGGGCGGGATACATTGGCTGAACTGCCTTTGTGGAAGGAACCGCAGAGAGTAATTCAATTATGCCGGCTGGTGGTGCCCCCCAGACTGGGCTCAAGAGATTTGAAGCACTTGGGAAAAGCGATACCAGGACTGCTGGAGAGAGTTATTCAGCTTGATATGCCTGTAATTGGGATTAGCTCCTCAGAAATTCGCCACCGCATAGCTCAGGGGCTGCCTATTCGTTATTTGGTGCCATCTGTGGTAGAAGAGTATATAACACAACAAAGGATATATCCGGTATCTGCGAGATAGTGACGCACTTCACCCGCCAGACGGTGTGTTCAGAATACCTCGGATCGAAATGAGACTAAACTTTGGCCGTTGAAGCTAGAACGGTTGAGCCAGCTAGTGTGAGTGGGGCATCGAGTTGTTAGATCGCGCTTTCGTTTCTCTTTGATAGCTCTGTTGCCTTGTCATACAAGTCGTAGGCTTTGAGAAGGCGCACTGAATCCCTACCATCAATGAGGCAGAACCGCCTTGGATTGCCTGGTTGCACGGCAAATGCCCTGAGAGTTTCCCTCACAGGTGGCGTGATATCGTGACAGTGTTGAACGAACAGGACTTGCGCGGGCTCTTTGGCAAGGCGGACTATTTGGTCGTTATTCTTACCAAGATGGTTGAGAGACATTGGGGCAAATCGTGCAGGGCCTTTGAGGAGGAAGGCGGCCGTTTGCGGCCTACCCTTCAGGTGTATATGAGCCGTATAAAAATCCGAGGTTTCGCCACCCCAATCATTTTGAACTGCGTCGCCCAAGATTTCACCGAGACAGTGCTTGAAAGCATTTTCAGATACATGTCTCATTGGGTCGACGTCACTTGGGACGGGGATATCTCTGACTTTGCTGAACTCGTCGAAATCCTCCACGAAGTTTTCAAAAAATTCATAGCCAAACCACATGATATCGAATGTGGGAATTTCGCCTTTCTCCTTGAGCCAAGGGGCACCCATTACAAGTGGATCGAAAACGGCGAGCCTTCCGTCAAATTGGAGTAGTTCAGCAAGTATGGCGAACACATGATTTCCATCGTGAAGCCGCGATCGAGTTGTATCACTGCGAATGTGAGCTGTGGAATAATGGAATTGAACGTTGATGTCGCTGTTCTCTGGACGTATCCATTCGCTGATAACTCGCGCCTTGTCGTAGACATTGGGGCATGGGCCGAGCCTCTCGACAGAGCAGACGAGACGCCCTTTCGGAGCAGACAAATTGTGTTGAAGCGTCTGTATCCCCAGTCTTTTGCAGAAGAGCAAAACGGCTTCAGAGTAAATGTGATCTACGCGTACATTCTTTTGCCATTCCGGTAAGTCGGGCAGGGTCCTGATATTGAGGTCGATGAATTCCATGCCTGGCTTGCCAATGACAGTTTGAATCTTGCGGTGGTTCACAAACCCAGGGTCAATAACAAGATCCAGATCTGTCGCTCTCTGTTCTGGTGTGAGGTCCTCTCTAATTCCTGTCATACCTTTGTGAGAGCTAACAAGTAATTATACAGATTTTCCGCATGTGCTATTATCGAGATCCCCTATTGAATTGTCCCCCTATCACATCCCCCGGGTTGGGGAAGCCCAATGGCTAAATATCGAGGTTTCTGACGCTTTGAGCATGGGCCTGGATGAACCGTTTGCGAGGCAGAACTTCATCGCCCATGAGCATACGAAAAGCCTGGTCTGCGGCTATGGCATCCACTACCTCTACTTTGAGCAGGGTTCTGTTAGCGGGGTTCATGGTTGTCTCCCACAATTGTACGGGAGTCATCTCCCCCAACCCTTTGTATCTCTGAATCTCTATTTTGTCTTGTTTCAGCTCCTTAATTCTTTTTTCCTTTTCCTGTTCGGAGTAAAGCCAGAACTCCTGTTTACCGGACTTGAGTCGATAAAGAGGCGGCTGGGCAATGTAGAGATAGCCCTGGTTAATCAACTCTGTCATATGGCGGAAAAAGAAGGTAAGTAGTAAAGTACGAATGTGCGAGCCATCAACATCGGCATCGGTCATGATGATTATTCTGTGGTAGCGAAGTTTAGAGCTATCAAATTGTTCGTCAGCACTTGCTTTTAACGCTGTGACAATGGCCCTCAGCTCTTCATGTTCCAGGATCTTATCTTTGGCAGCCTTTTCTACATTTAGTATTTTGCCTCTCAGAGGGAGAATAGCTTGAAAGCGGCGGTCTCGCCCCTGTTTAGCTGAGCCGCCGGCTGAGTCACCTTCAACCAGGTAAATCTCGCATTTTGCGGGCTCTTTCTCGGAACAATCGGCTAGTTTCCCTGGCAGGGTTGATGTTTCGAATCCAGTCCTCTTTAAGACGAGGTCACGAGCTTTACGTGCCGCCTCTCTGGCTCTGGCGGAGGTGAGGCACTTCTCTATGATTGTCTTGCCTTCGTTGGGGTGTTGCTCCAGGTATAGGGACAGGCTGCTGGCTACAGCAGACTCAACCTGGCTTTTTACTTCGGGATTTCCCAGCCTTGCCTTAGTTTGCCCCTCAAATTGGGGCTGTGGGAGTTTTACACTTATGATGGCTACTGCCCCCTCGCGCACATCTTCCCCAGTTAAGTTGGGGTCAGCATCCTTTAAAAATTTCGTATTCCGGGCATAATCATTGAAAACTCGAGTCAATGCTGAGCGAAATCCAGTAAGGTGGCTGCCGCCGTCTCTGGTATTTACACAGTTGGCGAAAGAGAGAGTGGACTCGGTAAAGCTATCGTTATATTGTACAGCTGCCTCTATTACGGTGCTATCCGTTATGGTGGAGATATAGATGGGGTAGGGGTGAATAACGGCTCTGTTTTTGTTGAGGCGGCGAATATAGCTGGCTATTCCCCCATCGAAGTAGAACGCCTTCTCTTGACTGGCTCTCTCGTCTTTGACAAATATTTCTACTCCTTTATTCAGGTAAGCCAGTTCCCTGAGCCGCTGGCAAGCCATATCGAAATCGTAGTCAATACTCTCGAAGATTCCCTTGTCAGCAAGGAAGGAAACTGAAGTGCCTGTGTCCTGGGCGTCACCAACTATTTCTACGTCGCCTTGAGGCACCCCCTGGTGATATTCTTGACAGTAGAGTTTTCCCTGGCGTTTGACCTCGGCTTTGAGCCAGGAAGACAAGGCATTCACTACTGAAGCACCAACGCCATGGAGTCCACTGGACACACCATAGACATGATTGCTGAACTTGGCTCCGGCGTGCAGGCGAGTAAACACTGCCTCCAGGGCTGTGATATCTTGCCCCGGGATATTTTCCGTAGGGATACCCCGTCCGTTATCAGTTACAGTGATGCTATTGTCTTCGTGGATGGTTACTTCGATATGGTCACAGCAGCCGGCCATGGCTTCGTCTATGCTGTTGTATACTATCTCGTAGAGGATTTGGTGTAATCCGTGACGATC
>JALHUO010000006.1 GCA_022866545.1 Dehalococcoidia bacterium | reverse complement strand
CTATGGACGGAAAACGAAAACGGAGCTCCGGTAACCGTTATCGAAGGCTACAACGCTGAGGAAGAAGCCCAGTCCGTGCTCAACGAGATTGAGAAGCTTGTTGGCCAGGAACAAATATCACTGAAAGATTGCGCCGTCATGTATCGGGTCAATGCGCAGTCACGAGCGCTGGAGGAGACTTTCCTGAGGTACGGTGTGGCTTATAAGCTTGTTGGTGGCACGCGCTTTTACCAGAGGCAAGAGGTGAAAGATATTATCGCTTACCTCAGACTTATCCATAATCCGCAGGACAACGTCAGTCTGACTCGAATCATAAATGTGCCCGGCAGGGGCATTGGACAAAAAACCATTAGCACGCTTCAGTCGTGGGCAAAAGCTAATGATACGCCTCTTTTTGAGGCCCTAAAACAGATAAGTCGTAATGCCGTTGCCGTCGAGGTGAAGCAGTCTCTTTCTCCACGCATTGTCCAGGCTCTGGCTGGGTTTGATGCCCTTATGGCTAACCTCGCCGCCCATAGCCATGAACTGAGCCTTTCTGGTCTACTGGATGAAATACTGAAGGACACCGGATATAGAGAATATATTCTGGCCAAGGAAGACGGAGAGGAAAAATGGGAAAACATAACTGAACTGCGCAATGTTGCCAGTGAATACGATGAGTTCGTTCCTACAGAGGCTCTGACCAGTTTCCTTGAGAAAGTGAGCCTGGTATCGGATATAGATGTACTGGATGAAAGAGCCGACGCCGTGACTTTGATCACCTTGCATCAAGCTAAAGGGTTAGAGTTCTCGGCGGTTTTTATTGTTGGTCTGGAGGAAGGGATTCTCCCGCACAGAAGATCGTTCGACGACCCGCAAGAAATGGAGGAAGAGCGTCGTCTTTGCTACGTGGGAATAACCAGAGCTAAGAAGCGGCTCTACCTTTTGCGCAGTTACCGTCGGAGCTTGTTTGGCGGCAGCACGGCAAACCCGCCCTCTCGCTTTCTTCATGACATCTCACCCCACTTGATAAGTCCCAGAACACTATGGGAAGAGACTCCGGCTCCCGTGGCAGCCACTCATTTTGGCCGGGATACTTGGCCTTCGCGTCGACCTGCTAGCACCCTAACGCTGAAGGTCGGCGACCATGTCCACCACAACAAATTTGGCCCTGGAATAGTGATGAATTGCAGTCCCACCAGAGATGATCAAGAGTTGACCGTAGTCTTTGAAGGCGCTGGAGTCAAGAAGCTACTGGCCAGCCTGGCAGCCCTGGAAAAAATGGAAAAGGACTTGGGATTTTCCCCATAGACTATTGACAGAATACACGCAACCGGGTAGTGGGTCAATTTGAAATCTCAAAGTATTGACAGGCATTTCCCGTATGCCATAATTAAGATGTGGAGAAGAATAAACAAAGCAAAAAGAAGAAGCAGTTAGACGCTAACGAATTAGCTGCCAAGATAGTTAAAACAACTACCGAGAAAGAATCTAATTCAACTGATAAGAATCAACAAAATCAAGAAAGGTAAGCTGATAAGGTTCTTTCTTAAAGACATAGTCAAATTTCCGTCTGAACTCATCCATATCTCTACACGTTTTCATGATGCCTAATACTTGATACAACTGAGCATTGACTTTTTCCTTGCCGAAATCACGTAATAACTGGTGTAAATTCTGACCATAATGGGGATTAGGTATCCGCCGTTTCAATTCTCTAGCAACATCCTTATCAACGGCAGCATACACAAATGCCAATACGTATTTCCCCCATCTTATTGGGCGATTGCGGGGGGAATAATGTACATTTTCTAGGCGTGCTAATTCAATGAAGAATTCTTGGGGAAACATCCTTACCCATTCCTGCAAATCCTCAGCAATGAAGGCTTGTAGTTTTAATCTTAAGGCATTATCAGCTCTAACTTTCTGAAATCCAGTAGCTTCATCAATTAAAGCTATTATTCCAACTTTGGCGCATGCTCTTATAATAATTTCTGCTTGTTTAGCAAGTTTAAGTTGGCTTGGAACTAATAACCCACCAACTTCCCTTGCTTTAAGATAGGCATCACAAATCTCTACCAGTAAAGTAGCTTCATATCCCCTAGCTTCATATTGAGTAGCTGGAATTCTAAAACTTATCGTTCTATCAGTTATTTCCGCCAGGTCTATATACTTGCTGATAGCCGTGGTTCCTAGATAACTTTTCAAATCACCCGACACTTTTCCTGTTAAAGACCGTACCACTTCACGTTGAGCAATTACCCTTTTGTAGTTATCCAATACATGACATGAAAACTCTACATCGCCAATCTGTAATGTTCCCTGAAATAGAGATATTGGCATTTCTCCAACTTTGGGCATAATAGATGATTCCGCCGGCGGAGTTAATACTTGCCCAACTTCCTCTAAGGGTATTCCTTTAGCTTTTGCCCATCGTGTTCTGATTGCTTTCTGGGCAATCTCTTTGCGCTCGTCAGGAGTGAGGACTGCTGCCCTTGCTTTACCACCCTTTGAAGCGCCCAATTTGGATAATGCCCTTGCGTTTCTGTTTATCTTTCCTTTTTCGTCCATAATTTACAGTATACATGCTAGGGCATGAAATGTCAATACTTGCACGGGAAAATATTGGTCAAAACCAGCCCCAATTTAACAAAAGGGTATTGACCATACTTGCACCAGCATGTATCATATAATTATGAATAAGCTAAGCTTAGAGCGCAAGGTAAGGGTCATAAAAGCACTTGTTGATGGGAACTCAATACGTGCCACTTGCAGAATAACAGATACAGCAAAAGGCACAGTCATTAGACTTTTGCGTGATGTTGGTAAAGCCTGTGCCGAATACCAGAACAGTCACCTAAGAAATCTATCATGCCAAAGAGTAGAGTGTGACGAAATCTGGTCATTCTGCTATGCGAAAGCAAAGAATGTGCCTCAAGATAAGCAAGGCCAGTTTGGGTATGGCGATATCTGGACATTTGTAGCGATTGATGCCGATACGAAGCTCGTTCTAAGTTGGCTTGTCGGTTTACGAAACCCTGAATGTGCTACCGAGTTCTTTGAGGATATTAAGGAACGCCTCTCAAATCGTGTACAACTGACTACTGACGGACACAGAATGTATTACGAGGCGGTGAATAGCGTCTTTGGTGATGATGTGGACTACGCTATGTTAGTCAAGTACTACGGAGTTGACCAGGACAAGTTTGGACACTACAGCCCTCCAAAGTGTACTAGCACACTGACAAAACGTGTCAATGGTTCTCCGGATATGAAGAGAGTTTCAACAAGTTATGTAGAACGGCAAAACCTTACAATGCGAATGAGTATGAGGCGATTCACTAGATTAACTAATGCGTTCTCAAAGAAAATAGAGAACCTGGAATATGCCGTAGCCCTACACTTCATGTATTACAACTTTGCCAGACCTCACAAGACGCTTACTAACCCATATCCCAAAACCCCCGCCATGGCAGTAGGCTTAACGAATCATGTCTGGACGGTTGAGGAGATTGTTAAGCTGGTATAATGGCAATGGTGGGCCGGTAGTTTAATGGGAAAACGATTGACTGTCGATCAAGAAACTGAGGATTCGAGTCCCTCTTTTTGTTTTCTCATTCTCAAATTGATCCATGCTGTTCTCTTATAATTTGTTCATTAATGCTATAATTGAAATTGAAAGGAGGTGAATTATGGCTAGTCCTTACAGAAAGCACAAGGGCAAAGACACATGGCATTTCTGCAGTAACTGCTCAAACTGGCCAACCAGCAATTACGATGAACGCCCTGCTAAGCCCACTTCTGGCGAACTTTGCAATGAGTGCAAGGCGAAACAAGCTGCCGGTAATTGTAAGTAGCAGAACTACTCACCCACTCGAATCGCTTGCTTCACCCTGAACTCAAAGCAGGCCTTACGCCCTGCGAAAAATAGGCTTTGCAGGGCGTAAGTATAACCTATCCCTGTCTCACTGGCAAAATCATCGAAGCAAGATAGACAGACAACATTGTTCTGGAATGAATGTGGGACTATTGCTCGCCACATTTCATCTGGAACATTGTAATTGAACTTGTCAACTCTTCCACAGACTTTACACTTTTGTTGCGATCTATTCATTTCACAATCAATGCTATAATCCATATCAAAGGAGGGACAATGAAATGGAACGAAAAGAGATTTGTAAATTTTGGGCAAGCATAGGCATTACCGCAGGTTTGGCAATTTTCTTCTTCGGTATAGTCCAACATTCGAATCAGGTGACTGGTGCATGGACTGATATTGGTGCAGGAATATTCCTCATTGTTATAGGATTTATCCTCGCTGGTATAGCTGGGATGTTCGGAAAGATATAGCATTTTCAAATTGACCCACTACCCGCAACCGTGTAACATCAATTCTAGATGCCCATTCAAGTTTTAGCGAGCGATGTAGTCTCCAAGATTGCTGCCGGGGAGGTGATTGACAGGCCGGCCTCGGTGGTGAAGGAGCTGATAGAGAACTCCCTGGATGCCGGAGCCACCCAGATTGCCGTAGAAGCCCAGGGCGGCGGAGTAGAGCTAATCAAAGTCAGTGACAACGGTACAGGTATCCCACAATCGGAGCTAGAGCTTGCCTTTCACAGATATGCCACGAGCAAGATCAGCAATTTAGACGATTTGGAGAAGATCTCTAGCCTCGGCTTTCGGGGCGAAGCTTTGCCCAGCATTGCCACAGTTGCCGAAGTGGAGATTCTCACCCAGACACCTTCGGAGGCCGTGGCTGGCTACATGCATTTGACAAAGGGGGAGGTAGTCCGCAAAGAGAGCCGCACTAGGCCCCAAGGCACTACTGTAACCGTGCACCGATTATTCCGCTATTTTCCCGCACGACTTAAGTTTCTCAAGTCAGCAAATACCGAAAATAGCCACATCGCCCATTTGGTAAGCCAGTATGCCCTGGCCTTCCCCGAGGTTAAGTTCAACCTGGTCCTTGATAAACGTCGCGGCCTGCACACTACGGGCAATGGCGACCTGCACGAGGTGGTAAATGAGATCTATGGTGAAGAGATAGCGAAAAAGATGCTAAAGATGGAACAAAAGGACAGCCTGGCTAAGGTCAGCGGCTTAATAAGCCTACCTTCCCTAGCCCGTTCTAATCGTAACTATCTCAGCTTTTTTGTCAATCGAAGGTGGGTGCACAGTCCCCTGCTAACCCGGGCAACTGAGGAAGCTTATCGCGGCTTACTTATGGATGGCCAGCATCCCATTGCGGTAAT
>JALHUO010000110.1 GCA_022866545.1 Dehalococcoidia bacterium | reverse complement strand
GCTCAAGCCATTCCTCATATTGCCGTAATTGATAAGAGAGAGGAAAGACCGTGTAAAGCGGCGTGCAGAGCGGCTTGCCCAATTCATATGAATACCCTGGGCTATATATCCTTAATTAAAGAGGGGAAATTCGAGGAAGCTTATGAGGTCATAAGAAGAACTAATCCCCTCCCTGCTATCTGTGGCAGAGTCTGTTATGCTCCTTGTCAGCAGGCCTGTAACCGAGGGCAGCTTGATGATTCCGTAGCAATTAGAGAGCTGAAACGTTTCGCCGCCGACTATGCGCGAAATGCCGGCAGAGTTAAGGCTCGGCCCGTGGAAATAACCAAAGAAGAAAAAGTAGCTATCGTGGGCTCCGGTCCGGCAGGTCTAGCCTGTGCCTACGAGCTGGTCAGGCAGGGGTACTCGGTTACGATATTTGAATCTGCCCCTGAGGCGGGAGGTCTGCTGCGCTATGGCATTCCTGAATACCGATTGCCCAGAGAGGTGCTGAGCAGCGACATTAGCTACATACAGGATATGGGGGTGGAAATCAAGACGAACACCACCGTCCAGAAGCTCGATGAAATCTTCAAACAAGGTTACAAAGCTATCTTTCTGGGCAACGGCGCTGGCAGCAGCCAGAAAATCGGTATTCCTGGCGAGGATAGCCCTGGCGTCCTCTACGTTCTTGATTTCCTGAGGCAAGTCAATTCTGGAGTCAAGGTCAGGTTGGGCCCGAAGGTGGCAATCATCGGTGGTGGCAACGCTGCTGCTGATGCTGCTCGCGTTGCCCGACGTCTGGGTATTGATGAAGTAACTGTTGTCTACCGTCGTACCCGTGCCGAGATGCCGGCTATCCCCAGCGAAATTGAACAGATGGAACAAGAGGGGGTCAAGATTCAGTTCCTGACGGTACCGGTCGAAGTGCTGTCCAAAGACAATCGAGTCACCGGAATAAAGTGTGCCCGTATGGAGATGGGTGAGCCTGATGCTAGAGGACGCCGACGCCCCAGGCTCGTCCAAGGTTCGGAATTCACCATAGATGTAGACAATGTGATTATGGCTATCGGGCAAAGCGTAGATAAGAGCGTGCTCCCTGAGGGTTTAGCGTTTACTGACCTGGGTACACTCGATGTTGACCCCGTTACTTTGCAGACCAATATTGATGGTGTATTTGCTGGAGGAGATGTGGTGTCTGGTCCAGCTGACGTTATCCTTGCCATAGCCGCGGGTAAGAGGGCGGCTCGCTCCATGGATGCGTATCTCAGAGGAGAAGAGCTAAGCACCGAAGAAGGAGGCAAAGTCGAGAAGCTGAGTGAAAAGGAAGTTGCCGAAATCAAGAAGCGCTTCGGCTCTAGAAAAAGGGTAGAACGCGGCGAACCCGAGCTGGAAAAGCGGGTCAGTGATTTCAAAGAGGTCGAGCAGGCTTACTCCCTCGAGGAGGCTCAGCAGGAAGCAGAGCGCTGCCTGGCCTCGGCAATGAAGGGATGTTTTCAATGCGGTGAGTGTAAGGAAGCATGTGGGGCCGATGCCATAGATTACGACCAGACCGATCAAATTGTTGAGCTAGAAGTGGGCGTAATTATAGTGGCAACAGGCTATGATCAATTTGACCCTTCCGTGATACCGCAATACGGCTACAGGAAATACGATAATGTGTTGACTGGTCTCGAATTTGAAAGAATAACCTGTGCCGCAGGACCGACTGAAGGCAGGATTCTGTTGAAGGACGGTCGTGAGCCGGGGAGTGTTGCTATTGTGCACTGTGTGGGCAGTCGGGACCAGAACTATCATGAGTATTGCTCCAGAGTATGCTGCATGTATGGGCTCAAATATGCTCATTTGATAAAAGAATTCGCCAAGGCTGATGTATATGAGTTTTATATTGATATGCGCTGCTTTGGAGAAGGCTATGAAGAATTCTATAAACGCTGTTCCGAGGAGGGAGTGAATTTCATACGAGGAAAGGTGGCCAAGATCACAGACGAGGCCCTGACGGATGAAGAAAAAGGCAAGCTGATTGTGGTCAGTGAAGACACACTGCTAGGTAAGTTAGTGCGTGTCCCCGTGGACATGGTCATATTGTGTTCTGCTCTGGAGGCGCGCTCCGACGCGGAGAATGTCGCCAGGATATTTACGCTTAATCGTAGGGCAGATGGCTTCTTCCTGGAGAGGCACGTCAAGCTGGACCCTGTGGCTACTCCAACAGAAGGCATTTTTATCGCTGGCTGTTGTGAAGGTCCCAGGGATATTCCGGATACAGTAGCGCAAGCTGAGGCAGCGGCAGCCAAAGCCCTGTCGTTGATAAGCAAGGGCACGGTGACGCTTGAAGCTGCCGTATCAATTGTGGACGAAGCTATTTGCCACGGATGCGGGCGCTGCGAGGAAATCTGCACTTTTCATGCTCCTAAAGTCGCTGCCAAGAACGGAACTATGGTTTCCAGCATAAATGAGACTCTGTGCAAAGGTTGTGGAGCCTGTGCTGTCGTCTGCCCCACAGGCGCGATATCGATCAAACACTTCACCCAGGATGAGATATTGGCTCAAGTTGCTGCTTTGACGGAGGTGTCCTGATGGCTGAATTTGAACCTCAAATCGTTGCTTTTTGCTGCAACTGGTGCACTTATGCCGCTGCCGATTTAGCTGGAACGAGCCGCGTTCATTACCCGCCGAATGTCAAGATAGTGAGAGTAATGTGTAGCGGTATGGTTAACCCTATATACGTACTGAAGGCCTTTGAGGGTGGCGCGGACGGGGTTTTGGTTGCCGGTTGTCATCTTACTGATTGCCACTATATCGATGGCCCGGTGAAGTGCGATGCTACCGTTGACAATTTGAGAAAGGTACTTCATGTGCTTGGTCTGGAGGACGAGCGCCTGCGGCGTGAGATGGTGGCTGCATCTGAAGGAGTGGTGTTTGCCCGGATAATCAAGGAGATGGTGGAGCAACTCAAGAAGTTAGGCCCTTCGCCTTTTAAAGTAAAAATGGAGGTTCTGGCGTGAACTTAGAGGATATTGTTCAAGAAACCAAGACCTACTACTGCCTGGAATGTGGCAAGTGCACGAGCGTATGTCCGGTTGCCAGATACGATCCGTCCTTCTCTCCACGGCGGATGATTGAGACTGCACTTCTGGGCTTTGGGGATGAGCTGCTGTTGGATCGGGAGCTCTTTTCCTGCCTTACTTGTTATACTTGCCAACAGAAATGTCCCAGCGACATTGACTTTCCTGTCTTTGTACGAAAAGCCAGAAACCTGGCTCAGAACAACGGGCAGCACGGAGTCTGTGCTCACTCCGGACAGCTGCAATCTCTGGCGAGGCTAATGACAAGCCCTGCTATTAAGCAAAATAGGCTGGAATGGCTTTCCAAGGAATATCGTGTTTCAGAAAACAGCGATGTACTTCTCTGGGTGGGATGTGCCCCATATTTTGAGGCCATCTTTGAGGGCGTCGAATTCAATGCTCTTGACATAACCAAGGCAAACCTTAAGACCTTGAACGTGCTGGGGATCGAGCCCAAGCTGCTCGCTAACGAGAAATGCTGTGGACATGATGCACTTTGGACTGGCGACATAGAGACATTTAAGAAACTGGCCGAATACAATGCCGCCCAGATCAAGGAGGCTGGCGTCAAGAAGATAGTTTTTTCCTGCCCCGAAGGTTATCGCACATTCAAACTGGACTACCCAAATTATGTGGATTTGGGTTGCGAAGTACAGCATATCTCCGAGTTTTTGGCCGAAAGGATAGAGCAGAACGGAGTAAAGTTCAAGGAAATCAAGAAAAAGGTCACCTATCAAGACCCTTGTCGGTTAGGGAGGCATTTAGGTGTGTACGAAGCCCCGCGGAAGGTGCTCAAATCGATTCCTGGCATTGAACTGGTTGAGATGGCACACAGCGGATTGGAGTCCATTTGCTGTGGCACCAGTGCTTTTACTAATTGCGACTCGTATTCCAACATGTTAAGGGCCGAAAGGTTATGTGAGGCGACCGAGACAGGAGCTGAGTTGCTCATAACCGCTTGTCCTAAATGCCAG
>JALHUO010000109.1 GCA_022866545.1 Dehalococcoidia bacterium | reverse complement strand
TCCTCCTCCCAAACTAAGCGGAATCCTGTTTACAATCAGCATTATTGCCCCTACTGCTATCAAAAGCGGCCCCAAAATCTGCTCGCCAAAGTCTTGCAGAAACGTGGCAACTCCTGGAATCTCAAGACCGCCCACAATTATTAGAACGCCAATGATGGAATAGGAAAACATACGCCCCAGTGTGTAGAGCGCTCCAGTTATGACAGCGTATCTGCGCTCTTTCACTTTGCGGCTGACATATGCTATCGCAGCAATGTTGGTAGCCAGAGGACAAGGACTGATGGCAGTTATCAATCCCAGAAGCAGCGCCGACAGGACCGGGACATTGATATCTCCCAGAATGGTACTAAAATCCATCAGGTCTCTCCAGTGAGGCTTCTCTCGATTCTGTTCTTCACTACTTCAACGAACGCCTCGTCATCACCTATGACCAACCAGATATCCGTTACCTGTTCAATATGGTCAGCGCCGTCCTTCACAGCATTGATAAACAGTTGTGAACCATAGGCACCATATTTTTCAACGACAGCGGCGTTTTTACTGTCCTGTACATCGATCGATTGAAAAGTCAGTTTGCCGCTGGACAGCTCATCCGCAAAGTGAGTTTTCACGGTGTAGTTTGTCCCTTCCTCTGCGTATCTACACCTATAACATTGCTGTGTGCGGTGAAAGTAAACAACATCAACCCTGTCAGCCGGGCCTGTGGAGTTGTTTGAAGGTGGAGGCGTGGCAGATGACGTGCCGTAAGCTAATACCAGCCATATGGCTAAGCCTACCAGGATGATAGGGCACACAATCCATAAAATCCTGGTTACTTTACTCTTAGGTGCCTGATTCTCTTTGCCTTTATTCTTGGTCACTTTGCTACCTCCTCAGTAATGCCAGTCTGGAGCAATCTGCCCAGTGTCTCCCTATCTTGGGTGAATTCCAGTTTACTTAAAGCGGGGCAGTCCGGCAGGCGTTTCTGTCCCTTCAGTAACGCGACGGCAAAAGCGAAACACGTGGGCAGTCCGCAATCTCGACAGTTGGTCTTGGGTAGGAAGTCGAGTATGTCTCTTGCCTTTATCTCCTCCCTCCGCTCATAGATGGGACTAATGCTTGTGCGTCTCTCCCAGGTGTCGTTTATCAACTTTTTGACATAATCCAGGAGTTTTATACCGTCCTCTTCACATGTCACCTGTCCCACATTTATCTCGCGTGGCATAAGACTTATGGCACCTGTGTCGATTTTGAAATTAAGGTTCTGGACTTCAGGAGTATATACGGCATTCTTAACAATAGCATTAAGATACGGGAGAACCTCACTGATATCGTCGCCAAGCCCGGCTCTTACCGCAATCCATTCCGGATTGCAGAGACTGCGTCCCACTTTGGTTACCTTATAGTCATGAAGAAGCATAACTCACCTTCTCAATTCTAGTTTTCTTGATTTTAATCTGAGCATCGCGCCTCGGGGCTTTCAGTACCCCATAATAGTTCTCCACGGGTCGCACCCCTTGTACTGCTCTTCCTTGGCGACTACCTCCACCAGTAAGTCTTCAACGCGGTTTCTATCACTTTGTGAAAGCTGCTGAAATTGAGGGCTGTCCATTAAGGCAGTAACGTCCTCCCGCAGCTTCAACAGGTCAAATTTGTCTTGAGTGGCCTTGAATCTGTTTCTTAGCTCTGTAATAGATAGACTCACACTCGTTTCCCTAATAGCCTTTTGTATTCACCGAACAGAGCGCTGGAGTAATCAGACTCAGCACTGGCCGGAACATAATTGTGGATCTTTACCCTCTGGAGCAGTTCCTTCTTGATAGCCTCGCTGTCAGCCAGCTTCAGGTCGGCAACTGCCTTGAGAATGCTTTCCAGGTTTACGATACCAACCTCACCACCCGGCAAGGCCAGTTTCTTTATCATCCTTGCCGCGGCAGCAGGACAACAAGGTTTTTCGCTTTGCATTCTCCCTCCTTGTATATTTACGCGGCTCCTGTGCCGAGATCAATCTTCTGTCCCTTAGTTTTGTCTTCTTTGTTTAGGGCATTAGTGATAAGCTGAGTAACCTCGGCCTTTGTGGGCACCCGCCCTGCACAAACCAACTCTCCGTTAATCAGCAATCCAGGAGTGGTCAAGATAGGATACTGCACTATTTTCATGATGTCCTTGACTTCTTCTATCGTGGCATCAATGCTGAGCTCTTTCACCACTTCCCTGGCGGTCTTTTCCAACTGATGACATCTGGCGCATCCGGGTCCTAAGATCTTTATGTTCATCCTCTTGCCTCCTTTCTCAATTTCTCAGAAACTGGCCTGTTTTTTTGATTGTGCAGACTCTATAGGCTGGTGATAAAACCATATATCAGTCCCGCCGCAGTACAGCAGACTATTATTATGGCTACATACCAGAGAAGCCTCTTGTTTCCAATCATCTGCCGAACGACGAGAAGGCTGGGTATGGAGACGACGGGGTCGGCCAGCAGGTAAGCCAGAAGAGGTCCCCTCCCCACGCCAACATCCAGAAACAGACGTGCCATGGGCACCTCCACCAGCGTCGGGAAGTACGCAACGACCCCAAACAAGACCGCTGCCAGCGTGGCTCCCAGCGTTGTGCTTCCGAAATACTGGCTCACAAACTCGGCCGGGATGACTACTCTGAGCATACCTGCCGCAAAGACACCCACCAGCAACAAAGGAACAATGGTGCGGACAAAAACCCACGTTTCTCGCATCCAGCTCAGCACGTTATCGCGACCTAATCCACGCCAGGCTACGAATACAAGGGCTGCCAGGAGGGGAGCAAGTCCGATCAATTTCACTCTAAGAACCTGTATTGCGGGTGAAGCTCCCCACAATAGAATGGCGAGCAGAATTCCGAAGAACGCCCAAAGCCACCTGGAGCCAGGGCTATTCTGGGCCAAGGGGAAAGCCTGTCCTGTTGCTACATTGACAGTGTCCCCGGATGTCTTGTCAGGGAATAGAACAGCCATGCTGACGCCGATGACAATGGCGAAGCTGATAGAAAGGACAATTCGGGCCAGGGCAACGTCTACACCAATCAGCGATGAGGTATAGATGATAGCCAGAATATTGGTAGCCGGGGCAGTATAAAGAAAGACAATCGCCGGTCCGAGGCCAGCCCCGCTTTTCCGTATCCCGGCAAACAGCGGCAAAATAGTGCAGGAGCAAACAGCCAGGCACAGTCCAGCCGCAACCGACATAGGATAAGAAATATATTTTGGCGACCCCGGGCCGAGGTAGCGAAGGATTTTATCCTTTGGGAAAAGCGCGTACAGTGCCCCGGCAAGGAAGAAAGCTGGCACTACGAAGGGCAGGTGGGCAAGAAGATAGTTTTGGAGAGTACCCAGACCGCCTTTAAGAAGTTCAATGACTAATTCCATGTTCTAGAGTTTCCCTCCTGCATGCGCATGTAATTGCCCGGAGACTATCTGTGTATCGCCTTTGGGCCAACTCGGACAGCGTGACTTAACCGCTCCCTGTCCTTCAATAAGATTTTCTCATTAACAAGAGAGTTGCGGAGGAGCTCGATTAGCGGGGAAGCATAGCTGTTCATTCTTTGTTCATCAATAGAGTAAACTATCCAAAGCCCGTCTCTCCTGGACCTGACGAAGCCGGCGTCTTGGAGTATGCCTAAATTGCGTGAGGCACGGGACTGCGAGATATCCAATGCCTGCATAACCTCACAGACACAGCACTCTCTTTCCAGGAGGATTTTCAGAATTCTAATCCTGGTCTCGTCAGACAGAGCTTTAAACAACTTCGCGAAATCTCTCATTGCCATCCTAATAGATGACCTTATCCTTATATTTGAATATCCGCATATACTCTAGCGACAAGGATATTGCTTGTCAAGGCAACCTGTGAGATAAAGAATCCCCGAACACTAGGCCCGTAAATAACTAAGCTGAGAGGGCCATGGTCAAGGGTTTTACTACGCTCCTTTGTATGCCTTCACGGTAATGCTTAGAAGCTTCGTCAGTGCCTGGCTTCCCTCGCCTTCCAGATAGAACTCCTTGCTGGACAGCACCTGCACATCCTTGAAGCCGGCTCCCTTTATCTTTTGCAGATATTCCTGCTGCTCCAAAGCTCCGCCGATGCAACAGGCCCAGGCATTAGAGTCACTCTTTATCCCCTCGGGGAGCGCTCCCTCCGAGACGATATCCGAGACTGTGAGTCTTCCACCCGGTTTAAGGACTCGATAAGCTTCCCGGAAGACCTTAGCTTTATCCGGTGAGAGGTTGATAACGCAGTTGCTGATAATCGCATCCACGGAGTCATCCTCGACCGGGAGTTTCTCGATTTCGCCCAGACGAAGCTCAACATTGCGGTAGCCATGATCACGGGCGATACTTGTTGCCCTATCCACCATCTCCTCCGTCATGTCAACCCCAATCACCCTGCCGGCGGGGCCGACTTTGTTGGCTGCCAGGAATACGTCTACGCCGGCTCCCGACCCCAGGTCCAGAACTACCTCGCCCTCTTTGAGGTCTGCTATGGCGGTGGGGCTACCACACCCCAACCCCATGACTGACTCTTCCGGAATATGCTCCAGATCCTCTGTCGAGTATCCGATAACCTTAGCTTGCAACAAGGAGCTGGATCCGCAGCCACAGCTTGGGCAGCAGCTCTGCTGGTCTTGCTTAGCTATCTGGGCATATCTCCCCTTCACCACCTTCTTGATTTCCTTTTCTTTCATAATTCACCTCCTGACATTTGCATGGCAATAGCTCTTTCATTAGAGCTTCGCAATCAGTAATTAAACTGGCTAATCTAGTATCTGTAAGCTTGTAGTACACTTTCTGGGCTTTTTGCCTCTCTTTCACAATATTACATTCCTTCAAAGCTCTCAGATGGTGCGAAATGAGGGATTGTTCTTTGTTCAGGACACTGGTGAGTTCCCCAACGCATCTCTCACCTTTGGCTAGCAGCTTAAGTATTTGGAGTCTGGTCGGCTCCCCAATGCACCTCAAGAACCTCGCTTGGTCTTCAACTAGGGTCATATGAATCTCCGTTTATATGAATCATAATTCATATAGAAGGAAATGTCAACAAGTCTCAGATGGAATATCGCCTGAGAGATGTCTAGCGAAGCATCAGACAAGCAGGAAACTATTTCTTTGGATAGTCTGAGGGACTAAGTGGACCCTACAGGGGTATTCTTGCTTTACCTAGAACCACATGGTGCCATCAGCTTCGAGAACTAGATCATTAAGTGTGGCAGCTCCCACAATCTTGGCCTCCGGTATGAAGTCTCCCCTGTCGAGGCGAAGCAACTGGGTGCTCTGTTCACAGACCATCAGCTTTACCCCGGCCTTTATGGCTTGGTCCATTATCTCCTTGAGATTGGGAAAGTTGCCTTCCTTAACTGTCTGTGCCATGCCCTTCTTAACCACCGTTATCCCCTGACCCAGGAAATAGATTGTAGCGTCGATATCCATTGCCTTGGCTGTCGTGGCCAGGACGAATGGCGAATAGAGACGCTTCGGTGAATCGACACCGCTTGTTTGAACGTAGAGAATATGCTTTTTCTTAGCCATCGTTAACCTCCTATTTCGTTTTTTGTATGAGAAATCTCATACCTTCATCGGTTTTCTCTATCTTAAGTATCTTCTGCCCCGTCCGTTTGGCCCAGGCCTTGAGGTCCTCCTCAGCAGCGGGGTCATCTGCCAATACCTCAAGTACATCACCAATGGCGAGTTTGTCCACCTCCTGTCTGGTATTCAGCACGGGTGCAGGACAATAGAGCCCTATGCAATCCAGAGTGCGATGAGCCTGCTTCGGTGACTTGGAGTCTGTCATGATTCAAAACCCCCCTAAGACTATGGTGCTCTCTCCTCTCGGTAATGCTAGCCCTTAATTTCAGTCCCACAATGAGGGCACACTCTTTTCTCGCGGGGTAGAGGCTTTCGGCACTTGGGGCAATAGAATATGGTCAGCTGGCAAGCCCGGCAGTAAGGGAGATCTGCCTGCCTCATCTCCTCTTCACAGTAGGGGCAAAAAAGATGCTCCTTTTTCTTTTGTTGCTTTGCCATTACTTCTTTCCTCCTCCTTTCTTCTTGTCCAGGTAGTCTTTTATGGCTTTGTTCAGAGCTTGGGCACCCAGGTTGGAGCAGTGAAACTTCTGCTTGGGTAATCCCTTCAGTTCATCAGCCACTGCGCGAGGAGTGATCTTCATTGCTTCATCCAGAGTTTTGCCCTTGGCCATCTCGCTCACCATGCTGGAAACAGCAATAGCTGCTCCACAACCAAAAGTCTTGAATTTAATATCTTCCAGGCGGTTATCTTTGACCTTTATGTAGAAGGTCATCATATCGCCGCATACCGGGTTCCCTACCTCCCCAACGCCATCAGGGTTCTCAATCTCCCCAACATTGCGGGGATTCATGAAGTGCTCCATTACTTTTTCACTGTAAACTGGCATACTACGTGCCTCCTTTGCCGGTTTTGGTAAATTTAGCATAGAGTGGTGACATCTGTCGCAATCTGTCTACGACAGGGGTCAGAACTTCAAGGACATAGTCTACATCTTCGGAGATGTTATCTAGGCCAAAGCTGAAGAGGAGAGAACCCTGGGCCAGTTCATGAGATATTCCCATTGCAATGAGTACATGCGAAGCTTTAAGCGCCCTTGAGGTACACGCTGAGCCGCTGGTAACAGCCACCCCCTGGCTGTTCAATAACATAAGCATAGCCTCGCCCTCGATAAACTCCACACAGAAGCTGGCATGCCCGGGCAGGCGATCTTGAGGGTGACCGGTGACCATTACATGCTTGATCTTACTTGGTAATTCTGTCAGCAAGCGATTACGAAGCTGGGTAAGGTGCTTTATTCGAGATGCCATATTGGTCCTGGCTAACTCAGCCGCCTTGCCCAGGCCGACAATGGCCGGGACATTCTCCGTGCCGGCACGCCGCCCCCCCTCTTGCACTCCGCCATCGAGGAACGGTATGATGCGGACTCCCTTCCGTACCCACAGAGCACCAACTCCTTTTGGACCGTAAAACTGGTTTCCCGCCAGGCTCAGAGTGTCTACACCCATCTCCTTTACATCGACAGGAATCGTCCCCGCAGTAGCCACGGCATCAGTGTGGAAAACCACGCCTTTTTCCTTGACGATTTTGGCAATCTCCTTGATTGGTTCAATAGTGCCCACCTCGCCGTTGGCGTGCATGATGGACACCAGCACGGTGTCTTTCCTCAAGTTCTTGCGCACATCATCGGGGTTAACCATACCATACCTGTCTACTGGAATCAGGCTCAGTTCAAAGCCCCACTTTTCCAGGGTTCTTGCTGAGTGCAGCACCGAGAAATGCTCAATAGCTGAAACCACTACATGCTTGCCTTTATTTTGTTGCGCCAGTGCCAGCCCTTTAACGGCGAAGTTATTGCTCTCGGTGCCACTGCCCGTGAAGATTATTTCCTCGGTATCGGCTCCAATAAGCTGAGCCACCTGGGCGCGGGCATCTTCCATAGCTTCCCGTGCAATATCTCCCCAGTCATGAAGGCAGGATGGATTCCCAAAGGCCTCTCCCAGATAGGGCAGCATGGCTTCACGAACCTCGGGAAGAAGGGGAGTGGTTGCGGCATTGTCCAGGTATACCCTCCTCATAACGACACCTCCTTAATGGTATCCCTTGTAGCCAATTATCTCAAATTGTGATGAGAATTGCAGCGGGGTTTAAGGATAAAGCTGATTTCCCTCGTCATCCTCAACTAGTATGGCTGATTCAGGACAGCTCTTAGCTGCCTCGAGCAGGGTATCATCATCGACAGAAGCGGGGTCGAGAACCACAGCCTTGTTCTCTTCATCGAGTTCAAAGACCGTTGGCGCATAGGCAACGCAATTGCCTACTCCAATGCACAAATCTCTATCTACCCTTACTCTCACGGCATCCACACGTGGTAGTTTGCCAGGATTTTGTCTGCTTGTAGTTCCGAGTTTCGCTTTTTAGTATATACAGTACTATCTGATTCTGGCAAATATCTGGCTGCCCAAATCACCCGGTTTGACTGTACTGTGCCTCATCCCCCCTAGTGCGTAGGTTCAGATGCTCTTTGAGCATGCACTTGTCCATAACCACCATGAGTCCAGCTTCCCTGGCGCGATTGGCTGCCTCTTCATTTATCACCCCCTCCTGCATCCATACTGCCTTTGCTCCTATCCTGATAGCTTCCGCCATAATTGACGGCACCTCTTCAGAGCGGCGGAAGATGTCGACCACGTCTATTGACATAGGAACTGATGCAAGGTCGGGATAACAGGTCTCCCCTAGTATCTCCTTTTCCGCTGGGTTTACGGGAATTATGTTATAGCCTTGTTCTTTTAGATAGCTAGCTACTCTATAGCTTGGTCGGTCAGGTTTCGGGGAGAGCCCAACCAGGGCGATAGTGCGACTGGACTTTAGAATCTTCTCTTCGGTACTCACTTCTTCATTCCTTTCGAGGCATGCTCCTTGAGAGCACGGTAGAAGGCGGCCCAGAAAGGATCAACCAATGGGTGTTCCAGCTTCTTTTCTTTTCCCTCTTCCACCAATATCATCCCATACTTGGGATTCATTAACTCTCCCACAATTGACGAGGAAATTCCTTTCCGAGACAAAGCCGCTACTATTTCCTGGGCCTTGTGCTCCCGGCAGGCGATGACCAAGGTCCCTTCGCTGATAGAGATGTAAGGGTCAATGGCAAAAAAGCTACATATGTCTTCTACACAATCCTCAACTGGAATACGGTCCTTTTCTATCTTGATCCCCAAATTGGCAGCCTGTGACAGTTCAAATAAGGCACCCCATATACCACATTCGGTGGCGTCGTGCATAGCACTAACCCCTTCTTCCCTTACTCCCACACTAACCGCTGTCATCGCATCTTCTACCACCGACATCTTATAGAATATTTGTTGGGCCCTCTGGCTGAAGTCAAGACCAAACTTCTCTTCAATAAGTTGTGGAAACATGGCAGCAAATATACCTGTGGCTTCGATGGCTGGACCTTTGGTGACAATTATCCTATCGCCGGCCCGTGCCAATTTTGGAGTAACATACTCATCCTTTTCCCCGACACTAATCACGGTAGCACCACCTACCATAGGATAGTGGCAATTCTCGTATCTAGCAGTGTGCCCACATACAACCGCGATTCCTAGTTTCTTACATTCGCGATGTATGGTATCCCATACTATCTCTAGTTGTTCTTTGGTCATCTCCATAGGCAGGTTCAAATCTATAGATAGAAACCTGGGCTTGAGTCCAGAGGTGACAGAATCGGAAGCAAGAATGTGGAGTGCAAACCAAGCTGCTCTTTCCCAACCATATTCAGGAACAATGAACACGGGGTCTGTAGTTAGAGATACCGCTTTGTTCCCAATTTCAACTATCCCCACATCCACCCCGTGCTGAGGTCCCACCAACACGGCCTGGTTTTTGGCACCCAAGCGAGGGTATATCAATTCATTGAAGATCTCCGGGGAGATTTTGCCAATTTCAGGAAGTTCGCTCACTTTTGTTGGTCCTCTTTTCGGACCCTATCTTGGAGTCTTCAAAAGAGGGGACATGGCTCTCAACCTGGCGACAATTCCCGGCAAGACCTCTAACACCCGCACCGCATCTGCTTCAGTGTTTTCTCGCCCAAAGGTAAACCTGAGTGAGCCATGAGCCTGCTCGGGGGCAAGCCCCAGCGCCAGAAGAACATGGGATGGTTCCAGGCTTGCCGAGCTACAGGCTGAGCCGGTAGAAGCGCAGATGCCTTCTAGGTCGAGATTCAAAAGCATGGATTCCCCTTCCACAAAATCAACGCTGACATTGACATTGTTGGGCAACCTTCTCGTGGGATGACCATTGAAGCGGATGTGGTCGATCTTCTCCACGAGGCCTCCGACTAGGTGATCCCGAAGACGAGCCAGCCGTTCTGCTTCCTTGCCTATCTCCTGCCCAGCAAGTTCTGCTGCTTTACCGAGCCCCACAATACCAGGAACATTTTCAGTGCCGGCTCTGCGTCTCTTTTCGTGTTCCCCTCCGTGCATAAGGGAAACTAATTTAGTGCCCTTCCTGACATATAGTGCTCCTACCCCTTTAGGTCCGTAGAATTTGTGCCCTGAAATGGAGAGCAAGTCCACCTTGAGTTCATCCACATTCACCCGAATATGCCCCACAGTCTGCACGGCATCGCTGTGAAAATAGACCCCGGCCTCTCTGGCAATTCTACCTATTTCTTCCACAGGTTCTATCGTGCCTACCTCGTTGTTGGCATGCATGACCGAGATAAGGACTGTTCTATCGGTAATCACTCTCTTAACATCATCAGGGTCAACCAGACCATATTTATCCACTGGCAGGCAGGTTATCTTGAAACCACTTCTCTCCAGAAACTTGCACACCTCCAGCACCGCATGGTGTTCAATGGGGGTGGTGATGATGTGATTTCCCTTGTGCTCGTTAGCGAAGGCAGCGCCCTTTAGGGCATAGTTATCTGCCTCTGTTCCTCCGCTGGTAAAAATAATCTCCTCACTCCGAGCGCCGATAAGTTCCGCCACTTTGATTCTGGCCTCTTCCACAGCTCCCCTTGCCTCCTGTCCATAGGAATGGATGCTCGAAGGATTGCCAAAGGCGTCGACGAAAAAAGGCAACATGGCTTTCACCACCTCAGGATGAGTTGGCGTGGTGGCAGCATGGTCCAGATATATCCTTCGCATCTAACCTTCTACAATATCTCCGATAACGGGGTCAACCCTTACCCCTTTGCCAGTCACCCAGACAATTCCACGCTCGATATCTTCTCCTTTCCCCTCCCATTCAAGAACCACCCATCCTTTATCTCCATTTATATCGGCGCGGCAGATATTAGTTACCACTTTGAACCGCTGGCCGAGGCTGTAAATGATGGGCTCCTTGATCAGTTCCGGGGGAAAGGTGAACTGTACTCTTCACTTAACCATCTTATACTCTGGGTATTCTTTCCGAAACTACCATTATAGCATGAGTGGAATATTGCAGATTCAAGCTCGTCATTTGAACCTTTGGCCCGCCTGAGATATCATTCGCTTAGATGTTAGACAGTCGTCAACCACCCTGCAGATGGAAAGAGATGAAGATATTTAATACCCTAACCGGACAAAAGGAAGATTTTCATCCCCGCGACGAAGCAGTAACGATGTATGTCTGCGGGATTACTGCTTATGACGAAAGCCATATCGGACATGCTATGACTTACATAATCTTCGATGTAATCAAGCGTTATCTGGGATTCAAAGGTTATAAGATCAAGCACGTGCAAAATTTTACCGACATCGACGATAAGATTATAGAGCGTGCTAACCGGCTAGGCATTCTACCAGCAGAGCTGGCCAATAAATACGTTGACCAGTATTTTGCCGATATGGATGCATTAAATATCCAGCGGGCTGCCATCTATCCCAAGGCAAGTGAGGAAATACCAAAAGTTATTGAAGTTATTCAAAGTCTGGTAGTCAAGGGTTGTGCTTACGAATCTGAGGGAAGTGTCTATTTCCGCGTCAGGAATTTCCTCGACTATGGCAAGCTAAGCCACCGGAACCTATCGGAGATGATTTCCAAAGCGGGTACCTACGAAGAAAAAAAGGAATATTCGTTAGATTTCGCCTTATGGAAAGCGTCAAAACCTGGCGAGCCATCCTGGGAGAGTCCTTGGGGGAGGGGTAGACCGGGGTGGCACATAG
>JALHUO010000108.1 GCA_022866545.1 Dehalococcoidia bacterium | reverse complement strand
GGCGTGGTGGCAGTGTATCAAGGAAGTTCTCTCCACGGGTTATGAGTACACCATAACAAGAGGGAGTTTTGTTGGTGAAAAGAGAAGAGAACTTGATTTAATCGTTTGCCAAATAGAACACCCTAACGTCAGGCCACTGGTCCCCAACGTGCCAGTCGGGGTCCCTCCACCGACATCGATAGACTATGTACAAGGTGACTATCTGCCATATCTGATGGCAAGCATAAGACAGCCAGATGAGCAGTATACATATGGAGAATACATCGAGCCTCAATTCAATGCTATATGCGAAATGTATAAAAGCGGATTTAATACAAATCAAGCTACGATGACAATAGGTGACGTCAATTCGGTGAACTTAGAGGACCCACCGTGTTTACGACTAATAGACACCAGTGTGAGGTATGGAAAACTACATTACATAGTTTACTTCCGGTCCTGGGACCTGTGGGGCGGCTTCCCTTCAAACCTGGCAGGTATTCAGTTGATGAAAGAAATGATGGCAAAGGAAATCGGAGTCGATGATGGAGAGATAATTGCCATAAGCAAAGGTTTACATTTATATGAACACCACTGGGAACTTGGTAGAACTGTAATTAAGGAGAAATAAAGAACGGATTGGCACAAAAAGCAGGCAGTAGAAGGAAGACCAAGAGATAGCAGGAAATAGCCCCCGGGTATTCACAGACTTGTGAGCAGCCGACATCCTCCCTAGGATCTTGCCGCAAGATCCACAACCAGCACAATCACACAGAAAGACAATCTCTTACTCCACTATGAGCCAACCTTTGGCCCGTTCCAGTGCTCTTGCCCAACCACGCCGCAACGCCTGGCGTTCTACAGCTTCCATACGTGGCGTGAACTGCTGGCCCACCTCCCGTAGCGCTTCTATCTCCCGGCCCGACTTCCAGAATCCTATCCCCAGGCCAGCGAGATAGGCTGCTCCCAGAGCCGTCGTCTCTAACATTTTGGGCCGACATACTTCTACCCCGGCGATATCAGCCTGAAACTGTGCCAGGAAGTTGTTCGTCGCAGCCCCACCATCCACCCGTATCTCCGACACCCTAAGACCCGAGCTAGCGACCATTGCCTCCAAGACGTCCGTCACCTGATAGGCAATCGATTCCACAGCAGCTCTAACAACCTGAGCTCGCCCGCTGCCGCGGGTCAGACCGATTAACGTGCCACGCGCATACATGTCCCAGTGAGGCGCCCCCAGGCCGACAAAAGCAGGCACCAGGTACACGCCACCGGTATCCTTTATTGCCATCGACAATTGCTCTGACTCCCCTGCATCCTTGATTAGTCCTAAATCCTGCAGCCACTGGATAGCTGCCCCGGCGATAAACACGCTGCCCTCCAAGGCATACTCCGCCTTCCTGTCGGGGCTACAAGCCACAGTGGTCAGCAGACCATGTCTGGCTACGACAGGTTTCTTGCCTATGTTCATAAGGACAAAAGCACCTGTGCCATATGTCACCTTGGTCATACCGGGCTGATAGCATGCCTGGCCGAACAAAGCCGCCTGCTGGTCACCGGCTATTCCGGCGACGGGAATTCCATCATCGGTATGGCCAAAAACGTTAATCGATGGGTAAACGTCGGGCAGCATGGAACGCGGAATATTAAAAAGCCGCAGGAGCTCGTCATCCCAATCCAGAGTATTGATATTGAACAGCATGGTGCGGGACGCATTCGAGAAATCCGTGGCATGCACTCTGCCGCTGGTGAGTTTCCAGAGCAACCAGGCGTCAACGTTGCAGAATAGGATCTCGCCCCGCTCTGCCCGCTCCCGAATCCCAGGAGAGTTCTCCAATAACCACTGTATCTTTGTTGCCGAGAAGTAGGCATCGATTATCAAGCCGGTCCTGGCCTGGATGATTTTGGCGATCCCCTGTGCCTTGAGTTGATCGCACTTCTCCGCCGTTCGGCGGCATTGCCACACTATAGCCCGTCCTATGGGCTCCCCGGTTACTCTATCTACAAGTATGGTTGTCTCCCGCTGGTTGGTGATGCCTATAGCAGCGATTTCGTCATCCTCAATCCCGGCATCGTACCTGGCCTGGCCGATTGCCTGCAGAGTCTGCGCCCAAATCTCCGAGGGGTCATGCTCTACCCAACCCGGCTTCGGGTAGTATTGGGAAATCCTGGCGTAACCACGTCCGCTTATTGCACCATCACGACCTAAAATAAGCGCTGTCGTCCCCGTGGTACCCTGGTCAATAGCTAGAATGCAGTTTCTCACATTACGTCCGACCCTACACCCCGAGTCTCTTTCGGTTTCACCATAACGTATCTAGACCCGTCCATCCGACAATAACTCAAAATCGGATAGCGGCAGGCAAACAAAAGATACCCTCGTCCAGCCTGTCTAGTCAAGGGCTACGAAGTAATTCATTCTTGCCGCCCTCATACGGAACGTGAAAGACGTAATCTGCGTAGCGGCCATATGTCATACGGATTTGTCGACCACGAGGCTTGACAAATATGATATAATATATCGCTATACGATGTACGCCAGTGTTGAGGTGATGGGGGAGGATGAGATAGCGGAGGCAGCCATAAACGGCCGCAGGGGGCTGTCCATGGTATCTGTGGTCGTACCCGCCTATAACGAGGAACACTTCCTGCCTTTCTGCCTTGAGTCCATAAAGAACCAGGACTACTCCGGCGAGTATGAGGTCATCGTCGTTGATAATGCCAGCACAGACAATACCGCCGAGATAGCTCGCGATTGGGGAGCCAAAGTCGTCTATGAAAGTAAGCGGAGTCCGGCCTGCGCTCGACAAAAAGGCGCCGAAGTAGCCAAAGGGAAGATCATCGCCTTCATCGATGCTGATACCAGAGCACCGACACACTGGCTTTCGACCATCGTGTGGCGCTTTCTCTGCGAGCCGGAAATAGTGTCCCTCAGCGGACCCTACGCGTATGCCGATGCCGGCAAATTCAGCAAGATTACCACCTACATTGGTAATTTCCTCAGCATTATCACAGACCAGCTTTTCCGCAAAGTTTTCGGCAAGGGCAGCGCTATCTGGGGGTGCAACTTTGCCGTGCGACGCGCGGCATTCTGGGAAGTGGGTGGATTTGACACCAATATCAAATTCTATGGCGAGGAGTACGAGCTTTCCCTAAAATTGAGAAAGGCAGGTAAGGGCGGCATTATGCCCCGGCTCTTTGTCCTGACTTCAGCCCGGCGCCTGAAGAGGATAGGCGTAGTGAACCAATACTGGAACTGGCTGGTGGACTACTTCACGGTCCTTTTCTGGAATACGCCGCTTCCCGAGAAGCTGGAAGACTGGCCGTCCAAGGCGTGGCAAACATTCGTTGCCAGTTTCTCCTGGCAGAGAGTTAGAACATCCTGGGTATATGTTGCCCTTCTCTTTGGCCTGTTCTGGCTGAATGTCAGCCCTGCGTTCGAGGCAATAGGAAGAATCGTCTACGTTTTTGACATTGGCGTCCTGAGCACTTTGTTCACCTACCACGGTGTCAATCCTCGCTCCCGGTTCTACGGCAGGGTATTGTCCAATGGCGACCGCAATCGTCTCCGGGTCGCACTGACTTTTGACGATGGCCCCAACGAGCCCTATACCTCTCAAGTTCTGGACATACTGGAGCAATACAAGATAAAAGCAACCTTCTTTATCATTGGGCAAAACGCTCGTCGTTATCCTAAAACATGTCGGCGAATAGTCGCGGCAGGAAACGTGGTTGGGAATCACTCCTACCATCACCTCAAGTCACTATGCCTGAGACGGGGCAGGACGGTAGCGCGCGACATTGAACTGGCTCAGCAGGCAATCTATGAGTGTACCGGACTTGAGCCAAAGCTGTTTCGTCCTCCCCACGGCTTCCGCACTCCCTGGCTGATGCGCACTGTTCGCAACCTCGGCTACACCGTGGTTACCTGGGACAATATGACCAGTGACTGGAACGCAGAGAAATCCGGCGACGAGATTGTGCAGGCTATTCTCGGGCGGGCAAGGCCCGGAGGCGTAATTGTCCTGCACGACGGCCGCGACAGGAGGCTGAATTATGACCGCAGCCATATGCTCCAGGCTCTGCCCTTTGTCATCGAGACCCTCATGGAGAGAGGGTTCGAATTTGCCACCATACCTGAGCTTCTTGAATCAGAAGAGCAGCTATCAGCTTAGCAAGCCAGTCTGGGCATCCTGGCGAACTCATTCATGTTTTGAGCCATACTTGCTTAGAAGCGACGCTTTGGAAAACCAGATTTCTTTTAGCTCCCAGGACTTCTCTCTCAGCATCGGTACGTCGCCTCCCCTCAAGTGATAGACCTGCATTAACCCCGCCATATAGAAACGAGCTCCCTTCTTCCACAAGCTATCGGGCATTTCATCAACCTGGAACCCCAGTCGCCGGGCGGCTACACCCAGGAGGGTAATGCCACGGAGCGCCACAATTTCGCCGAACGTTCCGCTGGCTACCTGCCGGGCTAGAATGCGGAGCTCTTGTGCGTAGCAACCAAGGAATGCCCGGGCTGACTGCGAGGCGCCTAAATTCAGATTGCGTCTCCTCTTGAACCAGTCGTTGTTCAAATGGACTTCTACAATCGTGTCTCCGCCTTTCACTTCAGTGCCGTCATTCAGCACTCTGGTGGGGCCTTTGTAGTGCCCAACGTTGAAGCGAATGATGCCGCTGTCATCGGCTATCAGAGGCTTGATGTGACGGACTACCCTCAGGAGCCTGTCCGCGAGAGGCCAGAACATCAGGACGAATCGGGGTGGCACACTCTTTGGCATTAGCTGTCCCCGTAGGTAGCGTACCGGCATAAGTCCATGTAACAGTATTTTACTACAGGCAACTCGGCACGTCCTGGACGTGAACCGGCAGGCTGGCCTGGCAACCTAATTAAGTAGGAATTAAGCATTGTCCCTCTGCGTATTTTGTGTAACAATAGCCCGAGCCGCACCATGATTGACTGGATAAACTCAGGTCTTGCTACACTGGCTGCTTCCATAAGTGCTGATAATCCCGGTGGACTGGCAGCCCTCTTCTTCATAGCCGTATCATGCGACATCGGCGTCCCATTTCCATTCGTACTGGACACTATCCTGTTTTTCACTACCTACGAAATAGGGGCATTGTCCTGGCCGGTGCTTCTAATCATCTTGATGCTATGGGGCGGCAGACTGCTGGGAACAGGCATCGTCTACTGGGCAAGCCGGTTGCTGGGCACAAGGCTAGTAGACTGGGTAGGTAGACGTTCAAAATTCCTCCGCCGTAATCTCGAGCAATTTCAGAACAGGCTGGGTAAATGGACCATACCGGCGATAGTCGCTGCCAGGTTGACGCCGGGGTTGATGCAGGTATCCTCGGTGGCTGCTGGCACAGTGCGCATCCCTTACTATCGGGTGGTGCTGGCCATCGTGCTTTCTTCGGTCGTATATGATGGAATACTAATCGCCCTGGGGACTTTGGCGAGGCTTGGGCTAGAAGATGTGGAACCCGAGTATTCCGCCTGGATCGTTATTGGCTTCGTGGCTATAATGGCTGTAGTGTTTCTCGCCATTCACCTCATAAGGCGCAGGTTCACAAACAGCCAACATAGTGACGAGCTATTGAACAAAGGATAGCCTGCGGGAGGCGATAATCAATTCCAGACAGCCCAGGTCTACCGGCTGGCTTAACGCAGCAAGAATATGCTTATTGCCATGACAAGCATTCCTGCCAGAACACCCAGAATCACGAAGTGCTGCCTGCCGTACAGTTGCGCAGTTGGCAGGATTTCATCCAGGCTTATATAGACCATGATTCCGGCGGAAAATGCCAGCAGGCTGTATATCAAGGAGGGTGTCAGAAAAGCGAAGAGAACGGCATATCCGATGATTGCGCCTACTGGCTCGGCCAGTCCGGCTAGAAATGAGTAAAGGAAAGCCCTGCGCCGATTGCCGGTAGCTTCCGAAATAGGCACTGACACGCTGATTCCCTCAGGGATATTGTGGAGAGCAATAGCGACGGCTATCAGGATGCCGAAAGTCCGATCCCCTGTGACCGCACCGCTAAAGACAGCGAGTCCCTCGGGGAAATTATGTATGGCGATGCCCAAGGCAATAAGAATGCCAGCCCGCCTGAGGTTAGACTTCTGTTCAACACTAAGTGAGCCGACTGGTTGTACATCGCTTCCCTGTCCCGTTTTGTCCTGGGCGACAGATGAAAAGCCTGAGCTCCCGACGCGTTCTTGTTTGTACTCATGAGGTACCAAGATATCCAGTATGGCAATGAAGGCTATGCCAATGAAGAACCCTAGATTGGCATTGACAAAGCCAATCCTACCAACAGCGGCGTGAAGCAATTCAGCAAATGAGACATAGATCATCACGCCAGCGGAAAACCCCAGAATCAGCGATAATTGCCAGTCCTTGGGCTTACGCATGAAATAGGCAATCAGGCTCCCTATACCGGTAGATAGTCCTGCCAACAGGGCCAACAAAAGTGCGAAAGATACGTTGTTTGGCATTAGTCTAACTAGCTCTCATTGCAACAGCCTGGACACCATCGTGCATTCATCCTGATTTTAGCTGAGAGTTTCTACCAATATCAACGAGTCGAGCGTCATTAGCGGCTATTGTGTCGCTAATCCCAACGATTGGACTACAGATGACCTATTTACACTGAGACTCGAGTATCAGTGTGTGATTATGTCAAGTACTCAGTTTCTTGATTAGAAAGGCCATATTCTTGCCGAAATTCCAGGCTGTTTCGAGTCCCTCCTCATCCTTTTCCACTTCGCCTTTTTCCCGGCCGATAGCGACATTCCAGTACGTAGAACCGGGAATAAAGAACCCCAGAATCTGAAACCACAAGGTAAGTTGAGCAATTGTGAAGTTCTTCCCGGCACGTCGTGCCACTGCCAACGGCCCACCGACTTTGCCATGGAAAGGCTCACCGTTCCAGCGTGAGATATAGCCAACGCGCTCCATCAGTGCCTTAATCAGCGCCGTAGCCGAGCCATAATATACCGGTGAGGCTAGAATGATACCGTCGGCCTTTTTCATTTTGAGGTATATTGGAAACAAGTCATCCTCGATAGAGCAAATCCCCTGTTTCTTGCACGCCATACAGGCGGTGCACGGTTTTATTTCCAGGCCCGCCAACCGAATAAGCTCAGTACGCAGTCCTTCTTCGGAAATTGCCTTAAGCGTATGCCTGGTCAATAGTTCTGTGTTGCCGTTCTTTCTAGGACTGCCGACTATGCCTATGACTTTCATCTCGCGACTCCTTAATCTATCCCGGCTCATTAGTAACTACATTGGTGGGGAAGGGGGGACTCGAACCCCCACGCCTTTTAAAGCACATGATCCTAAGTCATGCTCGTCTGCCAATTCCGACACTTCCCCGATACGAAACCACCCAATACAATAGCATTTTACGGGACTAGCCTCAAATTACCGGATTTCCGGACACGACGCCCCAATCAGGCATACTGGCAATCAGCTGTCATGTCGCCAGAATGCCCGGCGGTGAGGATATATGCGAAAAATGAATTCTGTGGTAAGATAGACAATCAACTATTCGTCGGGGGGTAGTTTGAAACTATGAGCATACAGGCAGGAGAACTAAAAAGAACCGCTGAGAAAGTCCTATCCATGCTGGGTGTCATAGACTATTCCGACTTGCAGCTTACATACGCACTCAAGGCTGAGGGAAAATGGAAAGTAACCTTTGCGTATGAACCTTATCATCATCGTTTTAGCACTGCTGTTATTAGAAAGATAGGGTCCTTTGCTGTTGATCTGAAAAGTGGAGAAATCGAGGGGATGTGGTTGGATAGGTCGTGGAAGTAAACAAGGAAAGGAGACCTGGCCTCCGGCTGCCCGCATGTGATCAGGCTGTCTCCGTCTCACAATCAAAGTGGTAAACATACCACCACTCGTGCTCAGTAGTTGGTTCTCTCGATGTTCCAGGTATATCAGAACCCCCCAGGTCCGCCTCACATCCATGTCTTAAGGCATACGCGGTCTCGTATTCTTTCGCCGCTGCTTTGCTTCTGAAGAGTTCCAGTACTTGCCAGTTCGTAAACCCCGCTGCCTGGTGCTCCCAGTATACCCGTCTTCCTTCCGGGTCTATGCTTATTCCTATTCTACATGACATGAGGTTCTCTACCTCTTCCTATCACCGGGAGGACGCAGATTGCACATTTTACTGTTATGGGAAGACAGAGCCCGGTTCACATGTCTATATGTACTCGGCTGAGCCTGATAAGAGCTAGGAAAGCCGTCCAACACACACATTTGGTCCCACCTCATATTAACCTTACGGTTCTATGATTATTATATCGCTGGTGAGGGAAGTGTCAATACCCTTCATAGTGGTGGTCTCTCTGCTCTGTAATTCCGGGACGCACCATCCTTCACAGGATGAAGGACTGGATCTGCTGCGAATCAAGTATCCTGTCCCCGGAGTAATGCGAGAACGAGTCCGCCTCCCAAGCCGGGGCCCAGAACCTTCTGCTAGCTGACCGGTATCAAATCTACAGAGACAGGAGAGAGTTCATCTGGGGTTCATGAAAAGTTCACGGAGGGTTCATAACGGTAATGGTAGGATATGGCCACACTATGGCGAGGTTTCCTCTGCTATTGTGTTCAACCTCAACCTCCTTTACCGTGGGTCCCGGTTAATCAAGCCGGGACCCCATGACTTTATCAGAAGGCATGCTTCGAGGAACACGAGGCGGGGACAGTAATCATTTCTTGGCTATGAGAAAAATGCCAGATTACCAGGTATCAACAAAATCGTGACCTGTTCTCCCGGTGCCTTCGGCGGGAGCGGCCTTCAAGCCTTCTATAATCCATTTCCGCGTATCCGCCGGGTCAATCACTGCGTCGATTTCCAGGTAAGACGCCATATTCATGGCTTTCCCTCTCTCGTATGCCAGGGCAACCAGCTTCTCGTAGAGCGCTTCGCGTTCCTGCGGGTCTTTCACTGCCTCAAGTTCTTTCCTGAAACCAGCCCTGACTGCCCCCTCCAGTCCCATCCCGCCGAATTCCCCGGTCGGCCAGGCAACCGCAAAAAAGGGCTCGTGGAAGCCCCCCTTGGCCATGGCCTGCGCTCCCAGTCCGTATCCCCTGCGCAAGAAGACTGTGAAGAAAGGCACCGATAAATGCGAGCCGACCACAAACATACGGCAGACGTGGCGGACCTGAGCGCGGCGTTCAATCTCGGGCCCCACCATGAATCCCGGAGTATCCACCAGGGACACCATGGGCAGACCGTGCGCATTGCAGAGCTGCATGAGGCGCGCTGCCTTGTCCGCTCCTTCCGCTTCGATAGCCCCGGCCTGGTGTTTGCAGTTATTGGCTATAATGCCGCAAGGCTTACCCTCGATGCGCATAAGACCCGTAATCATCTCCGGGCCGAATTTGGGTCTTAGCTCGAGAAACGAGTCCGTATCGGCTACTGTCTTGATGACAGCCCGCACGTCATAAACATATCTTCGTTGCTCGGGAATCATACTGCGAAGAACGCGCTGGTCGGCAGCTTCCCATTGGGAAATCGCTCCCTGAAAATAGGAAAGGTATTTCCTGGCGACTGCGACCGCTTCCACGTCGTCAGTCACAGCAATGTCCACAACGCCGTTATTCGTCTGCACATTCATAGGCCCAATATCCTCCGGCTTGAAAGAACCGAGTCCCCCACCTTCAATCATAACCGGGCCGGCCATCCCGATGTTGGCATTCTGGGCGGCAATAATCACATCACAGCATCCCAGCAAGACAGCGTTGCCGGCAAAACACCGTCCCGATACGATCCCCACGACCGGAACTTTTCCGCTCAATCTGGCGAACGCGGCGAAGGTCGCCAGATCCAGGCCCGCTACCACCACTCCATCTGCATCAACATCACCCGGCCTCCCGCCGCCACCTTCGGCAAAAAGTACCACGGGCAGATGTTGCTCGTGGGCCAATCTCAGCATACGGTCCTTTTTCTTGTGACCGAAGAATCCCTGGGTGCCGGCCAGCACCGTATAATCGTAGGCTATTATCATGCAGCGGGCCTTGTCTTCTCCGAACAACGACCCGTTGACCTGTCCGATGCCGGCAACCACTCCATCCGCCGCGGTTTTGGTCATGAGGTCCTCCATCGTTCGACGCTGGCGCTGGGCGGCAACCGCCAGGGCGCCGTACTCAATAAAGTGCCCATCGCAGAGGTCTCTTATGTTTTCACGAATCGTGCGCTGATTTGTCTTCCGCCGTCGCGCCACCGCCTCGGGGCGTCGCCCGTCAAGACCCCCGCAATGCCTCTCTATCACTTCCTGGAGGTCAGCGCGCATCGGCTCCTCATCAACCTGGCTATCCTTTGACTTAGAGGTCTTTCCTGCCTCTACTTCGCCTTTGCTCTTAGATTTTTTCATATGTGGCGCCCTCCTGTATGTCGTGACTATGGTTGCTGGCAAGAAGCATTATAACAAGGGCCCCGAAATCCTTCCGCCCGTCCGGCATCTGGCAATGATAGGCCAATCCCCCACTTAACCCATACATAATACGTATGGTAGACTGATGACCTGGCACCACACATAATGTAGAGAAGAATATGTCAGCGAATTGGAAATCATCACCAACGATCGCCCTGGTCGCCCTTGTCGGGGTAACGGCAGTCTGGGGTTATACTTTTCTTGTTGTGCAAGATGCTACAGCACGCATGCCAGTCATGGACTTTCTAGCGTGGCGCTTTTTAATAGCCACGGTTGTGATGATTGCTTTGCGTCCGACCTGTCTGCGTGGCGTGACGCGTCTCGAATTGCTGCGCGGCGTCGGACTGGGCGCAATACTTGGGCTGGGCTATATCACTCAAACCTACGGCTTGCGCTACACATCCGCAGCTATTTCGGGGTTTATTACCGGCATGTTTCTCGTTCTTACCCCGGTTATGTCATGGATATTACTTCGCCGCAAAACCAATCGCAATACCTGGATGGTAGTAGCACTGGCTACTGTGGGCCTGGCATTGCTCAGTCTCAACGGTTGGTCAGTTGGAATCGGTGAGTTGCTCACGCTAGGATGCGCCGTATTCTTCGCTATTCATATAGTTGGTCTGGGCGAATGGTCATCACAATACGAGCCGTACGCCTTCTCCCTGCTTCAAATTGGGACTGTCGCCGTAATATCACTCATAGCTGCTACACCTGGAGGAATTGCCGTGCCGCCCGATCCTGGAGTGTGGGGAGTTGTAGGGATTACAGGGGTACTGGCAACCGCTGTGGCTTTTTTTGTACAGACGTGGGCTCAATCACTTGTATCAGCAACGCGTGCAGCAGTGGTAATGACAATGGAGCCGGTCTTCGCCGGATTATTCGCTGTTGTCATCGGTGGAAACCAGCTGACACTGCGAACTCTCGGCGGTGCAGCGTGCATACTGGCAGCAATGTTTATTATCAATCTAAAATCAGGCCGGAGTGCCACGCGACTGAAGACATAACAGCCTCCAAGACTACCTGGTTATAGTTACAGCGTTGAGTGGGGAAGGGGGGACTCAACCCCCCGCCTTTCAGCACATGATCCTGAGTCGTTAGAATTCCCGGGACACCGTCCTTCACTTTGTGAAGGATTAGGCCTACTACAAATCAGGTATTACGTCCCCAGAATAGCGGACTTCTATTTGAGAAGAAGCGACTCATTCCAGCGTTACAGCAGTTGATTGTGTCCTGCTCTCAACGTTAGATGTATAATGACATAGAGGCGATTCATTAACCTAGGTGAGAAATGTTTAGTCCAACATATATTGGCGTAGTTATGCTAGGGCTTTTGCACGGCTTTGAGCCTGGACACGGTTGGCCGGTGGCCGTGCTTTATTCTATGAAGAAAAGAAACGCTATTGCTAGCGCAACTCTTAGCTCATCCATTATTGGAATTGGTCATCTTGCATCGTCGATAGCTGTTGTTGTCGCCTATGTTCTACTCCAAAAATGGCTGAATTTTGAAGCTCCGTGGATGAAGTATGTTGCGGCGGCCTTACTGCTTGTTTTAGCTTTCAAGTTGTTCAGGGAAAAAGTGGGCAACCTTGAAAGGCAACATGGTCATAACCACCCTAGTAATCCAGAAATCGAGCATGAACACGAGCATGAACATCCAAGGCAAGGAAGACATACACATAAGCATAAGCACAGGGCAGCGGTTGCGTTGAGTCTTCTAGGACTAGCTTCGTTTGCTTTCATCCTCGGTTTTGCCCATGAGGAGGAAATCGCCTTACTTGCTTTAGTAGCTGGTGGTCTCAATGCTTGGGTACTTATGGTAGCGTATGGCGTTGCCATTTTGTTAGGGCTCATTGTGGCCACCATCGCCGGAGTCAAACTCTACAAACAATTCCAGCCCAAACTGTCACGCTATGAAAAATACATCCCAAAGATTAGTGCAGTACTTCTCGTGGTAATGGCTGCCGTAATCGCCTTCTGGTGATGGTTTCATAATGTTAAGGAGCTCCCTTAGAACTAGTGAACTTCACCAAACAGTTCACATGCGGAAGGAACTGTGCTAGATTCTCTCCCACTTCCTAGCTACCTCTTGCTGGATATGTTATTAGGAATCCGCTAGCCCTTTGCCACCTGAAGACGACACCAGGCGTAGAGTGCATCATATACCTCAAACTGGTACTCCAAGTTCTCCTCGTCATCGGGATAGCGCAGGCTGTAACCAACAGCAATTGCCTCCAGTCCGCGCGCTATCGGGTCTTTGTCAATGTCCGTTGTGACATCAGCCGAGTGGACTATTTTGGCAAGACGCTGGAGAGCCGGGTCTTTCAGCTCATACTTGAGCACAATAGACTCGAAGGAACAGCGGCTCTCGTGATGGCCCAGTTCCACATCCTGCGCATCGAACGGAGTAGCACCGGTTTCAGTGCCGACCCTTTTTACCTGGCTTGCGGGAACAAATAGAAACTCCGCTTGGTTATCGACAAACCTCTTGATGAGCCACGGGCAGGCCACGCGATCGACATGAACATGTGAACGAGTAACCCATTTCATAGTATTGCCTCCTTTTACTATAGTGCTGTTTAGACATAACCACCGTTATTACCTTTCGATGGTTATGGAGTGTGAGAGACGCTGGTTACCATTTTCCCAGCTCTTCCAATACCTTGACCACCCGCCATGTC
>JALHUO010000107.1 GCA_022866545.1 Dehalococcoidia bacterium | reverse complement strand
TTTGATAAACGATGGGAGAATAATTGCCAGCGGGACTGCGGAGGAACTCAAAAAAGAATATGACGCTAGAAATATAGAAGAGGCTTTCGTTAAGGCGATAAAATGATTGGTAACATAATAAAGAAAGAATTCAAGGAATTGTTTATCCTCTCAACCATACTCCCAATAGTGGTTATTGCCATAGTGTATGGGTCGGTGGGGCAGATGATTGGCAACGTTGGGGAAACCATAAAGGAGAAGCCAGTCATAGGAATCGTGGATATGAACGATGGCAATTTTTCTGATATAGCCATGTCCGTTCTTACTGAGAAAGCGGCGGTTGTCTATAATGGCAGTGATGCTGAAGAAGGCTTGGAAGAAGTAAGGGGAAAAAATGGAGTTGCCCTTCTGGTAATACCGGAAAACTTCAGCCAAAACATTTATGACAATCATCCCGGGGAAATAGAAATTTACTGGATAATGAAAGGGGCGGGGATGATGGATTCCATATCCTCAGGCGCGGTTGAAGGGCTTATCCAATCGGTGAGCCAGGAGATATCAAAAAAATTGATACAACAGGATAGCTCATCAGACCCGGCCCTGGTCTTGAACCCGACGACAAGAGTTGACACCACATTTTTCAAGGGAAAGGAAATCCAGGGACTATCGCCAAGTACGCTGAGTAATATGCTTATGTCGCAATCGATAGTTATTCCCATTGTAATAATGATGCTCATAATCATGGCAGGAGCTTCCGTAATATCTTCGATGGGATTGGAGAAGGAAAACAAAACCCTGGAGACATTGTTAACCCTGCCTGTAAGGAGAAGTCATATAGTAATTGGCAAAATGGTTGGCAGCGCTCTGGTAGGGATGATAATGGCAGCTATCTACATGATTGGATTTTCACGCTACATGACTTCGTTTCAGATTTCAGATATAAATCTGGCGGATTTCGGGTTGGCCCTGGGCATGCAAGATTATTTACTGGTAGGGATTTCGTTATTCGTAGCTCTTTTAGCCGGGCTTTCACTATGTATAGTCCTGGGGACATTTGCGAAGAATTATAGAAGTGCCCAGGCACTAGTCTTCCCGATAACCGCCCTGGCTCTGATCTCCACGTTCATCGTCATGTTTAAAGATTTCGATACCATTCCCGCCGTCTTAAAAGTTTTGGTGTTTGCCATACCTTTTTCTCACCCTATGATGGCTATACGGGCTCTTATGCTGGATAATTATTGGCTGGTAATCGGCGGTATTGCTTATGCAGCAGTTTTCACTGTAATAATGGTCGGGATAGCGGTGCGCATTTTCAATTCGGACAGATTACTGACCGGAAGCGTTCGAAAAAGGGTAGCTCTGAGAAAACTAGGGTGGGGATTTCGGCGGTAATAAATTAGCCAGCACAAAAACAACTTTCCGGTGTCCTAAGTTGCGTTGAAGTTCGATGGTGTTCGGGTAAATTCCTGATTATGAAGAGGCTCCAGAGAGGACTTCTTCATGAGATAAAAGTGAGTCCACATGATAACTATAGACGGTGCAGCCAGGTCGGGGAGTGGAACCATAGTTCGCTATTCTGTTGCGCTGGCCAGCCTGCTGGGCAAGGAAATAAGAATACAGAACATCAGGGCGAGGAGGGACCAGCCAGGGCTGAGGGCACAGCATCTTAAAGGGGTGCAAGCTTGCCAGGAGATGTGCCATGGGGTGGTGGAAAATGCCTCAGTGGGCTCTAAGGAGATTACCTACACACCCAGAGGAAGGTTCAATGGAGGAGAGTATAGCTGGGACATAGGGACGGCGGGCTCAACCACCATGATGGCCCAGACGCTTTTGCCT
>JALHUO010000106.1 GCA_022866545.1 Dehalococcoidia bacterium | reverse complement strand
TGGCCAGAAACCTGGCATTTCCCCTGTATCACCTCAAACCGACTTTTCCCATGGCCTCTGGAGGCATCACGCCGTCCATGGTGCCAACGGTGATGGCAGCCCTGGGCAACGACATCGTCATCGGCTCTGGCGGCGGTATCCATGCACATCCCAAGGGGCCAGTCGCAGGCGGCAAAGCATTCCGCCAGGCAATAGACGCCACTATGAAAGGCATACCTTTGTCAGAGTATGCCAAACACCACGAGGAGCTGGCGATTTCGCTTAAGGAATGGGCAGACCCGTTCAGCAAGGGCATAACGTTTTAGATTCTAGAAAGGAGGAGAATGTTCAAGGTAACAGTTTTAGGTGGTGGGGGTGCGGTGGGCAGCATAGCCACGAATACGCTGGCATCAAGCGGCGTATTCTCCGATATAGCGGTCGCCGACATCAATATGGCGGCGGCCAGGAAGGTGGTCAAGGAAGCCAAAGGAGCTAAACTCACTGCTGTTGAGCTCGATGCCGAAAGCCCGGAGAGCATCAAGGAGGCGATTGCTGGCTCGACGGTTGTCCTCAACTGCGTCGGGCCTTTTTACAAATATGGCCCCATCATACTAAAGACAGTGATAGGGGCCGGCATAAATTATGTTGATGTCTGCGATGATTTTGACGCTACCGAGGCGCTTCTGGCCATGGATGAAAAGGCGAAGAGGGCTGGCGTTTCGGCGCTTATCGGAATGGGCAGCTCTCCGGGAGTGGCGAACGTGCTGGTCAGGTTCTGTGCCGACTCCCTGCTTGATCAGGTAGAGTCGGTGGACATATATCATGCCCACGGGGGTGAGAAGATAGAGGGGGCAGCGGTGGTGAAGCACAGAATTCATTCCATGAAAATGGACATACCGGTGTTCCTCAACGGTCAGTTCACCGCGGTCAAACTCTTTGAGGAAAGCGGCAGGGCGCTGGAAGAGGAGGCTGAGTTTGAGAATGTCGGCACTTACGGAGTCTATGCTTATCCGCATCCTGAGACGATAACTCTGCCCCACTATCTGAAGGGTGTGAAACGGGTGACTAATCTCGGGCTGGTGCTGCCGCCGGCTTACGCTGAATTGATTAAGGGAATGGTGAGGCTGGGAATCACGGATGAAGAGCCGATGGAAGTCCAGGGGCAAAAGGTTATTCCCCTGGAGTTCGCCGTCGCCTTCATACTTGCTCAGAGAAAAAGACTGATGAAGGAAGCGGGCATTACCGGGCCCATGGGTTGCCTGAAGATTGTGGTGAAGGGACATAAGAATGGTGACAGGAACACCTATATTTTCTCAATGTCTTCGAGAGGACAGGGCATGGGCGAAGGCACCGGTATCCCGGCGGCGATAGGCGCCATAATGATGGCTACCGGCAAGATTAAGGAGAAGGGTGTTCTCCCGCCCGAAGCTTGCGTCAATCCCATGGACTTGCTGGAGCTGGCCAAGACTAAAGTAAAGGCTGCCGGTGGTAAAGGCTTTCCTATTACCATCGAGCATATCGATAAGGACGGGAAGTCGCAGAGGATGAATCTATTCGGATAGGGATGGAGCAAGCAGTCAGCGGATACAAAAGCTATAGGTATAGATGGGTCGTTCTGGCCGTCTATATGTATATATCCGCGCTTACTCAGCTATACTGGCTGAACTTCGCGGCTATCGACACATTTATTGAAGGACGTTTCAGCATACCCCCGAGCACCGTTATGTGGTTCACACTCGTTTTTCCTCTGGTGCAGGTCTTATTATCCATGCCTGCCGGCATGGTTATCGACAGGAAGGGATTTAAATATGGCGTCGGCATAGGCGCTCTCTTCACGGGTGTGTTTGCCATGCTCCGCCTCGTGAACACTGACTCGTTCACCATTCTGCTGATATCCCAGATAGGCATTGCAGTAGGGCAGCCTTTTGTGCTAAACGGCGTTACCAAGCTTGTGGTAACCTGGTTCCCGCAGAAAGAAGAAGCAACTGCGGTGGGGTTGGGCTCCCTGGCATTGTTGGTCGGCATGATGGTGGGGTTAGGAGCAACGCCGGCGCTGGTGCAATACCTGGGATTCGAGACCATGCTGCTGATATACGGTGTCCTGGGCGTTTTGGGTATCTTATTATTCTTCTCACTGGCGAAAGCTCACCCGGCGACCCCTCCCAGAGAAGTAGAAGTCCAGCAGGAAATCACAGGCTGGCAAGGTATTAAACACATTCTCAAGATAAGAGATTTTGTGATGCTCGGATTCATAGCCCTGATAGGTATCGGAGTCTTCAACGGTCTGGCTACGTGGCTGGAAAAAATACTGAATGAACTCCATGAAATTCCCATGACCGATGCCGGCATTATATCTGCAATACTGGTGCTCAGCGGCATAATCGGCTGCATCGTCATCCCGATGGTTTCGGACAGGATAAGGAAGAGGAAGCCATTTCTACTGCTGGCATCGGCAGTTGGAACCGTGTGCATCGTCGCATTGATGGTGGCCAAAGGTTATGCAGCGAACATGGTCAATGGCATATTCCTGGGCTTCTTCCTGATTTCCGCATTGCCCATAATGCTGACGATGTCTGCTGAGATTACCGGCGCCCGGTTCGCCGGTATTTCCGTCGGTTATCTGCAGCTCCTCGGCAACGCCGCTGCCGTAGCCATCGTTCCCATAATGGAATCCATACATGGCCTCACAGGGCAGTACATCTTGCCGCTGGCATTAATCGCCGGACTGTTGGGCATATCCTTTGTGCTGACACTGGTGATAAGAGAACCGGCGGCGCAGTCCAGGTGAACTATAGTTTCTGGCCTTTCCTGTGCTGTTCCAGGAAACCAAGAACCATCTTATTTACCTCCTCCGCATCTTCTATGAAGAACTCGTGTCCTGGGCCTTCGATTATTACCAGTTCCGCTTTTGGTATCCTGGAGGCCAGTATTCGAGAATTCTCTGCGGGAATCAGTCTGTCATTGTCTCCGGCAATCACCAGGGTAGGCGCTTCTATTTTCGGTAGAAGCTTATACGTGTCGTGGCCCATGACAGCTTCCGCCTGCCTCGCGGCTCCATGACGGGGCGTCGGATATTCAAGTTGTTTAGCTACTCTTTTGTCGACAATGTCGGGATGCTCTTTCATGAACTTCTGACTGTAACAGAAAGGCATTGCCTGCCTTACAACTTCTTCAGGGGTCATCTTCTTGAAGCCCTCATAGTCAAAGAGAGCTGCCAGTGATTCGGGTTTAGGCTGGATGCTGTGGACTCCACCGCAGTTAGTACAACCCAGTATGAGACTAAGCACCCTTCGCGGATAATTCAGAGCAAAATGTTGGGCAATCATTCCACCCAGGGAAATCCCAAAGATGTGGGCAGCATCGACACCTATGACGTCAAGCAGTCCTGCGACATCTCCCGCCATAATCGCCATAGTATAAGGTGTGTCCGGCTTGTCACTCCGCCCTACTCCTCTGTTATCGAAGGCGATAACGTGGTACTTCTTTGAAAGAACCGGAATCTGCCGGAACCACAGCCCTGAGTGACCGGCATAGCCGTAGATGAGAACTAAAGGTTCCCCCTTGCCATGAATCTCATAATAGATATTGATGTCGCCAACCTTTGCTGTAGGCATGTTTGCCTGCTCCAATCGTATGAATACAATAAACCTTCATCTCCATCATATCTTTACAGGCTTCATGGTGTAAAGTCCGTTTTTTTGATTCACCACATACAAGGACGTCAGATACATACACCTGGGGGGATTGCGCAGTTGAGGGTTATGCAACTGTGACGCTTGAACTTTTGCCTGTTGCAGTGCAGCGGGCTAGGCTTTCAATATCTCTTTATGTCTCAGCGCCCGCTCCAGTGAGGGCTGCATCTTCATGCCAGGGAACTCGGCGATGGCAAAATCAAGGTGCTCCAGCGCTTCGGCTCGCTCTTTCGGGTAGTGCTCCAGAAGTAGCTCAGCAAGCTGGAGCCGAGTAAGCGCCAGCTCAAGGCGGAACCTCATCTCGGTACAGACCTTGATTGCCTCCTGATAGTACTTGCGGGCTTCATCATGTCTCCCAAGAAAACCGCTGCCCCGCCCAGATGGCGGCCTGTACATGTGGTGAACAACAGTCCACTCGTGATGCTGCTGCTGCCGGCCAGTCGGCGAAGGAGCAGCTCAGCCGCCGGGCGATGTGCCGCCAGCACCGCAGCCTGTAAAGCCGCAATATCGAAAAATGCCACCGTCTCGTCCTCGGCCGAGCCAATGCCGGGGCGTGCCACGACCAGCCGTTCCAACATCTCCGCCACCTCGGCATAGCGGCCCAGGTGCGCCAGGCAGAACAGAATCACCATATCAGCGGCCACGTTCTCGGGGATGTTTCTCGAGCCCTGAAGCGCGGACTCAAGGGCCCGGCCAGCGTCCCCAAGATGCACACGGGCAGGCAGGATCCAACTTGTCCATATCGCTGCGAATTCAAGGATGCCCAGCTCCTCGGCACGGGCCAAAATGCGGCGGCGGATTGCCACTGCCTCCTCCAGGCGCCCATCCCAGATGGCCAGGATGGTGTCATTCACCATCGATAGGATAAGCAGGTACGGCTGTCCGCTGCGCTCGGCCAGCGTCCGCATCTCAGCCATGATGTCTTCAGCGCGGCCGCGCCGGCCAAATTGCACGAACGTGTGCAACATAAACCACAGTACCCAGGTAAGTATTAATAGATTCACGCCATGCCGGGACTGCCCCGCCAACTC
>JALHUO010000105.1 GCA_022866545.1 Dehalococcoidia bacterium | reverse complement strand
CACCTTTCCCTCACGGTACTGGTTCACTATCGGTCATCAGCAGTATTTAGCCTTGGAGGATGGTCCCCCCTGCTTCCCACAGGATTCCACGTGTCCCGTGGTACTCAAGAACACAAGCAGAGACTTTCCCTTTTCGCCTACAGGACTATCACCTTCTACGATTGCCCGTTCCAGAAGCATTTGACTAAGGAAAAGTTTTGTCACTCTGCGGCAGACCTTAGAATCTGCCTCCTGCGTCTTACAACCCCAAGATAGCATAGGCTCTAAGTCCACTTAGCTATCCTGGTTTGGGCTCTTCCCCTTTCGTTCGCCACTACTCAGGGAATCTCGGTTGATTTCTCTTCCTCGGGTTACTTAGATGTTTCAGTTCACCCAGTTCCCTCTCGCTTTAGCGAGTGCTTGGGTTTCACCCAAGCGAGTTGCCCCATTCGGGAATCCCCAGCTAAGCTAGCTAGACAGCTCACTGAGGCTTTTCGCAGTCTTGCCACGCCCTTCTTCGGCTGCTGATGCCAAGGCATCCACTCTATGCTCTTATTCCCTTGACTCACGCCAGACAGAACACAAAACCTATTCAGTTGTTAACGTGCGACAATGATCTCCGTTAAACGGAGTATGCCAATTATACAGCAGGGCTTTTCCGTTGTCAAATTAATCGAGGGCTGGGGCTAATTACTTGCGGTCAAATTCAATATTTCGGAATTATTGTCGACACTGCGGATTTGTCCTATGTCAGCCGATATAGATAAAGTCAAATGTCCCCATTATTTGGTCTTTCTCTTCTTGCCACCCTGATGTTTGGCTTCAGAGCCGGCGGGAAAAATGTTCTTGACCATCCGTTCATATAAACCAGGCTGCTTTGTGTAACTGTTCTTAATGATCTCCGTCATGTCCGCTTCGGGATTCAGGTACCCATCTACCTCACATTTTAGTACCTCAAGCATACCAGTAAGGGCTTGTTTGTCCTTATATGATAGCGGTGACAGGATTTTCTGGATAAACTCCCAGCCCGCCGGACCTGCCGGTCCAAGAGCCTTCTCCCCGTTGCCGGTCAAAGACACATTTACTACCCTGCGGTCTTTCCTATCTCTTGTCCTCTTCACCCAACCAGCTTTGACCATCCGGTCAACCAGCATACTAATGCTGTTGGGACTACGTGCCACAATCTGGGCTAACTCACTCGGTTTTAGCGAACCACCTCGCGATTTCACAGCCGCAAGCACCGAGAACTTCTCCGTAGTAAGCCCGTATTTCCCAAATATTGAATCCTCACACAGAACAATTCCGTCGTGGACCCGGTGCAGCAGAAGCCACAATCTCAAAACTGTATTTCCTGATTCAGAATTTGTCACCATATTTAACCTCTCCTTATTGTTTTAGTGCGCCCATTGCTCGTCTGGGTGGCTTCTATTATGACCATTTCTATCGGTTGCAGTAGGTTAACTGGCCTTCTTTCTTTTTGCCACCTGACGCTTGGATTGAGGACTGGCGGTCAAAGTGTACGCGGGCACCCGTTTCATCAATTCCGCATCACGCTCGGCCCTATCTCTAACAATTCCTTCTATATCCCGCCCAGGATTGAGGTGCTCAAGTGCCTTGCGGTTTATCATCTCGAACAGACTGAGAAAGGTACGCCTATCCTCATATGACAGTGGCGACAGCATGTCCTTGATAAATTCCCACATTCCCGGACTCGATTGTTCAACGATGTTCTGGCCCTTGCTGGTGAGGATCACGTATACTACCCTGCGGTCACCCCTGTCCCTTAATCTTCTGACCAGGCCAGCTTTGACCATGCGGTCGACCAGCATACTGACGCTGTTCGAGCTACGTCTTAGAAAGGTGGCTAAGTCACTTATCTTTACACGATCACTGAGGTATTTTGCACCCGCAAGCACGTCGTACTGCTCACTGGTAATGCCGTATTCCATCAACAGTTGATCCGTACACGCCATCAACACGCTGCTGGTTTGAAACGCCGAGAGCCACAATTTCACAGTTACATCCGTGAAGTCGCGATTTACTTTCACATTTCAACTCCGTTGATCATCTTGTTGAACCATTGCTGGTTCGGGTCGTGCAAATTGTAACATATCTTATTTGCCATGTCCGAAAAATCAACATCATTCAATAATGCCTTTCTCCCAGTCATGCAGTTCTGCATGGGGTAACTCTCAACCCCGTTCACGAAGCGGTAGACGAAAGTTAGGCAGATAAGAGGAGCCCCACAATGGTACACGAGGCACTTATTCCAGGGGCATGTTATCTATCAGCCGCGTTTTGCCTATTCTGACGGCTAAGGACGCCACCGCGGGACGGTCAATCAGGTCCAATTCTTCCAGTGTCCCGGCATCAGCGATGCTGACATAGTCAATCTGTGCCAGAGGTTCCTTTCTGATGAGCGCAGTCATTTTCCGGCGGATCTTTTCAGCGTCCTTCTCCCCATCCCTTCTTAGTTGCCGGGCTAACGTAAGAGCCTTGAACAATATTGTGGCCGCCTGACGCTCCCTGGGGCTAAGGTAGACATTGCGACTGCTCATGGCCAGGCCATCGTTCTCCCTGACCGTAGGCACAATCACGACTTCCGGGTTCATACTAAGGTCAGCCACCATTCTCTTGATGACCACTACCTGCTGGGCGTCTTTCTGTCCGAAGTAAGCCCTGGTTGGCTGGACAATATTGAATAGCTTGGCCACTATGGTGGCTACGCCCCTGAAATGCCCTGGACGAGATGCTCCCTCAAGTCGCTCGGCAACCTTCTCTACGTCCACCCAACTGCTAAATTCGTGGGGGTACATCTCATCATCAGATGGGACAAAGACGATATCTGTTCCCTCTTTCCGCAACAGCTCCAGGTCACGATCGAGGTCGCGGGGATAAGCGCCAAAATCTTCTCTGGGACCAAATTGAGCGGGGTTGACGTAAATGCTGACAATGACGGCGGAATTCTCTGCCTTCGCCCTTTTCACCAAAGCCAGGTGGCCTTCATGAAGAAAACCCATGGTGGGGACGAACCCAACTGAGCCCTTGAGCTTCTGCCTCAATGCTCTTATCTCGGATATGGTCTTTACTATGGTCAATTGCAGAACCCTTATAAAACTCCCTCCCCTGGCGGGAGGGAGTTCAGAGGGAGGGGGATTTCACCCTCACCTTAATCCTCTCCCATCGAGGGAGAGGAATTCTATACGAGATTGTGCGATTAACTATACCTGCATACCGCTAGTTTTCAGCGTTTAGTTGTTTGACAAGGCTCTCATCCATCGTATAGCTTTGTTCCGCAGTGGGGAAACTACGAGATTTAACCTCGGATACATAACTGGACACTGCAGTCTTGATCTCTCCGGCCAATCTGGCATATTGCTTGGCATGCTTGGGCACAAAATCGGTATAAAGGCCCAGAATATCGCTGATCACCTGGACCTGGCCATCACAATCAGGTCCCGCCCCGATGCCAATCGTGGGGGTAGCCAGCTTCTCAGTAATCAATTTGGAAAGAGGTGCCGGAGTGCATTCCAGAACGATCGCAAAAGCCCCGGCCTCCTCCAGAATACGGGCATCGTTGAGCAGCTTCTTGGCCTCCTCGAGCCCTTTACCGCGCACCTTAAACCCTCCCAACTGATGTATGGATTGGGGAGTGAGTCCAATATGCCCCATGACCGGAATGCCACAGCCAACGAGGCGTCTAACTGTCTCAGCAACGACCTCGCCGCCCTCCAGTTTCACCGCCTGTGCCCCGCCTTCCTGAATGAACCTGGCAGCATTATGTAAGGCGTCGGAGATGCTGATATGATAGGTCATGAACGGCATATCGCCCACTACCAAAGCCTTCCTAGCTCCTCTCACCACAGCTTTGGTATGATGAATCATCTCCTCCATGGTCACCGGGATGGTTGACTCATAACCCAACATCACCATTCCCAGGCTATCCCCCACCAATATCAAAGGCACACCAGCCTCATCAACCATCTTGGCAGTCACGTAGTCGTAGGCGGTAAGCATAGGTATCTTCTCTTTCTTTTGCTTCATCTCTTTTATGTCGGTAATAGTAATCCGCATAGACTTACTCCTCAAAAATTAAAAGTCAAAGATAAAAAATCAAAGTGACAACTCAAAATGTAAAACTTTTTGAATTTTGCTCTGTGTTTTTGCATTTTACATTCTAATCTTTTATTTCTACTTCCCATCTAGGGAGAGGAACCATAGGTAAAGGCTCAACAATTCTGTTCTGGCTATCCACACGAACTATGCCGGGGGTCAGATTGACTGCCTCATCGTCAGGAACCTGGCAATACGAAAGGATGATAACTATGTCGCCCCTGGCCACCAGTCTGGCGGCAGCACCATTGATACCAATAATCCCCGAATGCGCCTCACCTTCGATAGCATAAGTGCTGAACCTGGCTCCATTGTTGACGTTTAGCACTTCCACTCTTTCGAAGGGCAGGATGTCACTGGCTTCCAGGAGAGACCGGTCAATAGTGATACTGCCTTCGTAATCTAAATCGACCTGAGTAACCCGGGCTCGGTGGATTTTACTTTTCAGCATAGTTCTCATTTTCTTCCTCCCTAAGCACAAAGTCTCTTTGTTCACTTTCTTTTCAAAGAAAGTAAAGTCTTCATTTCTTCTGCCTTCTGTTCATTGACCTTGCCTTTGGCCAGAGCAATAGGAATAGTCTGAAGCCCTAGCTCCCTATAGGCAGTGAGCAAAGAAGGGTTTTTGGCATCAAGAGCCGTCAAGTGCCTCTCTATGGTGCCCAGGTCCCCGCGGGCAACAGGACCGGTGAGGCAGTCAGACAAGCCGATATTCTCAATATTGTTTATTGTCCCTCTGAGCAAGGGCAGCAAGGCCCTGGTCGCCTCTTTTGATGACACCCCGAAGTCCTTCCACAAGTCCAGAGCCAGCTTAACCAGGGTCACCAGATAATTGCAGGCGAAAACGGCCGCTGCGTGATAAAGCACCTTGTCCCCGGGTTTAAGTTCCACCCAGTTGCCGTCCAGAAGGTGGGTTAGCTCCTTCAGCGTTGATAATAGCGGCTCTTCGGCCTCCAGAGCGAAGGTAGAGCCAGGCAAGTTGGCTATGGCCTGGTCAATGTCGGCAAAAGTCTGCAAAGGATGGAAAGAGCCAACAGCTGCCCCGAGCCTCTTTGCCGGTCCCAGAATATCCACGGAATGAGCGCCGCTGCAATGCAGGACGCTCTGTCCTTTATGCCACTGGACTTTGCCACACACCTGAGCTATAACATCATCAGGAGTGGTGATGAAGACCAGTTCAACAACATCTGCCAGCTCCTGAGTTGTATGACAGACCTGGCAGTTGCGCACCCTCTTGGCTAGCCTCTGCGCCGAGGACAAAGTCCGACTGGACACAGCCACCACCGGCCATCCTTTTTGAGAAAGCCTTACCGCCAGAGCATTGCCTGTCGTTCCGGCACCAATAAAGCCAGTCTTCAGCATGTCTGTAAATCCTTGACCGCTGGCATATCCATCATACATATCCATAAACCAAAAAACCCTCTCGGCATAACCGAGAGGGTTTCTCAAACAACTCCTGTTGTCCGTCTCGGTCACCGCCGATCCAAGCGGACTCTTAACTACGGAATTCTTCAGCTCACTGCCTCAAGGGTCAGTGGCTATCTTATAGCGTAGCAAACGCCTACTATTCTGTCAATGGTCCGTACTCTCTGATATGATTGGTGACACTGCTTTCTCGTCATCGCTATGTAGTGCAACTAGAATCCGCAGTTTGGTCGATCTTGATGACCTCATTCAGTGCCGATATAGCAGCCTCTATTTGACTATCGTCGGGTTCCCTGGTGGTTATAGCCTGCAGCAACAGGCCGGGGGCCAGCAGAATTTGGACTACGCGGTTCTTACTGTGACTTGCCCCGAATTTCATAATTTCATAGCTAATAACCGCAATGACCGGAATAAGGGCTATGCGAGACAGTATGCGCATCCATAGAGTTGGCTGAGGAACCAAGGCGAAGACGAAGATAGCCACGATTAGAACAATGAATAGAAAGGCGGTGCCGCAGCGAGCATGGGCAGTAGAATACCTCTTAACCGACTCCACATCCAAAGGAACGCCTGCCTCAAAGGCATTCACCGCTTTGTGCTCGGCTCCGTGATAGGCAAAGACTTTCCTGATATCAGGTATTAGACTTATCAACTTGAGGTAAGCGACGAAAATGCCAATACGGATAAGACCCTCAAAGAGATTGCTCAACAAAGCAGACTCTATGTAAGGGTCTATAAGATAGCGGGTGGCGAAGAGAGGAACCATGAAGAAAAGGGCTACACCCAAAGCAAGGCTCACAGCTACGGTCCCCCATAAGACCGCCGTAGGTATCTTCTCTCCTCCTTCTTCTGCTGCGGCAACTTGAGCAGAGTGAAGTAACGACTGCGTGCCCAAGACCAGGGTTTCAATGAGAGCGATGATTCCTCTTATGAAAGGCATTTTTCTGAGACGCCCTTTGTAGATGCCGGCCAGGGGCTGCGTGACCACGTTTAATTGTCCATTAGGCTGACGCACAGATATGGCCACGCCCTCCTTCCCCCGTATCATCACCCCTTCGATGACTGCCTGACCACCGTAATGAAAAGACTCTGCCATTAGTGTTTTAATCTCCCTAGTTATCTAAAACGAAGGCCACACGTTTCCGGTATGTGAAATCCCTGAGAGTATTATGATAGAAACAGCTGAAAATATAAAGTATATCTCCAAAAGTAGCCGCACTGAATGGCTTTCCGGTTTTCCAGGGTAAGCTTGGAGGCAAAGGACTTTGGTGGCAAAACAGATGCTGTCACAACAGGGAATGGAAAACCAACTGTATTCTACTTTACCCTGTATCGCTTCTTAAAGCGTTCCACCCTCCCCAGGGAGTCAACTATCCTTTGTTCACCGGTATAAAAGGGGTGGCATTTACCACATATCTCTACCCTGATTTCCGGCTTAGTTGAACCAATGGTAAAAGTATTACCACAAAGGCAGCTCACCTTGGCTTGGTCATAATACTTAGGATGGATTTTAGCTTTCATTTGTGAACGCCCACCTTCTTCTTGTATCTGGTTGCCGGCTCATATTTAACATAGCCATCTATTAACGCAAACAGGGTATAATCTTTGCCCAGTCCAACATTGT
>JALHUO010000104.1 GCA_022866545.1 Dehalococcoidia bacterium | reverse complement strand
GTACTGTGATGAATTGCCCAGGCTGAGCTGCCGCTGCTATATCCGGTGCCTCAATCCACATGAGGTGTATGCCGGGCATGACCTCCACATTAGAAGATATGGTTGCCAAGATTTGTTTCATGCTAGAACCTAAACAATATCCTACAAAATCCTAATTTCTGAATTCTAAACAAATCCAAAATTTCAAATCCAAAAAACCAAAACTCATTTTGTTTTGGAGTTTGGTCATTAGATGAGAGGAACTAACCTCTTCCTTTCTTTTGTTTAGGATTTCGAATTTCGAGCTTAGGATTTATCATACCTCGTTGTGTCATTTAGTGTCATCTTTTCCTCTCAGATACTCCCTGAGTGGTTGAACGTTAAAGATTTGGCTGCTGCTTGCTAGCGCCTCTATAGCTACCCGGGCGGTGTCTAATGAAGTGAAGCACGGTATCCTCTTCTCCGCGGCGGCACGCCTGATAGCTAATCCATCCTTCAGTGGAATACGCCCTCCAGTGATGGTATTGATCACTCCGGCCACAGAATTACCTTGAATAACATCGACAACGTTAGGATGTCCCTCGCTTAGCTTCTTGGTCACCATTCTTACCGGTAACCCCATAGATTCAATCATCTGTGCCGTTCCCTCCGTGGCGTAGAGATCATGGTGAAGGGAATGCAGTTGCTTAATCAAAGGCTGGGCTTCAGCTTTATCCTTGTCGGCAATGCTGAAAAGCAGGCTACCTCCTTGAGGCAGCATCAATCCAGCAGCTAGAAGTGCCTTAACCAGCGCTGCCTCGAAGCTGTAATCAATCCCCATGACCTCGCCCGTCGATTTCATCTCAGGACCAAGATAGCTATCCACTCCAGTCAATTTCGACATGGAGAAAACGGGAGCCTTTATGCCTACGAGCTTCTGTCTCTTCCACAGCCCGCCTTCATACCCTTGCTCCTTGAGGCTGATCCCTGCCATGACCTTGGTGGCAATTCTTACCATAGGCACGCCGGTTACCTTGGAGATGAAAGGCACGGTGCGGCTGGCCCGGGGGTTTACCTCAAAAACATATACCGTTGAGCGCCCATTTTCCCTCATGATCACCATCTGGACGTTCATCAACCCTTTAATTCCCAGCGCCGGTCCAATTCTGATGGTGTAATCCACCATGGCATTTACTTCGTCTTGAGTGAGATTGATTCCCGGGTAGATAGACAGGGCATCACCGCTATGTACGCCAGCTCTTTCAATATGCTCCATCACGCCAGGAATAAGAACCCTTTCCCCGTCGCAAATGGCATCTACCTCAACTTCTTTACCCTGGAAGTATTTATCAATAAGCACAGGATGCTGGCTATCCATCTCCAGGGCCAGCGTCAAGTAGCGGATTAACTCAGGTTCGTTGTACACAATTTCCATAGCCCGGCCCCCCAGGACATAGCTGGGACGCACTAACACGGGATAGCCTAAGGACTTGGCTACATTTAATGCCTCTTCAACGGATGTTACTCCAGCCCCCGGCGGCTGAGGAATACCCAACCTGTCCAGGAAATCTTCAAAGCGTCGGCGGTCTTCAGCAATGTCTATAGCATCAGCACTGGAGCCAAGTATGGGCAAATTGTTGTGAGCTAAGACCCCAACCAGATTAATAGGTGTTTGTCCGCCAAGCTGGACGATGGAGGGTGGAGCAGAGCCGTTCCTACTCTCATTCTCAAGTATATTTCGGATGCTTTCCTCGTCCAATGGTTCGAAATAGAGACGAGTGCTGGTGTCAAAATCAGTGGACACTGTCTCAGGATTAGAGTTGATCAGGATGCTCTTTATGCCTATCTCCTGAAGCGTCCAGGCGGAATGAACGCAGCAATAGTCGAATTCAATTCCTTGCCCAATGCGTATAGGCCCGCTGCCGATAACCACAGCTTTCTTTTCTGCCAAAGGCTCAGCTTCATTTTCCTTCTCATAAGTGCTGTAGAAATAAGGGGTATCAGCATTGAATTCGGCAGCACAGGTATCCACCATCTTGTACACCGGGCGGATTTGCCATTGGTGCCGAGCCTGTCTTACCTGCTCCGGCAACCTATCGGCTAAAGTGCTCACTTGCTCATCGGAAAAGCCCAGCCTCTTGGCCTCCCATAGAAGCTCCGGTGTCAACGGTTCGGAAAGGAGCTTCCTCTCCATGTCCACAATATTCTGGAACTTATACATAAACCAGGGGTCTATCCCGGTGACTTGGCAAAGCTCTTCGGGCGTGGCTTCTCTTCGCAGCGCTGCCATAATCGCCCATAGCCTTAAGTCGTTAGGGTGCAGTGGATAGGAATTAAGTCCTTCTCCCTTACTCCAACCGGGGTCTTCCCAGAGCAGGGTGCGTCTGCTGAATTCCAGAGAACGCACTGCCTTTTGTAGAGCAGCCTCAAAACACCGGGCAATGGCCATTACCTCACCGGTGGCTTTCATCTGGCTGCCGAGTTTTCGGTCACCCAAAGCAAATTTATCAAAGGGCCATCTGGGAATCTTGACTACACAGTAATCCACGGCTGGCTCGAAAGACGCCAGCGTTTTGCCTGTGACCTTATTGGGGATTTCATCAAGTCTCTTGCCTATGGCTATTTTGGCAGCCACCCGAGCAATAGGATAGCCAGTGGCTTTACTGGCTAAAGCCGAACTACGGCTGACACGCGGGTTGACCTCAATTACGTGGTATTCGCTTCTTGTGACTCTCTTCTGGTCTGGCGCCCATTTCTCCGCAACTATGGGATGTGGAGTGAGGGCAAACTGTATATTGCAACCACCCTCGATTTTTAACGCTCTTATGATTCTCAGGCTGGCCGACCTGAGCATCTGGTACTCTTTATCGTTGAGAGTCTGGCTGGGGGCAACCACGATGCTGTCCCCGGTATGTATACCCATAGGGTCAATGTTCTCCATGATGCAAATGGCGATGCAGTTGTCGGCAGCGTCTCGCATGACTTCAAATTCAATTTCCTTCCAACCTAGAACGCATTGCTCCACCAGGACCTCATGGCTCATGCTGGAATCCAGGCCATTAGTAACAATCTGTTCCAGCTCCTTCGAAGTGTAGGCGATGCCGCCGCCAGTGCCTCCCAGGGTGTAGGAAGGGCGGACGATAAGGGGCAAGCCAATTGATTTGATCAGGTTCATAGCTTCCTTCACCGATTTCACAGTCTTGCTTGGCGGCACAGGCTCGCCAATATCGAGAAGAAGCTGCTTGAACAAAGACCTTTCCTCGGCCTTCTTTATCGTGTCTATGGGCGTGCCCAGAGGTCGCACATTATACTTGTCGAGTATGCCGGCATCGGCTAGCTCCACCGCCAGATTCAACCCTGTCTGCCCCCCAAGTGTAGGCAATAAGCCATCGGGGCGCTCCCTCTCGATTATCCGAGCTATGACTTCTACGGTGAGCGGTTCGATATAAACGATATCAGCGATGCCTTCGTCGGTCATTATTGTGGCCGGGTTCGAGTTCACCAGAACCGTGGTCACGCCCTCTTCTCTTAACGCCCGGCACGCTTGAGTCCCGGAATAATCAAACTCCGCTGCCTGCCCGATGATTATCGGGCCTGAGCCAATCACCAAGACCTTGGATAGTTTGGACATCTGTTTCCCCTTTCCTATTCTAGTCCTTCACCATCTCCAGAAAGCGCTCAAATAGATACATATTGTCCAGCGGGCC
>JALHUO010000103.1 GCA_022866545.1 Dehalococcoidia bacterium | reverse complement strand
TTCGGTACCCTCCTTTGGCGAATATATCGGGCTTGACCAATTCCAGGGTTTTACATACCGTCTGGTCGTCATCCACAGACGCGATAACCTCATCCACACCTTTAATGCTTTCAAGGATTTCTTTTCTATCTTCGAATGGCCTGAACACAAACCCTTTTTTCCTTAGCAGGAAAATGTCGTTGTTCAGTATCACGACCAGCCTGTCACCTAGCTTGGCCGCCTCTCGTATGTATGCAATATGACCTACATGTATCGGGTCAAAGGCTCCACTTACTGCCACAGTGATAAATTTCTTTTTCATTCCACCCATTCTTCTTTGTTAATATAACAATGATAACCTTAATGGGCAAGTTATTGCAAAATGGATTAGAACAATCTTACTCTAAGTCCTTAATCAATTCTTCAACTGAGTCGAAGACCTTAACTCGCCCCGCCCTGACATCCTCGTCCGCCTCCTTCTCCGCGTCTTGCCACTTTTTTGTCCAGAAGTAAGCCTGGTTCTTGTCCACCAGCCTCTTCGGAATCAGCACTGCTTTCTCGTCTACTACTTCTATCTCAACCAGGTCGCCTTCTTCAACTCCAAGTTCCCTGCGTACGGATGCCGGAAGAGTAATCTGCCCATGTCTGGTGAGCTTGCTATACGCTGGCATTCCTAATCACCTCCTAAGGTCTCTCCAATGTTTCATCGTGGTGCCCGACATTGCGTAAAATTATAGTATTACCCTCAATCTGGAAAGTTAGCCTTAGTGAGCGGCTTGCCCTAGCTTCCCAAATGTGCTCTGTTCCCCTGATTTTCTTTACCCTTAGAGCAGGATACCCAATGTCCATAACCAAATTCCTGATTGCCTTTCGGGCTAACGCCTTCTCTCCTTCATTTAGCTGCTGCCAGGCTTTCTTGAACCCGGCGGTTCGAGCAATCCTCATTCAGGCTCTCTTCGCGGTTGTTTATGAAATTACTAAATTAGTATATTACTAATATACAAGAATGTCAAGCAAGGGATAGCCAGCCTAAGCCCCCAGCATCTTCTTCTTACGCAGCACCTTCTCCACGTCCTTCTTAGCACCAACCTTCTGGAAGATGGCAAGCGCTTCATCCAGGTCTTTATGCGCCTTATCCCGGTCTACCTTGCGCCCGCGGGACAGGTACATCAGCCCCCGCTCATACAAGGTCTTGGCTTCATCCCAGGGTAGCTGGTATTGCCTGTTGATTTGAATTGCCTTGTCGAAAGACTCAGCTGCCGTCCCCCAGTCCTTACGCGCTGTGGCCAGCATGCCTTTGGCCAGATACATGGGTGCGGGCAGGCCATACCAGTTCTGGTCCGGTTTCATCAGCTCGAAGCCCCTATCCACATACTCCGCCGCCTTCTCAGTCTGGCCCATCTTCAGGTAAAGCTCAGCCAGCACCGGGAGGCCCCACAACTCGAAGATGACGTTGCCCCCATTCCGGCAGATTCCTAAGCTTTTCAGCAGCAACTCCTCGGCTTTGGGATGGTTTCCCATCTCCAGGTTGAGGCTGCCCAGGGCGAGAGAACAAGCGCCCACGGCGGCGAGGCAGTTCCTGTCCTGATAGGCGGACGTTGCGCGTTCCAGATACTCTCTAGCCCTATCCCATTCGCCCTGGCGAATATAGTGAAGTCCGATGCCAGCAGTATCTTCGAAATGGCAGCCCTGCAGCGTTTGGCTCTCTAGCGCCTGCACCACCTGACAGGTCTCGTGCGCCTTGGTGACCTCGCCGGACAGCGCATATACCAGTGCCAGCGGGCGCCTTAGGAAACCCTCAAAAAGGGGGCCAGCTTTTGCTGTCTCAGGCAGAGCCTTCTCTCCCCATTCCCTGGCCCTGGGGATATCCCGCACCAACGCCAAGCTGAGAGTAATTTGTTGGCCCAGTATCCCAATAACTAGCGGGTTCCCCTTCTTGACAACCGGGCCCCAGATATTCTCATTATAGGTCACCCCTTCGTCTATCAGCCCGGTATAAGTCAAGGAAATGCCCAGGCTAGAGGCTGCCTTCAAGCGTGTGCCCATGGGCACACCCAGCCTGGCGAAGAGGTCCACAGCCCTCTGGGCCCAAGCTAAGGCGGTACTAGGCTGACCCCGGTGTAGATATAGATGTGCCGTGCGCTGATAGATTGCTCCCTTCTCCACATCGTCAGTGTCTTTCTCCACAATGGCGGCAATGACCTCCAGGTGCTTAAGCGCCTTGTCTTCCCTGGCCCCATCCCAAGCCCCACCCATCATATATAGTTGTTGAATCTTCAGATGCATGCGGAATACGTTTTGTTTATCACCCAGCTTCTCATATAGCTCCAGCGCCGACTCGGCATAGCCAAGGCTGGCATCATAATCCGATTGCGCTGAAGAGACGAGAGCCAGATTCTTCAGCACCTCCGCCTTCTTGGCAAGCTCCTCTTCCATCATTGCCCTCTTTTCTCCATCAACTTCAGGGCGGTTTCATAGTGCCGCCTCGCCTGGTCCCAGGCGAATAGCCTGGTTGCCTTATCCCCGGCCTTCTGAGAGTAATCAACAGCCTTGGATAGGTCATTCCCCTCAAGAAAATGGTACGCCAGCGCTTCCAGATGGTCATCTATCTTCCTGGCATATATTTTCTCCACCGCCTCTCCGACCTTCAGGTGGTG
>JALHUO010000102.1 GCA_022866545.1 Dehalococcoidia bacterium | reverse complement strand
GTCGTAGCAGACCGGGTGAAGCTCAGGCGTTGACAGTTGCCAGACATTGTCGTATGGTATGGATATCCGAAGCACTTGTGACAGGAGGGTAGCATGAGAAAGGCAGCAGGGATCATAATGCTGGCGTTCGGTGTCTTCGTGATCGTTGGAGCGGTGCACATCATGCTGCGATGGCAGTCTGGCTTCCTGTCAACGGTATGGATACAGCTGGCCTTCTCAATCCTGATCGTCGCAGCCGGCATCAGTGTACTGAGAAGAAAGGCCTATTGGTGGGCCCTGCTGGGAGCTATCGGCATGATTGTTATCGGGACGACCAACTCTGCCCGGATGTGGCAGGACGTTGTTAACCGGCATTTTGACACTGCCACACGGTTCTCCATGGCTCTCCGTTCCTGGGCCATCTGGGGTATTCCCGGCATACTAGCCCTGATATTCCTGGTGAAGAGGAAAGGTGAGTTCGAGACCTCCCCAAAAGCGTGATCATATGAGGGGGAAGGCAACGAGAGCACAACGGCCATCGGCGTTACGCAGCCGATGAAGATTGTGGCGGTTGGGCAGTGACTACCACCGCGGACTGCGGCAAGGAAATGGTCGCTTGGCAGCTCCGCCCCAAATGGCGCTGCATGCAGTGACGTTGTGACAGAAATGGCAAGTTGAGCAAGACCGGCGAAGTTACGGCTTCTTTCTCTTCACGGATGGTGAGAGACCAGCGTACAGGCTCTGACGCGCCACTCAAGAGGCTTTGACCTGGTATCTGGCTTTGCCTTCTTCGTAGAGGTCGCCGCCGTGGATGTCGTTTATGACCGTGACAGGGAAGTCCTCGGCCTCCAAGCGATTGACAGTTTCTTTTGCAGGAATTTGACAATTCCACCATATGTGACGCTTTCTTTAACAACATTTTAACAATCGTATCATATAATCGTAATATGAATTCCGTAACCCGGACATGGGGTGGGGGGTAGTAGCGTGTGGGATAGGCAGAAGAAGTTTTGTCTGGCGACTGCGTTCATAATCGCCAGTCTGCTGCTGTGCTTTCCCTCGGCGGCTATTGCGGATGGAGGACTCGTCCTCAGCGACTCACAGCTGTGGGCCCGAATGGAGGAAGGTCAGCAGACAGCCGTAGTTACCCTGAAGAGCGACAATACCGTCGACGTGGACCTGTTCGTCTCACTGCTGGATACCAGCGGGCAGTCGCATGAGGTCGTCTTCTTCGTCCCGTTGGGAACAGACGCCAGGCACTTCAACGTGACGGAGAAAACGTCCCTGGATTTCGACGAGGAGCTAATCCAGCAACTGGACGAGGCCCTCCGCAAAGAGGCGCGAAGCAAAGTAAACGCGTGGCTGTCATTGCTCTCGCCAACACTATTGACCAGTGGAGGATGGATGCTGGCGATTTGTTTCCCTCTGCTGCTGAGCGGCTGTGGCTGGGGCGGGGGCGGGACTCAACCGGAAGAAACCTATGAAACAGAGAGCTCGCGGGTTGACATCTACGGACTGGATGAGGACACAGATTTGGAGGCGCTTATTAATACCACCGGGCTGGATCCGTCGGTACGGGAGACTTTGTCACGGCTCACGGGGCAGCGGATTGCGATAGTTACGCTTGAGACCCAGCCACCGCTGCCCGACGATGGTGAAGACCGCTGGTATGAACCAACCGGCCAGCCGGGTATTCATCTGGCGTGGACTACGGCACTTGTTCCTCAATCTGCCAGCGTCGGTTACTCCTATCCCCTGGGGACCGGCTCATCATGGGCCCACCCCATCGGGCTGACCCGAATCTACGTAGTGGCTCCACCCGGTATAGACTTCACAACAGAGTATCCAAGGCTGGGTACCGATTACTCGGGTTACTCCGGCTTTCCTGTGCTACCGTTCTACCCGTTCGGTCCCCCCAGGCCGCGGATTATGGACCATTACGACACGCCCGCCTATGCAGCAGACGAGACGAGGGGCGATTTCGGCCATATCTGGCGGGCCACCTATACTCAGAGCAACTCCGCGGAAGACGTCGTAATCTCGCTCGGCTCATCAGGTGGGTTTCTCACTACGGTACGACGATCATTACAAGGGTGGGGGATAGCCCCGATCATTCTGCTCGGGCTGTTCATAGCGCTTCTGCTATGGGTAGCAGCGTGGCGCTACTGTATGCCCCGTATGCTGGGAATGGAATACCGCTGGCGCGACTCCAGGTTGTGGCGGGACTCACTCACCTACTTGGGAATAAACGCTGCTGTCGTGCTGGCACTCGCCGCCGTGGCTGGTGGGGCTTTGGTCTTAGCATACTTCATGGGATTCTTAATAGGTACCGCTGGGTTTGTAGCCGTTCTGATAGTAGCGGCGTTACTGATATTGGCCGCACTGTTTGGTGTGCCCAGCATTTTGCTTTTCGTCAGGACCCAGCGGCGCGAACTTCGTGTCTCCGCAGGCCGGGCGGCGACGGCTTACATCGTAGTCGTGCTGGTTGCGAATTGTGCCTACCTGGCTCTAGCATTCGGCTATGCAGCGCTCGCAGGTGTCATATAGAAGCCCCCTACGCTAATTCGGTCAGTGAGAGCAGCCTACCTTGTATTGGGCTGTCGCGGATAAATCGCGCCGAATACGGTGATAATTCAGTGGTACCCCAGCAGCTGGAGATCTTAGTCAGGAAGCTTTGACCTGGTATCTGGCTTTGCCTTCTTCGTAGAGGTCGGCGCCGTGGATGTCGTTTATGACGGTGACGGGAAAGTCTTCCACCTCCAGGCGGCGGAGGGCTTCCGCACCGAGCTCCTCGTAGGCCATCACCTCTGCCTTCTTGATGCTCTTCGAGATTATGGCGCCGGCACCCCCTATTGCCCCCAGGTAAACGGCCTTGTACTTGACCATGGCATCCTTCACCGCTTTGGACCGAAGGCCTTTGCCAATCATCCCCTTGAGTCCTTGGGCGATCAAGCGGGGGGCATAAGCATCCATTCTGCCGCTGGTGGTGGGACCGGCCGAGCCGATTACCCTCCCCGGACGGGTCGGGCTGGGCCCCATGTAGTACACGGTTGCCCCCTTGATATCGAAAGGCAGAGGTTTCCCCTGGTCGAGACCCTCGACCATCTTCCTGTGAGCGGCATCGCGGGCAGCGTAGATGACACCTGTGAGCAGGAGATTGTCCCCGGCTTTGAGGCCCTTCAGTATTTCGTCGTTTAGCGGAAGCGTGATTTTCTTGGCCATGGTTCTCACCTCTTTTCCTATTCGTTCATAACTCCCCTAGCCCTATGAAATCCTATTTCACGGGGCTGGCCCCTCTGATCCCTTCAGCAAGCTCAGGGCAGGCACTTCGACTTTGCTTAGGACATGCCCTAAGAGGGGAATTTCTCGTAGGCTTTGAAGTCGCTCTCTATCTCAGAGTGCCCAGGTAGCTTACGGTAAGCTGCTTTTCCTTTACTTCAGCCGTGGTGTAATCAGGAAGGAGCATCGGGGCTACCCTGTCGGCTACAATTCCGGCCTCCTTGAGCTCTTTGTGATATGCCTTCACGTGCTTCAGAGTCAGCTCTCCATCTCTGGCTTTTTCTCTGGCGAATACGGTAGCATTCTTACCGGCAATCCTGCCGAATACTACGATATCCATAAGCGAGTTGCCCATCAGCCTGTTTTCCCCATGCAGTCCACCAGTCACTTCGCCGGCAACATAAAGCCCGGGCAGGCCAGTCTCGCATTCGGCATTATCTTTAAGCCCGCCATTCTGATAGTGGAGCGTGGGATAGACCAGCATGGGCGCCCTGGATATATCAATCCCCAGGCGATAATATACCTTCCATTTCCCGACAAAAGCAGTCCGCACCCTGCCCTCACCGTGGAGAATATCCAGCATGGGGGAATCGAGCCAGATCCCTACCTTGCCGGTGGGAGTGGGAACACCTTTGCCATCCAGGCATTCCTTTATAAAACGGGCCGATTCCACATCCCTGGGCTCGCGCTCGTTTACAAATTTCTCCCCGTTCACATTCAAGACGTCCGCCCCCTCCGAGCGGAACCTCTCGGTGATGAGCCAGCCCTCTATCTGCTCCGGGAAGACAACGCCGGTGGGGTGATATTGAACGGTGTGCAAGAAAGACAGAGGCACACCTGCCCTGTAGCCCAAAACAATACCGTCGGCGGTGGCGCCGTAATGATTGGTAGTCATAAAACCCTGGACGTGGAGCCTGCCGGAACCACCTGTGGCCAAGATTACCGCCTTAGCTCTGGCGACAAGATATTCCTCGGTCTCCATGTTATAGAGCACCGCCCCGGCACACTGACCGTGCTCATTGAGGATAAGCTCCACCGCCGGGGAAAACTCCAGGACCTTGATATTCTTCCGGTTACGGGCTTCATCGCGCACGGTGCGCATGATTTCCATGCCGCTGAGGTCGGCGCAGTAGTGCATCCTCTTGCGGCACGTCCCGCCGCCGTGCATAGCCCCCAGCCGGCCATCGGGAAACTTGGTGAACATCACCCCCAGACGTTCCAGCCACTGCAGGGCATCGGGAGCCTGCTTGACAAAAGCGGCCACAATGTCGGGGTCGTTTTTGAAATGCCCGCCCCCCAGCACATCCAGATAGTGATAATAGGGAGAATCCTTCTCTCTTTTTGTGGCAGCCTGAATCCCGCCCTCGGCCATCATGGTATTGGAATCGCCATGCCGGAGCTTGGTAGCCACAAGGACCTGTGCGCCATTCTCCTCGGCGATGAGGGCAGCGACAGTAGCAGCCCCGCCGCCACCGATAACCAGGACATCGGCCTCATAATCAACCCTCGACAGGTCCACCTTGTTGGGGTCAACCCTGCTCTTGGCTTCCAGCAGGTCCACAAACTCGTGAGCTATTCTGTAACCCTTGCTCGGGCCGACCTTTATCTCCCTCCTTCCTTCCTCCTTGTAGTCAGGGTGATACCGCAACATGTCCTGTCTTTCCTGCAAGGACATGAAGGGAAATTCTTCGCCTTTTTTCCTTTTCTCTATACGGGCAGGCCTGGTCTGTTCCACCTTCTTAATATAGGGCTCGAAGAAATCAGGATATCCTAAGTAACTCATCTCGCCTCCTACAGGTACCTTCTATCCTTCGGTTTCCAGTCCTCCCCGGCCGCCATCGGCTCTACCTCCCGTTCCTCATACAGCTTCTTCAGCTCGTCCTCCTTCGTCCTCTTCAACTCTTCCAGAAAACGGTCATACCTTCCTTCGCCGACTGCTTTTACCATCTCCGTCAAATGCTGGGCCCGGGGGACAATCATGGCTCCATAAATTCTCCGCGCCAGCTGGAACATGTGATACTGGGCCAGTTCTCCAAAGCAGCGACTGGTGCACAGGCCGCATTGAATGCAGTCGAAGCTAAGTTGAGCTGCCTGGGCGATATTCCCCTGCTTCAAAGCGGAGATGGCGTCCATCACCTCTATGCCCTGAGGGCAGGCCTTGGTGCAGGAATTGCAGGCCACGCAGCGAAACAGCTCGGGATACAGTTTAAAGACCTCTTCAGGTGCAGCAGTCAGTCCGGCAAAGTCATACGTGGCTCGATTGGCAGGGAAGAAGGGAATCTGGGCTATGTACATATCCGGCTCGACCGTCTTCTGACAGGCAAGCGCTACCTGCAATTTATAATCGCCGGGCTTACGATAGACCGTACCGCAGGCGCCGCAGGTGCCCCCCCGACATCCACATCCCCGAATCAGTATGTAGCCGGCATATTCCATGGCTTTCATGATGGTAAGCCCTTCGGGGATCTCATAGCGCTTGCCCATGATGTATATGGGAATCAGCTTGGCCGCTATTTTCTTTTCTTCCTTGACCGCTGTCTTTGCTGGTTTTCTCTTTCTCTGTTTAGTACTCATTGTTAACCCCCAATCGGTCAAAAACTCGTAATCGTTCAGGCGCCTCAAGTGTCACCCTGACCCTGAGTGAAACGAAGGGGAAGGGTCTGCGAGATTCTTCGCTTCGCTCAGAATGACAATGTGCATAATTGGCACTCATTTTTGACCCCCAATCGGTTGAAAGCTTTCAACTTGAGAAAGCAGGTGCTTTTCCTTCAGAAGTGATTCCGGGCTGCCGTGATTTAGCTCAAAGTGACATACCTGGGGACCGAGGCCCAGGGCCAGAGCCAGAAGCTGCGTGAAATACAATAGCGGCATTTCCCTGAATCCGCTCTGCTTCTTGGCCAACTCTTTCTGCCCCCGTCCCAGATTATAATCGCACAAAGGGCAGGTGAGGACCATGGCTTCTGCTCCATTCTTCAATGCCGAGTTCAAGATAGGCCGCGTATATTCCGCAATATCACCGGGACTGCTTACTACTTGATAAGAGCCGCAGCATCTGGTGGATTCAGGAAAATCAACGGGACTGGCCCCGAGAGCTTTCAGGAACTCCCCTAAGATGGTAGGGTTCTCCACATTATCTATGGCTATTTCCCGGGGGCGAAGCAGAGTGCAGCCATAGTAGGGGGCTATTTTCAATCCCCGGAGAGGGAGCTTCACCTTTTGGGAAAGAGCCGCCCATCCTACCTCGTCTCTCAATACCTCCAGAAGATGGACCACCTTTACTTCCCCGCTGTAGTCTATCCCCTCGTCTATAAAGGCATTAAGGGTATCCCTTTTTGCGACATCCTGTCTCATCAGAAGATTAGCTCTCTTCAGGGTATTAAGGCAAAACGCGCATAGGGTAACTAACTCGTTCTTTCCCTGTTTTTTGACCCGGATGAGGTTGCGGACAGGCGCTACCTGATGGATCAGGTCATCGTCAGCCAGAGAATAGACTGCGCCACAGCAGTTCCATCTGGGGACCTCATCCAGCTTAAATCCCAGAGCTTCCATCGACGCCACAGCCGGCTCCTCCAGATTCCTGGCCCTGGTTTTCAGGGTGCAGCCGGGATAATAAGCCAAGCTCATCTTCTATTTCTCTAGCCGGTAAACTTCCTCAAGCCGCTGACCATAGCTATCTGAGGAAGATCGCAGCGTTCCTGCGGCGGGATATCCTCGGGGCGTACGTGGTCAATGTTTTTCCTCAGCGTGAGCAGCCTTATCGCCTCCATCACTTTGGCGAGGTCAAATCCCCTGGGACAGTTGACAGCGCAGGCAAGGCAGGAGGCACAAATCCAGACAGTCTTGGAATCCGCGATTTCCTCTTCCAGCCCTAGTCGGGCCATCTCGATAATCCGGCGAGGGGAGATGTCCATATTGGCAGCCGCCGGACAGTTTCCGGTACACATACCACACTGGTAACATAACTGGAGGTTCTGTCCACTGAGCTCTTTGACTTTCTTTACAAACTCACGGCGTAACCTCTTGGGGGAAATGGTTACAGGTACCTGCTTAGTCATCTCTCAAACCACCCACGAAAATCTTGCGATTTTCGCGGGGACCCGGTAATTCAAATTCCAACTTACCAAGCATCTCCGAAGAGTCGCTAGGCTTCTGAACTCGACTAATTTTCACAGGACTGCTTCCTCATGGCGGGCACACCAGCACTGCATGTTGACCGCCACAGGCATGCTGGCAATGTGGCAGGGGAAGGCTTCCACGTGAACTGCCAAGGCGGTGACTGTACCGCCGTAGCCCATGGCGCCGATGCCCAGGTTATTGACCTTCTCCAGAATCTCCTTCTCCAAAGCGGCAACCTCCGGGTCAGG
>JALHUO010000101.1 GCA_022866545.1 Dehalococcoidia bacterium | reverse complement strand
ATATCTGAGAGAGAAATCCTGAGCCATGCGTACCATGGCTTCATATATCGGGGCATCTCCATGAGGGTGATACTTCCCCATGACTTCACCGACAATGCGGGCGCTCTTTTTGAAAGGACTGTTGTATCGCAGCCCCAAGCCATCCATAGCGTACAAAACACGTCGCTGCACAGGCTTTAAGCCATCACGCACATCTGGCAGCGCTCGGGAGATGATAACGCTCATAGCGTAGGCTAGATAGGAGCTTTTCATCTCCTCTTCGATATTGACAGGCTTTACTGTTGCGGCTTCCATCAAATCGCAATTCCTCTTTCGCCATCTTCACCGACGACGGTGAAACCCTCGGGCAAAGATTCTTCTTCGGGCCCAAGTTCTTCTTCCTCCTCAAAATACTCGGACTCAGGTATAGGTTCGCCTTCGTCGGTAATGATTCCTCGTCTGAGGAGGCTTTCTTTTATGCGGGTGCGCAGGTGCTCTGTAGCTTTAACAGGAAAAGAGGGGTGTCCTGCTTGACCGGGATGTTGATAAACCTCTTTAATAATCACCTGCACCTTGTCTTCCTCAACATTGAGAATCGCTGCGTCGTATCTGTTGCCACCTCGCATTAGTTTAATTAGACGCAATCCTTGTCTGGGCTCCACCTCTCCCAGATATTCTCCGCTCTCACTTGTCACAATCAGGCGCTGTTTTTTTGCCTCCAGGTGCACCTGGTCACCAAATCCCATCTTAGCTAAGACCTCGACCGGAGCTACACTATGAAGATTCACCATTCCCGCCTTCCCCACTTCAGTTATGAAGAGGTCAAGAGCAACCCTTCGGGCTTGAGCTTTCGATACTGAAGTCTTATGAGGGCTGCTTTTCAAGGTCGTCATGGGCTTGGAGAGGCTGGTTAAACGGGCAAGGTTTTTCTTGGCAATAGCATTCTCGGGAGCAAGCTCCAAAGCCCTAAGATAAGCTTCCTTAGCTTTGTCAAAGTCACCTAACTCTGTCAAGGCTCGGCCAAGGCGATTATAGGCCTCGACATCGGAGGGAAATTTCTCAATTATGTCCCTGTTTAGCGCTTCAGCCTCTTCCCATCTGCCTTGAAGTGCCAAATCTATAGCTTCTTTACTCAGACGTTGTCTTAAACGAGCTTTTCCCTCTTCTTGTTGCTGGTAAGATGCAATATACATTTCCATAGACCTATATAATTAGGATGTCAGGCCCAGATTGTCAAGTCTCCTTCTCCAACTCGAAGGCTTGATGCAGTGCTCGGACAGCATCCTTGACTTTGTCCTCGGAAATAATACAGGTTATCCTTATCTCAGAAGTGGTAATTAACTGGATGTTAATGCCATGCTGGTAAAGAGCGCGAAACATTCTGGCAGCGTAGCCCGGTGTGTTTTGCATGCCGGTGCCTACGATACTGATTTTGGCCAGCGTAGAGTCGGTAACGCATTGCCTGCCACCGACGGATTTAGCCACTGGCTCCACAATGGACATCGCCTTAAGCAAATCAGTCCGAGCCACAGTAAATGTGAGGTCGGTAATACTGTTGATGCTGGCATTCTGGACAATGGTATCAATACTTATATTGGCTCTCGCCAGGGCCTCGAAGATTGTCGCAGCAGTGCCAGGATGGTCAGGGACGCCGACGACGGTGACTTTGGCCACATTGGTATCGTGGGCAATACCGATCACTTTGTTTCTTACTTCCATGGAAGCCTCCTTACAAATAATGGTGCCCGGGCTGTCGCTGAAGCTAGAAGCCACTAGTATGGGCACGTTGTATAGCCAGCCCAGTTCCACTGCTCGATTGTGCATTACTCTGGCTCCATAGGTAGCCAGTTCCAGCATCTCTTCATAGCTGACTTCCTTTAATTTCTTTGCCCCCGGAACAAGATGAGGGTCGGCGGTATAGACGCCTTCAACGTCGGTGTATATTTGGCAGATCTCAGCACCCAGACTGGCAGCCAGAGCGACTGCCGTCGTATCAGAACCGCCCCGACCCAAGGTGGTGATATCCCTTTTTCCGCTCACTCCTTGAAATCCAGCTACAATGACAATATTTCCCTTTTTTAACTCGCTGACCACTCGTTTGGTGTCAACCCGGAGAATCCGGGCATGGCTGTAACTGGAATCAGTATGTATGCCCGCCTGAGCGCCACTAAGGCTGATTGCCCTGTAACCTAAACTACCTAATGCCATGGCCAAGAGAGTGCTGGAAACTATCTCTCCGGTGGACAACAGGACATCGAACTCCCTGTCACTGGGCTGTTCACTGATCTGATAAGCTAACTTAATTAGGTCATCCGTGGTGTCTCCCATCGCGGAAACAACCACCACCACTTGATTTCCTTCGTCTTTGGCTTTAGCCACGCGCCGAGCGACATTCTTAATTTTCTCGGCGTCAGCAACCGAGCTACCACCATACTTTTGAATTATCAGTGCCATCTCTCTACCTTTATCTACTCTATCAGCCTGCTCATAATATTATATCCTTCTTCGACAAAAACGCCCGTGTCTTTAGCCGCTGCTTCGGTAAGTCTTTTCGCGCCACTAGCTCTGAATCCCGGCCCCCAGAGTATGAATGGGACGGGGTCAGCAACATGGGTTTGAGTCTCAATAGGCGTAGCGTGGTCAGGCAAAATTAGCACGCGAAGAGCGTCCTTGTCCCAGGAACGAAGCCGACTCACAATCTCTTCGTCTACCTTCTGAATAGCCTCTATTTTGTCCTTAATTAAGCCGGAGTGGGCTGCCTCATCCGTTGCCTCTACATGGACAACCACAATATCATATCTCACCAGTGCGTCCAGGGCACCATTTGCCTGGGCCACGTAATCGTTGTCCATATCACCAGTAACACCAGGAACATCTAATACCGCAAGCCCAGTCATTCGAGCCAGACCTCTCACAATATCGACTCCGGATATCACGGCAGCGTCAAGGCCATAGACTTCTTTGAAAGCTGGCATATTGGGTATCCTGCCACTGCCCCAGAAAAGCCAGATCATGGTAGCAGGAATATCGCCGCGTGCTGTGCTCTCTATATTAATAGGGTGGTCACGAAGCACAAGTTCAGAGTGTGCCATGAGCTCTCTTAAGAAGTCGCTTCCAGGCCCCTTAGGAAGAAACTCAGCAACGGCCTTGTCAGGAATATCGTGAGGCGGGGTACAGCTAGCCAGGAGAGTATCTTCCCTCCCCTTTATCTTGCATAGGTGTCTATAGCTCACACCAGGATAGAAACGCACTCTATAGCTGCCGAGTTTTTCGTTCAAAGTGGCAATAAGGTGTCGACCTTCGCTGGTACTAATATTCCCGGAACTGTAGCTCCACATCCTCCCGTTGCGAACAGCCACCAGATTGCAGCGAAAAGCAGCCTCTCCTTCGTTAATGGGAACGCCCATGCCATGAGCCTCAATGGCGCTCCGCCCCCGATAATATACTT
>JALHUO010000100.1 GCA_022866545.1 Dehalococcoidia bacterium | reverse complement strand
CTGTAACCAGTCGCAAATTGCCGGATCTCGAAGAGGTAGCTAAAGAAATAAAAGGGTTGGGACGCAGATCAATGGCCGTGGCAACACATGTGGGCAGGGTAGAAGAGATAAATAATCTGGTCCCAAAGGTAAAAGATGAGCTTGGCAGAATTGATATTCTGGTGAATAACGCTGGTACCAACCCAACCATGGCGTCTGCCATAGATATAGAAGAGCGTGCCTGGGATTCCATTATGAATCTCAACTTGAAAGGGCTGTTCTTTCTGAGCCAGGCGGTAGCCAGGGTTATGAAAGAGCAAGGCGGAGGTAAAATCATCAACGTTGCTTCGGTAGCCGGGATTACGCCCGACATTCTGCCGGTTTACTCGATAAGTAAGGCCGGGGTAATTATGGCGACGAAAGTGATGGCGCAGCAGTGGGCTCAGTACAAGATCAGGGTGAATGCAATAGCGCCAGGCCTGACCAAGACCCGGTTCAGTGAAGCTCTCTGGAGCAACCCGGCTATTGAACAAGCTGTCATGGATAGGACTCCGTTGCGGCGCGTGGCCGAACCTGATGAGATGGTTGGGGCTGTGATTTTCCTGGCTTCTGATGCTTCCAGCTATGTGACCGGGCATGTTCTGGTTGTAGATGGCGGCTCTGTCATATAGCAAAGTATTTTGAATTTGGTAAACAGCCAAGTCCCATTACAGGCAAGGAGCGCACTGTTGTGGAGGAGTTGCTGTCGTATCTAGGCTAAACTTTGTCTCTTAAGCTCGGGCCGAGCACAATCTGCACGCGGTTTCGCCCCTTCTCCTTAGCCTTGCTGAGGGCCTCGTCAGCCCGAGAAACCAGAGAGCCGGCATCGTCGTTCCGTTCCCAGCCGACCAATCCCTGACTCACGGTTACGGCAAATACATTCCCGGCAGAGTCCTTCATCTCAGCCTTCTCGATTATGCTTCGAAGCCGCTCAGCTGCAACCCAGGCTGAAGACAGGTTGGTCCGGGGTAAGATAATGACAAACTCCTCCCCTCCGTATCGTCCCGGCATATCTGTATCTCGAATATTGCCACGAATCAAAGCGGCAATCTTCTCCAGAACCTCATCTCCAGTAAGGTGCCCATGGCGATCATTCACTTTCCTGAAGTGGTCGATGTCCAGCAGGATCAGGCTGAAATCCTCTTTGTAGCGGTTGACAAGATTGACTAACTCACCTAGCTTGCCCAAAATTGTCCGGCGATTGTACAATCCGGTCAACCAATCGAAGGTTGCTAGCCTCTCCAAGTTTCCGTTGTCGGCCTTAGCTTGTTGTAGCCGCGTCCATTTATCCAGTGCAACATTAATGATACAGCTTAACTTCTCCGGTGATAGGTTGACCTTCGGCAAGTAAGCAAGTGCTCCTTCTTGAAAGGCCTGGGTCGCAACTCCTTCAAGGCTGGAGCGCGTGAGCATGACCACCGGCGCAAGCTGTTTTTTGGAGATTTCTGCAAGCCACTCCATGCCCGATTTCCCAGGCATTTGATTGTCCATTAAGACCAGGTCAATTCTACGTTTACGTATAGCGTCCTGGATATCCTCGGTATACCCAGCCTCGAGCAAGACGATTTCCCTGTCGGTTATCTGTTGCAGACAGGTCCGGATCAGCGTGCGGTCTGCGGGGTCGTCATCGCAGACGAGGATTTTAATCAGTGGTTGTTCCGTTTTCGGTGCCATTGGTGTTCCCGGGTTCTCGTTTATGAAGCATGCATTGGTGGTGCTCGCATTTGTGCGTGGCTTCGTGGCCTGCGTGGCCGGGCTTTTTCTATCCTGTCTCTCTGTTGCTGCAGATTTGGTTTCCATTGCTGTTTGGCAGCTTTCCCTGAACTTACTCAAGTAAGCCTAGTCTGATTTCACTATACCATCCATGTTAGCTACTGTAAATAGTCCTTTAGTAATGTTTCTAATAGTTAAGATGTACTGAAACAGGTAATGGATGTCCTGTCTAGCGACAGAGAACCAGTGGGATAGAAGCGGGTGACATGGGGCTCGCCACAGAAGTGTTTCCCATATAAGGAAGAACCCTGCGCATTTCAGGGATAAATGGCCAGGGCTCCCAATCCTGTGGTCTCCTGGAGGTCGAACATGAGATTCATATTCTGGACTGCTTGCCCGGCCCCTCCCTTGACAAGGTTGTCCAGACAGCTAATGACTATAAGGCTCTCTGTCCTCGAATCAACTGTGGGATAAATAAGGCAAAAGTTGGTTCCGCAGACATGCTTGGTGTGGGGAGGTTGTGTTGTTATCTTTATGAAGGGAGCATGCTTGTAGAATTCCCGGTATGCCTGGATCAAGGCACTAGCTGTCAGCCGACGCCGGTCAGCCAATTTGGCATAGCAGGTGCTCAGTATGCCTCGGGTCATGGGGACGAGATGAGGGACGAAAGTTATCGAAGGAGCAAGCGAGGGATCAAGCGCTTTTAATTCTTGGTCGATCTCGGGCAAATGGCGATGTCCCTCGAGTGAGTAAGCACAGATGTCCTCATTAACCTCAGAGTAATGGGTCGTCAAGGTCGGCGTTCTGCCGGCGCCCGAAAGGCCTGATTTGCTATCCACCACTATATCGGGGCGAACCAGCCCTGCCTTGACTGCAGGTGCCAGGGCCAGGATGGCACCCGTGCT
>JALHUO010000099.1 GCA_022866545.1 Dehalococcoidia bacterium | reverse complement strand
CTATCCTGGCTGAGGTATCTAAAGGTCTGGGAGCCGCCATGCCCGGTCTGGACATAAAAGCTATACCCCAGCAAGAATTGTTATCCCCCAGGGGATGGTGACCCAGGGGATCACCGACCCCGGTGGGGCTGGTAACCCCGGTGGCGTTACCGACCCCGGGGGGGTTGGTAAAGTGAAAAAAGGTATTGTCACAGGATGCGAAGGGTAGTTACTGACGATCTAGATGCGCTACTCGAGATCTTGCCACTCTATATCCGTGAGCCGCTCTACCAGCAGTCCGATCACAACGAGCTGTTGGAGGTAATCTTAGACTTAGGACGTCTCCCCGAAGCCCGTTTTCCCCATAGAGAGCTGGTCCTTAACTCCAGTGAGGTGAGCCAGGCTGACATTGATTATGTAGTGTCGCGCATTGGCCAGTTCAGCGGGGATAATCGCGCCGGCATCAACCACACCCTTCACCGCATCTCAGGCATACGCAATAGAAACGGCTACATAATCGGCCTGACCTGCCGTGTGGGCAGGGCCGTGTTCGGCACCGTAGGGATGATTCAGGACCTTATTGAATCAGGCAAAAACGTCCTGCTGCTGGGACGGCCGGGTATAGGCAAGACCACTATGTTGCGGGAAGTGGCCCGGGTGCTGGCTGATGACTTCAAAAAAAGGGTTATCGTAATTGACACCTCCAACGAAATTGCCGGAGATGGAGACATTCCCCACCCCGCCATCGGGCACGCCCGGCGAATGCAGGTAGCTGCTCCCGCTGAACAACATGCAGTAATGATTGAAGCAGTGGAAAATCACATGCCCGAGGTCATCATTATCGATGAAATAGGCACTGAACTCGAAGCCCAGGCGGCTCGAACTATCGCCGAGCGTGGAGTGCAATTGGTAGGCACGGCACATGGAAACGCTCTGGAAAACTTGATAATGAATCCTACTCTGTCCGACCTTATCGGCGGCGTCCAGACGGTTACCCTGGGAGACGAAGAGGCCAGGCGACGGCACACACAGAAATCTGTCCTGGAGCGGAAGGCTCCGCCCACCTTTGATATGGTGGTGGAAATCGTGGATTATTACAAGGTAACCGTACATCCTGACGTGACCGAGGCTGTTGATGCTCTATTGCACGGGCGACCCCCCAGCGCCGAAGTGCGCTCGATGGATGAAGATGGTGAGGTAAAAAGGGAAGCGACAACATCCCCTATCATATGGGAGAGCAAAGAAGGCAAGGAGGAGAAGACACCGGAAAAAATGCTGCGGTTCTACCTCTTCGGCGCTAACCGGTCTCGATTGGAGCAAGTTGCCAGGGAAGGGCGAAAAGAGCTGAAAATCGTCGCTGACCTCAGGCAAGCCGACATTTTCCTCACTACACGGAGTTACTACCGCCGCAAGCCACAGAAGATACGGGATGCCGAAGCACTGGGGATACCGATTTACGTCCTTAAAAGCAATAATGCCGCTCAAATGAAGCATTGCCTGGACGCCCTCTATCCCCGTGAGGCTCAGTCTACCTACGTCCATAATCTACAGCGGATCTTAGCCGGACGCCGCGGTTTCAACCCTAATAACCGGAGCATGGAACCTCGCGGCAGAAGGAAATCGAGGTAATCTTTGGGACTATTCATCACCTTTGAGGGCGGCGAAGGCTGCGGCAAAAGCACCCAATCCAGGCTCTTGCTGAAAAGACTCGAGCAACAAAACGTCCCCGTGATATTGACCCATGAGCCGGGAGGCACAGCTCTGGGTAACGAGTTAAGAAGAACACTTAAGAGGAAACGGGATTCCTCTATTTCGCCCCACGCTGAGCTGTTTCTCTTGGCTGCTTCCCGCGCCCAATTGGTGGCTGAGGTAATTCGTCCTGCCCTGGAAGAAGGCAAAGTGGTCATCTGCGACCGCTTCACTCACTCCACCATGGTCTATCAAGGCTATGGGCGGGGGCTTGATTTTACTGCCATAAAGATGGTCAACAATATGGCAACAAGGTATCTCGATCCCGACCTCATAATCCTCCTGGATATTT
>JALHUO010000098.1 GCA_022866545.1 Dehalococcoidia bacterium | reverse complement strand
TGTTTGAGCCTGCTTCCCCGTCACCTCCTTCTATACTTCAGCGCCCGCTCTACTTCCCTTTCTGTGTCCCGACGGGCAATAGCTTCTCTTTTATCGTAAGCTTTCTTCCCTTTGGCCACCCCCAGCTCCAATTTAGCTACCCCATGTTTAATATACAGCTTAAGAGGCACTAAAGTCAAACCCTTCTGCACTACCTTGCCGGCAAGGATGTCAATCTCTTTTCTATGCAGAAGAAGCTTGCGAGGCCTGACTGGCTCATGGGTGTTATAGCTGGCAGCATCATAGGAGGCAATGTGACTGTTATAAAGCCATAGCTCGCCATTTTCCGGCTTGGCATAGGCATCACTCAGATTTACCTTGCCTTCCCTGATGGACTTAATCTCAGAACCCTTGAGGACAATTCCTGCCTCAAGGCTTTCCTGGATATGATAGCTGTGATACGCCTTGCGATTAACTGTTATCACACTGGAGGCCTTTGCCATACGGCAATTTTAGCACCGGGGCATATGGCGAGCAATTTATGGCATGCCTCTTGACGCACCCAGCGCTGTTCCTGAGATTGCCGCGCACCTTGCAGGTGCTCGCCATGACAAAAGGCGAAGGGCTAGCAGTAACGATTCGGGTTGCTAAACGACTGCAGTTATTACTTCTTCTTGTCGAGTCCTTTTTCCTGGGCAAATGCCTTTGTGCGCTTACTTATCTCGTCAGCTCTGCTCAAGAAATAGATCATAGCCCCCAAGCACACAAGGAAAATGCCGATGCCGATAGGGGAACCCCAATGAAGCGCCAACCACAGATTGTCCATTTATCCTCCTTTGACTGAACGTTCAGTTCTAGTACTAGATTGTATGTGTGGGCCTGCAATAAAGTCAATAGAGGCGTCGTCAAGAAACGTTTCACACCAAGCTGAATCTGCTATAGGAAGAGGCTGCCTCAAAATAACGAGGAGCCCTCACAGGGTCCTTTTTGGCCTATGCTGGCGAAAGCGGTTTTGTTGTAGAATATCATCTATGACACTATTTATTGAGAAAGGAGCTATGCCATGAGCCGTGCCGATAGAGTTTACCTATTCATAACTGTCTTCCTGTTGATCGCCGCGATTGCTGCCGGCGTCATGCTGGGTGTACAGCGCAGCCGAAACCAGCCTGTGGAGATCGTTGTATCTCAAATAGAGCCTCCGGCGTACAACGGCGAGCTCTATATCGGCGGTGCCGTTGCCAACCCTGGCATCTATCCTTGGCAAGAAGATGATACTTTGCAGACGCTTCTTTCCGATGCTGGAGTTGAACCAGACGCCGATCTCAGTCATATTGAGGTTTATATTCCCCGAGAAGGTGAAGGTCAATCTCCCCAGAAGATAGACATCAACCGGGCCGAACCCTGGCTCCTTGAAGCCCTGCCGGGCATAGGGGAGGTCACCGCTCAGGCTATAGTGGATTACCGTGATGAGAACGGCCCATTCCAGAGAATTGAGGACCTGCTTATGGTCAAGGGCATCGGCGACGCAACATTTGAAAAGATGAAGGACTTCATAACGGTTTCAGATTAGGGTATCCTTATTCCTTCACCCTGTCAGGCGGCACTGCTATCTTTGTTTGGTTCTTTATGTCAAGTTATCCGTCAGGACCGTATCATCGTGAGAATCATCTTGAAATTCTTTGTTGCCTTCAGAGCGTGTGGGTGATTGGCTGGCATTATGACCATCTCACCACCTTTCAGATGAATAGCCTTGCCGGAGATGACAATTTCCGCTTCGCCTTCAAGTAGATAAACCAGCGCGTCAAACGGTGCTGTATGCTCACTCAGGCCCTGTCCTTCGGCAAAGGCGAAAAAGGTAACTGTCCCTGTCTTCTTATCAATTATCGTGCGACTCACCACCGAACCTTCTTGATAGTCAGCTAGGTCAACTAACCTTATGGCTTGCCCTTCGAGCTTCGCTAGCTTCTTCTGCTCCATTCCTTTCACCTCCTGATCGCTCTGAGGCAGTGCTGCCCAACCTCTTCAAAGTGTGTTCTTCTCCGAGTGAGCGTGAGACCCGTCAAACACCGTGGACCCCGAAGCCAGACGTGGGCGCTCCGAGTCCAGTCAGTTTCGTACCACGTCAACGGACCGACGCCATACTTAAAGACGTGCGTTGGCCCGCAACGATCCAGCATACTTATCTCCCCTGAGTCAAGCATTATCTGGGCGGCTGACTCCAGCAGAGCATCCGGCTAGTCTTCCCACACCCAACCCTTGAGAGCCATACATCGCGCACACCACTGTGCAGAGTGCGAGCAGTGGCATCGTCCCTTGCCTTCACATTCGCAGGACTTGTCTGTAGCCTTCCATGTCCATGAAGCCGTGACCGGAGATGTTAAACAGGATAACCTTTCTTTCTCCTGATTCCCTGCACCTTGTTGCTTCGTCAATCGCTGCCGCAACCGAATAGGCTGATTCGGGAGCAGGCAGGAACCCTTCCTCCCGCAGAAATGTCTTTGCCGACTCAAAGACGTATTTCTCATCCACAGGGTAAGCAACGGTGTCAATGTAACCCCTGTTTCTCAGCAGGCTCAAGATGGGAGAACAACCATGGTACCTGAGACCGTCGCCGAAAATCGGCGGCATGTCTGTCGTATGACCTAGCGTGTACATCTTGAGCCTGGGAGTGATACCGGAGTAATCGGCATTGTCGTATCGATATTCCCCTTGCAGATTTGGAGCCGACTCCGATTGCGCAGCAACAAACCTCATCTTCTTACCTTTCGTTAGAACGTCTCCGAGAAAGGGCAGGGCAATGCCACCGAAATTACTTCCTCCGCCCAGACAAGACACAACTACATCGGGATATCTATCAATCAGCTCTAATTGCTTTCTGCATTCCAGTCCGATGATCGTCTGGTGCAGCAGCACGTGGTTCAAGACCGAGCCCAGAACATAGGCTGCCTTGTCGTCAGATAATGCATCTTCCAGTCCCTCCGAAATGGCTATCGCAAGCGAACCCGGATGGTCAGGGTCTCTCTTCAATAGCCTCCTGCCCGTCTCGGTGTTTTCTGAGGGGGATGCGCGAACTTCAGCTCCGTAGAGATTCATGAAGTCACGCCTCGCCTCCTTCCACTTGTAGACAGCTCTCACCCAGTAAACGGTAGCGCTGAGGCCGGTGATTCTGGCCGCACAGGCCAGCGCGGTTCCCCACTGCCCTGCACCAGTCTCTGTAACCAGTCTCTGAAGTCCCTGCTTCCTTGCATAGTACGCCTGAACGACGGCGGTGTTTATCTTGTGAGAACCAGTCGGGCTAAAAAGCCCCTCGGCCTTGTAGTAGAGTTCAGCCGGCGTATCCAGAAGCTTCTCGAGGTTCAGCGCCCGAAACAGAGGCCTCGGCCTACCAATCTGGTGGTAGATCTCCTGTAGTTCCTCAGGGATTTCTATCCAATTCTCCTGCGAGAACTCCTGAGCAAGACACTCCTTGATCATCGTCCTGCCCATTGCTGTCATGTCACCCTGGGGAGGAGGCAGCGGTTCGGGCAAGTCAGGGATGATGTTGTACCATCTGGTGGGCAGGTCTTCCACCGGCAAGTTCACCTGTCTCACTTTCTTCATGTGCTCACCTCGCGATACGCAGGGCAGATTTGTTTCCAGATCCTGCGAGCTCTTGATAGGCACCCTGAATCCTCTGCTGCGCGGATTCTACAGATGGCAAACTTCTGCACAAGCGGGTGCCCTGGAAGGAAGAGGACGAAACCATACTTCGTCAGATCTCTGATAGCATTCGTTTCTCCAACCCAGTATAGCACACCCGGCGGAGCAGCGAACGCTAGAATCCCGGCCAGATGCTCCGCACGATAGGCAGCCGCCGAGATGCAGACAGACGATTGTCTGGCCTGATCCATCCCCCGGCAAGACAGTCTGCCAAAGTCTCTCAACTCGCTTGGCCAGATTGATCGTCCGTCGCGTGGCTTCCCTCTGTTGACCCCGACCGTGTCCTGCATGCAGCAAAGACTGCCGCCCCATCGAATTTTCTCAGCCAAAGGTCCGGCAACCTATTGACAACACTTAACACACGCACTAGACTTTTATAAGCACATCTGCAAAGTAGTTCGGTAGATTGCTTATCCCGCCAGTCACAATGACCCGAGGGACAGAGACCGGCGGGGATGTGCTTTTGTTGAGCAACATGACCAACACTAGAGGGTACGTCAGGCTTCTGAAGCACCTGGGCATTGCCTTGATATTCGCCCCTGAACCTTTTACCACGCCATTCGGTGTCGCGTTTGTACTTGTCGCGCGTCATTTGTCCAAAAGACGTGAAGACAGTGTGAATAATCGCCTCCGCGAAACGGTCCAGTACTATCTGGCCCACACCGGTCATTTTGGCGACTACGTTGACGGTGAATCCGGTGCCCTCGGCCCGGTCAAGCGGCGTGGCTTGAGTGAGGAACATCCTATTCTGGGGCAAATCACGGGCAGTCGCAGCTTTGGAGTTAAACCTTCAGCTCGGCACGGTAGGCGTGATATACAACGGGGCACGGCAAACCACGCCACGGATACGGAAAGTCTTTCCCGGCGTGGCAAATACGGTCATAGTCTCTCTGACACGTCCACCAGAACACAAAAGGTGATTCATCACACGGTAGATGTGGGGTGGCTTTCCCGGCGCTATGAAAGCGCCAATGGCGCTGTGGCTCACTCCAGTCGGGCTACAACCTCCGGTGGCGTAGAGGGAGCAACACACCACTCGGTCAACATGGTGCTACTTCCCCAGCATCACGGGACAGGGATTGTTGGACAGGCCAAGGCAAAGTCCCGTACCATGAACATAACCCAGCGCCGACAACGCTATGGCTCAGCGATGAGCTACACGGCGGTTCTCAATGCCCTGCAAAGCAACAACCACTACTACGACGTACTGTCTAGAGGGAATGTCATTGGGGGCTACTAGCGCTCAAGGCACCTGATGCGAACCGTCAGGCCGGCAGACTGAAGAAGACGGGCACCAGAGGAGAAAAAATCGTTTTTGCTGTCAATATCTCTCAGGGACCCTCTGACCAAAATGTCCCCACCAAATCCGCTTCCCTGGCTCCGCCAATCGTCACTGAAGCATGGAATCGCTTATATTTCTTTGGCGGGAACGGCGCTTAAGGTTTCGACAATGTAGCCTGTCTCAATTCCTAGGTCCACCACAAAGCTCATAGCCTTCTTAGGGTCGGGTGCTTCAAAAACAACTACGCCATCATACCGCCCAAAGGTGACATAAACATCATGGATTGTGATTCCCTTCGGAGCTTTGAGCTTTTTCAGATAGACGATAGCCTCTCTGCCTATTCCTATCGGTGATAGAAGACTCATGAATAACATAGCTGACCTCCTTCTTTGTTCCAATACCCAGCCAAATTCGCTGGCTGGGCCACGTTCATTTTATTCCCTTGCTATCTGCAGGGCAACGATGAAATAGAATCCGCTCGAGATTGCAGATAAATCGTCCCTTATCTCATCGCTTCTTCGGGCCCTTCCGAAGATATTCCGCGCCTTTCTTTCGCGCGTTCTTTCCTGTCTTTTTTGCTGCTTTCTTCTGAGCCATCCGCCTCCTAGTAGACGCAATTTCCTTTACGAGATTATAGCAATCTGGTAGACAACACACAAGAAACGTAAGGTTTGAGGATAGCCTGAAGTTTTGTCTCCAAATTCACTGGCTGAACCACCCGCCGATCAAAGAAATACATGCCAATCCTAATTATACCACTCCGTATCAGTGAGGTATGGGTAGTGTGAGAAAACTAAAAATGCACAGAATTACCGTCGATTTACGAAGGGATTTTGTACCCTCTATTTAACACTACTTCTCTACTTCGGTAGTTGACGGTGGTGATAGTTTAGGAAGATGGCCTCTGTTGAGGGAAGTATATCCTCCCAGATACTGACTGGAAGACGGAAATGATTCCATATAGCGGTTACCAGTTTTTGATTGCCTGGCGGGAAGAAGCGTGTTTTGAATGCCAACGCTAGTCCATCAACCTCGCCCATCAGTTCAAACTGTTGAGGCGAAGGGTATCTCAACGGAAACACGGGTAGCAACCCAAGAAACTGGCACATATCAAGCTTCTCCTCAAACTCATCTTGTGGCATATAGTCGAATGTGTTCTTTACCTCCATTCCATAACTGACTCCGTCTTTCTCTACAATGAAATCCAAGTTTTTGCGCGATTTCTTGCATGTCTTGCCTCTGAATGATTTGGTGTGTCTGTCTACAACTTGGAATTGGTTCTTTTCGAGCATATGGGCAAACAAAATCTCAGCATATTTCCCTACGCCCTTGTTTACTTCATCATCGCTAAACCTGTCCACTATCTCGATTCTCTCCCTTATTTCAAGGGCTGTGTATCGTCGGCTTTGCTTACATACAAAGATTATGGGAACGTCTTTGCCTTTCCCAACGAATCGGCGTTCAGCTTTTAGGAATCCTTCGGCGAGGAGTCCTTTGATTGCTTTACCAGTAACATCGTGTGGATAGGCATCTTCAAATATCACTTCCACCTGTCTCTTATAGAATACTGAGTCTTTATTGCACGAAGTTGCTCTCGAACCGTACTGATATGCCCAATGGCTGTCATCCAGAAAAAAGGATTGGACGTCCTGTTTGACACTGTCTAGACTGAATCTCTTTTCGCTCATAGACATACAAACTAGCGCCTTAGCGCAAATCCGATGGCTGGGCTACTTTTCTTTTACGCAGGGATGCTCTACAACCTTGCCGTGGCATTCTTTGATTTGTTCAGGACTACATTCACCTGGTTTGCCCTTTAGCCTCTCCGGGTGCTTGCATATCTTTGTGCCTTTCGACTTGCGCATCTCTTTAACCTCCTTCATAAGACCCGCGGAATCTTTGAGATAATCCCATTCTATCACTGGGATAAGCCGTAGAGACTCACAGAACCTGTAATACAAAGGCCATCCATGGTGCCTTCTGCCCTTGTCTGTGCGATGCTTCCGAAATGAGCCGAGGGGCAACCCTACAGTGGAACTCGGAGACTATCACGGGATTCATGTGGATGGGAGAAACGACTACTTCACATTCCACAGCGAAAGGCGCGTGACTTCATCATATTTTCGTTCAAGCTTAGGCCCCTCTAACTGACGCAAGTGCACTTCAGCGGCGAAGACGACTCCCTTCAGCAGATGACCAGCTTTGATATTCCCCGCTTCGTCGGCAAGCACTACGTGTATGTGAGCAAATGGCACCCCATCCTTTAGAGAGATATTTCCTGTGCAACTTGCCAGCTCGCAAGCCGAATCAATCCCTATCTCTCGATATTCGTGACTCTTTTGGTCATAGAAGCCGAGCCTGGCACTTTTCAAGGCACCGATTGCCGTGAAGCTCCCTGCTTCAATTCGCTTGCTCCTGGCAAGCTCAGTTATGGATTGAATCAGGTCTGCATCACACTTGAGTCGCACCATTAGGTCTTTATTGCCATTGAACTCAAAGACATTCATCGAATTATGACCGACCTTCAAAACCTTTCATCCACCCTTCTGTACCAGGCAAAGGTGCCCTTCCCCAAGCAGCTATGACCAGAACACTTGGTGCGTCCCTGGTTCAACTCCATTCTACCATAGAAATAAGCTGGGATTGTTCTGGTTTCATTCACATGTATGGCTTCTCTATGTTGGCTGTGTCTGGGTCGCGGGGATGTCCCTCGACTTCAAGATTAGAGTGCCTTTACTACCATTGGCCTTGCGACTTGTCGATTTGATCCACCGAGAGGATGGCAAAACCCGAACAGCCATTGTATCGCTAGGGGACCGGGGACGCGCCCTCTGATTTTCATTCCGGATGCCACGTTTTCCTGCGAAAATAGCAGTGGTACACCCCCCAAGCGTAGAACAGTAACGTGAGAGCGAAATACAAGTGAACGGCAACGGGATCAAGAACGCCGAGCAGTTCGCCGACATCATTGAAGCGCCCGGCCAACCCACCAGAGTAGTTGTAGGCGCTGTTTACCAGACATGATAGCATCCCAATCATCAAAATATTGAACCACAACCACCTGCGTCTTGGTTTGACTTCGAGAATTATCAAGAGGGCAACGAAGAAGATAAGCAGGTCACAGAAGTACGGGGCGGCGCTCATAAACCAAGTTGTGGAACCCTCCCAGTTTAAATACCCCCAGAATAATCTCCCGTGGCTGAAGGTAGGCCAGAATACGAACTGCGTGACCTCAGCTCCTTCTGCGATTGCCGCAAGGGCATGGCTTCCCTCATGCCTGAACGTGCCGATGGTCTGGTAGATGGGATATGCGAGAAGCCACAGAAGGTCCTTTCTCTTCATCTAGTCATCCTTGAGGCTCCAGCTTATATTATTGCATTGCCCGATGAAATTGTATTGCGTTTTTGGCAATTTATCAACGCAAACTGGTAAACTATTCACTATATAGTCATAGCGGGTCGGGTCTTTTCCATGTGGCTTCTGTATGTTAGCTGTGCCTGGGTCGCCGGGGTATTTTTGGGTTCAAAGATTAGCCCGCCCTGGCTGGCCTTATTCATCGGCCTTATCCCCTTCGCCCTTGTGCCTTTCCTTCCAAGCAGTAGAAAGACCTTAGTAATAGCCGGAATATGCCTCCTGGCCCTCCTCGGCGGGGGACTTCACTTCACATCAAGCTTGCCTCCAATAGACGAGCATTCCCTTTGCTTTTACAATGACAGGGAGACAGTAGAGATTCAAGGAATGGTGGCAGAGGAGCCCGATGTTCGGGATAGATTTTGCCTGCTGACGTTTTCTGCCAGTGAAATAATCGTAAATGGCGAACCGAGAGAAGTATCGGGAACTGTTTTAGTTCGAGTGCCTCGATACCCCACCTACCATTATGGGGATGCGCTCAACATAAGTGGCGAGTTGGAGACGGCATCCGAATTTGAAGGTTTTAATTACACGGCTTACCTGGCACGCCAAGGGATCTATTCGGTCATCTATTATCCTGCGGTGGAAATCCTGGACCGTGGCCAGGGCGTGAAACCTTTGCAGTGGATTTACTCTTTGAGGGAGCGCCTTGCCGATTCCTTAGCCAGAGCTTTGCCCGAACCACAAGGCTCATTGGCTCAGGGTGTTCTGCTGGGACTGAGAGGCAACATACCTGATTCTCTCAACAGCGCCTTTTCCAGGACGGGAACAGCACATATATTAGCCATCTCGGGCTTGAATATCAGCATCGTCATTGCCATGTTCCTGAGCCTGGGCGCCCTCTTCTTTGGCCGGCGGCGCTCCCTATACATCTGGTTGGCCCTCGCATTTACCTGGCTCTATACGCTGCTAGCCGGGATGAATCCGCCGGTGATTCGAGCGGCAATTATGGGAAGCTTGTTTCTAGTAGCTATATACCTGGGTAGGCAGGGAAGCGCCATCATTGCCCTGGCTTTTGCCGCCGCGGTGATGGTTGGAATCCAGCCTCAGCTGTTGTGGAGCGTCTCTTTTCAGCTCAGCTTTCTGGCCATGGCCGGGCTTATTCTCTTTTATCCCTACCTCCAGACCTGGGGAAGGAAAGGCGTTGCTCTCTTGTTCAAGAACAGCGAGAAGATTGTGCCCACAGCCAGCATAATAACTGACGGCTTTGCCGCAAGTCTGGCAGCTATCCTGGCAGTTGCGCCGCTCATAGCCTACAACTTTGGTATAGTCTCTCTGGTCGGCCTGCCGGCAACCTTTTTCTCTCTCCCTGCCTTGCCATTTATTATAGTCACGTCAGCGTTGGTTGCCTTCGTGGGACTCCTTGCTTCACTTGCCGCCCAAGTACTGGGCTGGCTAGCCTGGCTTTTTCTCAGCTATCTCGTTCTCCTGGTTCAGGGCTTTGATGCCCTGCCCCACGCTTCATTAGGGGTAGCTACTGTCTCCACCTGGCATGTCCTGGGATACTATGCTATATTGGCTGGAGTCATAGCATCCCTCAGCCGCCGAAAACAGTTGGCCGATTTGTCATCCAGGTTGACTTCAGGAATAAAGAGAGCCGTCCAAGATATTCCTAAGCCCCGCCTCGGCTTTTCTCCGAAATGGCTCGTCCTGCCCCTTTTGATAGTAGCTATCCTGGTATGGTCCGCGGCTCTGACCATGCCCGACGATAGACTTCATGTGAGCTTCCTCGATGTCGGACAAGGGGACGCCATCCTGATTCAGACGCCCAACGGACAGGACATACTCATTGATGGCGGCCCTGACCCCCAGGAAATCAATCTGGAGCTGAGTGAGCAGCTTCCCTTCTGGGATAGGACGATAGACCTGGTGGTCTGTACCCAACCCCACGCTGACCATGTCACAGGCCTGATAGATGTTCTTCAGAGGTACAGGGTCAAGCGGGTGCTTGACCCCGGAGTACCTTATGATTCAGCTATCTATCAGGAATGGCTCAGGCTTATCGAAGATAGGGAAATCGAGTATAGCATAGCCCGGTCTGGACAGGAGATTGACCTGGGCAACGGAGTCAGGATAGAAGTGCTAAATCCTCCGGAAAGCTTATGGGAGGGGACCAGCGATGATGTGGACAACAATGGAGTAGCGCTGAGGCTGAGCTGGGGTCAGGTTAGCTTCCTGTTTACTGCCGACATCAGAGAGGAAGCTGAATTCGAGCTTATCGGACAGCGAGCAAATTTGAGAAGCACTGTGCTGAAGATCGCGCATCATGGCAGCGACACATCCACTTCCCAGCACTTTCTAGCGGTGGTTGACCCTGAAGTGGCGGTGATTTCCGTGGGAGAAGACAATCCCTTTGGCCATCCCAGCCCTGAGGTGCTGGAGAGACTGACCGACAGGCTGGGGGAGGACAATGTTTACCGCACGGATGAGGACGGCACCATCGAGTTCATTACCGATGGGGAGACACTGTGGGTGAAGACAGACAGCTAAGGAATCTGCTCAGTAGCCAGGCGTCCACAAGGCAGGCTTCCCGCCACAGCGGGACTCCGTGCAGGGCAACCATCAAACCGCCTGGATAGCCCATCACAGGAACTACGATGAATCCCTGTCTTAAATCAGAATCTTCCCGTCCTTGAGGAACAGAGTCCCGTCTACACGCACTTCCCCGCCCTTGCGGAGGTCGCAGACCATATCCCAGTGGATGGCGGAGTTGTTCTTGCTCCCTGACTCAGGATAGCCCTTTCCCAGGGCCAGGTGGATTGTGCCGCCAATCTTCTCGTCGAAAAGGGTGTTCTTGGTGAACCGCTGGATCCCGTAATTGGTACCAAAGGCAAACTCTCCCACATAGCGTGCCCCCTTGTCGGTCTTCAGCATCTTCAACAGGAACTCCTCATTCTT
>JALHUO010000097.1 GCA_022866545.1 Dehalococcoidia bacterium | reverse complement strand
CGTCCATAACATCTACATGGATATAATCAGCCCCCGCCCTGACCACCTCGCCGATCTGCTCGCCCAGGCGGGCAAAATCAGCCGACAGAATCGAGGGCGCCAGCTTGATCATCTCTTGATCAGTCTCCTGGCTCTCCTCAGTGCCTTCGCCACCTGTTGCGGGGAGGTGCCGCCGATAACGTCCCTGGCGGCTACCGATGATTCCAGAGTTATGTCATAGACATCGCCGCCGAAGAGTGGGGAAAAGTCGCGGTATTCCTTCCGTCCGAGTTCTCGGAAGGTCTTGCCCTTGCTCATGGCATATTCGCTGAGCCTGGCTATCACGCCGTGGGCTTTCCGGAACGGCAGGCCTTTCTTGACCAGATAGTCAGCCAGGTCTGTGGCCAGGATGTAGTCTGTTCTCATCGCCTGAGCAATGCGCCCGGTATTGACCTCAATCACTCTCACCATCCCGGCGAATACTTCCAGGCTGGACTGCAGCGTGTCCACGGTGTCGAACAGCCCTTCCTTATCCTCCTGCATGTCCCGGTTATAGGCTAAAGGCAGTGACTTCATAATGGTCAAGATGCCCATGAGGTGGCCGTACACCCGCCCGGTCTTCCCCCTGGCCAGCTCAGCGATATCGGGGTTCTTCTTCTGGGGCATTATGCTGCTGCCCGTGGTAAATTCTTCGCCAATCTTTATGAAGCCAAACTCGCTCGACGACCACAGGATAAACTCCTCAGCCAGTCGAGAAAGGTGCATCATGGTGATAGCCGCCGCCGCTTCGTATTCTATGATGAAGTCCCTGTCGGAAACGGCATCCAGGCTGTTGGTGCTCACCTTACTCAACCCCAGCTCACGCGCCACGAACTCCCGGTCTATGGGATAAGGGACTCCTGCCAGGGCGCCGCTGCCCAGCGGCATGATGTCGGTGCGGGCCAGGCAGTCGTGAAATCTCTCTTTGTCCCGCTGGAACATCTCGAAATAAGCCAGCAGGTGGTGTGCCAGCAGGACCGGCTGGGCTTGCTGCAGGTGGGTATAGCCTGGCATGATGACGTCTTTGTTCGCCCCGGCCAGCTCCATCAGCGCAGTTTGCAGGGCCTTTATCCCATCAATGGTCTTCGGGATCTCGTCTTTGACGAAGAGGTGCAGGTCGAGGGCCATCTGGTCGTTCCTGGAACGGGCGGTATGGAGCTTGCCCGCCACGTCGCCTATCTTCTCAAACAGACGCGCCTCGATATTCATATGTATGTCTTCGAGCTCAATTCTGAATTGGAACCTTCCCCGCTCGATTTCCTTTCGAATCGAGTTGAGCCCCCTGACTATCGCCCCGGCCTCGCCCGCGGTTATTATCTCTTGCTTGGCCAGCATCCGGGCGTGGGCGATGCTCCCCTCGATGTCCTGGCCGTATAACCGCCGGTCGAAGGGAATAGATGCCGCGTAGTTCCGTGCTTGTTCATCAGTCATGCTGAGTCTTCCAGACGAGCTTTTCATAGGCCTAGGCACCTCCTCCAGCCTTCATGGGGCGGACCAGTAAAATAGCCACGATAGCTATAGCATAGCATACCGTAGACACCAGTGCTGCGGTATTATAGTAGCCGGTTGCTTCGCGGAGCCTGGCCCAGATCAAAGGCCCCCAGCCCCCGATCAGGCCGTAGCCGAAGGTGATAATGCCGAAAAGCGAGCCTATGTGCGCCCTGCCGAAAAGGTCGCCCAGCAGCGGAACATACAAAGGGACCTGCAGTCCTGTGCCCAGGCCCACGCCGATGGCGCACACCATCAAGCCCGGCTGGCTGTGTACTCCCAAGCCTCCGTAAAGCATAGCTGCCGTGGCGAGGATGAGACCTACCCTCATCACGCGGGTCTTTCCGTATCTGTCGCCCAGCCAGCCGCCCGCAATACTCCCGAGCATCCACGGCGCGGCGAATGCTGTAAAGAAGATCCCGGCAGTTGCCTCCGGGCTGCCCAGCTCTGTGCCCCACGTCACCACATGGGCTACCACGCCGTTGAGGCCGATGTTATATACAGCATAGGTGATGAACAGTAGTAGAAACTGCGATGTTTTCAGGGCACGCTTTACATCCCAGGATACCTCTACGGATGCCGCAGGATCGGCAGCGGGCGGAGATGCCTCGCCATCAGGACGCAGCCCAACAGACTCCGGGGTATCGCGGATGATGAACAGCGCGCACAGGATAATGACCGCGCCGAAACAAATGCCCAGGACCCAGGAAGTGTAACGCCAGCCCTGTGAATCGGCCATTCCGGTCATTACCGGGAGAAAAATGGAGTTGCCCGCAGCCCAGGCGCTGCCGGTGATGCCGGCTACCACTCCCGCCCGCTTTACAAACCACTTGCGGGCTGTTGCCATGACCGGGACGTAATGGGTCATGCCGACTGCCAGCGACAGGACCACTCCGTAGTACAAATGCATTTGCCAGGGTGATTGTGCGGTGGAGAACAGGACCCAGCCTAAAATGGTGATGACGCCTCCGATTAGGAAGGTCTTCCGGCTTCCGATTCTGTCAACCAGTACGCCTGCCAGCAGCACAAAGAAGGCGTACAGCCATATGGAGATGCTCTGGGCCAGGCTTATTGTCTCCCGTGACCAGCCCAGTTCGTCCATGATGAAGGGCAGGAAAGCAGCCAGGTTGTATCTCCCCAGAGAGGCAACGATATCTATCGCGAACAGCCCCACGACTATCCACCATCCGTAGAATATGGGCTGCTTCTTGGTCAAAGCGTTGTACCTTTGCTGTTTTTTGAGTTCTGGCTTCGGCCATTATACCCTGTTTTGCCAGCATTTTTAACAGGAGCATCCGGCCAAAGCCCGAAGACATCGCGCCTGTTGAACTTCTTAACGGATTGTGCAGCTTTCCTAGGCACCTTCAAGCACCGAGAGTCATTTCCCTAACTTGCCAGTCAAGGGCAACGGGGTCAGACATTCGACGCTTTATGCGGGCGTTTGTCCTGGTCAATGCAAGACGAGGAACTAAACAAAATGGCTGATTGTTACACTTAATCCTGCCCTCTGAATCACCTGGCGTTGGACGGGGCGCATACGAACAAATGGCGATCGATTAGGATTTTCCTAATATCGGTTTCTCTCAATATTGATCCTGTTATCTCAGCCAAATGGTCCTTCATGTGATTTGACAAATACTGGTACAATTCGATGTCACCGCAAGGGGATCATATGCTTACTATCACCGGCATTTCCAAGTCATATGGCGACCATGAGCTTTTCAGCGGAGTTAGCTTCACCGCTGGCATGACCGACCGCATTGCAGTCATTGGACGGAATGGGACGGGGAAGACCACCCTTTTCGAAATTATAACGGGCAACATCATCCCGGATTCCGGAAGCGTGTCTCTGCGACGTGGCACAGCTATCGGTTATCTTCGCCAGGATGTCCAACCATCATCGCAGCGGAGTCTGCAGGAATATGTCTCTGCTTCGTCCGATGTTGTCAGGGACCTTGCGCACAAGATCGGGCTGGTACAAGAAGACCTGGCAGAGGAAAGGGACGAGGAAACCGTGAATAGCCTGCTGAGAAAGCTGGGCGAGTTGCAGTCCCTCTACGAAGCGAAGGGTGGCTATAGCTCCGAACACGAGGCAAAGATTGTCCTCTCCGGACTGGGTTTCGCCCGGTCAGATTTCGGGCGTCCGCTGTCTGAATTCAGCGGCGGCTGGCGAACACGTATTGAACTGGCCAGACTCCTTTTCCTTAATCCCGATATCCTGCTCCTCGATGAACCCACAAACTATCTCGATCTGGAGACGCAGCGCTGGTTTGAAACCTACCTGAAACGCTATCACGGTGCTATTCTGGTCACGTCGCATGACCGGGCCTTTCTCAACAATGTTGTACGCAAGGTCATAGCCATCGAGGACGAGTGCGTTATCTTCCACCACGGCGATTATGATAGCTACATCCGTGCGCGCGAGAAGGATATCGAGACTCGCCAGGCAGCCGCCCGGCGACAGGAGCTAGAAATCGCACGGCAGATGCGTTTTATTGAGCGCTTCCGGGCCAAAAACACCAAGGCTTCTCAGGTGCAGAGCCGGATCAAGCAACTGGACAAGATTGAGCGGATCATAGTACCTCGGGCAACGAAAAAGATACATTTCAATTTTAGAGAGCCTCCACGGAGCGGTCGCGTCGTAATCGAACTCAAGCACGTTGCCAAATCTTACGGACAGCATGTTGTATACCAGGATCTTAACCTGACACTGGAGCGGGGAGATCGCGCTGCCATAGTAGGGATAAATGGGGCCGGGAAGACAACCCTTCTGCGCATGCTGGCGGGTGTTCTGCCCTTTGAAAGAGGCGGGCGTGTACTCGGGCATAACGTGACTACTTCATACTTCGCCCAGTATTACATAGAGTCTCTCAACCCCTACAACAGCATCATTGAGGAATTGCGGGGCGCAGCACCGGACGAGCCGGAACAGCGCTTGCGCGGTCTGGCCGGGGCATTCCTCTTCAGTGGTGACGATGTGACGAAGAGGATATCGGTGCTCTCGGGTGGGGAAAAGACCCGCGTTGCTATTGCCAGGATGCTCGTAAGGCCGGCCAATCTCCTTCTTATGGATGAACCTACCAACCACCTGGACATTCCGTCCCGCGAGATTTTGACCGATGCCCTGGATGCTTACGAAGGGACCTTGTGTTTCATCACTCATGACCGTACCCTCATCCGGGAGATCGCCAACAAAATAATTCAGGTGCGGGATGGCCAGGTAACGGTTTTCCCGGGTAACTACGATGATTACCTATGGCGGAACAGGGCACCGAACGGTCAAGCGGATACGATGGAAACCCAGTCTCGTATAGGCCAGTTACATCAGCCATCAATGACCGTGAGGAAGCGTCAACGCAAAGCACTGGAGGGTCAGCTGCGTAACGAGTACTACCGCGCCATATCGCCCGTCAGGGCACGCATCACAGAAATAGAGCAGGAGATGGCAGCGAACACAGCGCGAATTCAAGAAATCGAAGCTATAATGTCTGACCCCTCCCATTACCAGGATTCGCGGAACGTAGTTGCTGTGAATCGTGAATATATGACGTTAAAAGAGAAGGTAGCAAGGTTGACGGCCGAATGGGAGGGCCTGATGGGCGATGCTGAGCGGATAGACCTGGACTACCGCAGGAGACGGGAAGAGTTGGCGGGATAACGGTTGGGCGAGAAGAATGAAAGGCCCTGCAAATTGCTCGGCCACCTCAGGCTTCTAACTTACTCTGGTGGTTGATTTTTGGCTTTTCGCCTTATCGCTTCCTGATCTTCGGCAATTGCTTGCTCTCTAGCCAGATCAGTTTGTCTTCTTGCCTGCTCTCTGGCCAGTTGCGTGCGTTCTTCCTCAATGCGCTTCTCTTTACGCTTGGCCTCTTTTGCTGCTTGCTCTTTTTGAATCGCTTGCTCTCTAGCCAGATCAGTTTGTCTTCTTGCCTGCTCTCTGGCTAGTTGCGCGGGTTCTTCCTCAATGCGCTTCTCTTCACGCCTGGCCTCTTTTCCTGCTTGCTCTTTCTGAATCGCCTGCTCTCTAACCAGATCAGTTTGTCTTCTTGCCTGCTCTCTGGCTAGTTGCGTGGGTTCTTCCTCAATGCGCTTCTCTTCACGCCTGGTCTCTTTTCCTGCTTGCTCTTTCTGAACCGCTTGCTCTCTAGCCAGATCAGTTTCTCTTCTTGTCTGCTCTCTGGCTGGTTGCCCGGGTTCTTCCTCAACGCGTTTCTCTTCGCGCCTGGCCTCTTTTCCTGCTTGATTTTTCTGGTCTCTCATTGTCTCCCTCCTCCAAACATTAGATAATCGTGAAACCGATCATGAATCACTACAAACCTGGGCTAAGTTTACGAAACTCCAGTCCATTGTGCAAGATTATCATCGGATGCACTTTCTGACGATTTGTTGACTAACAAAACGCCAGATTGTTACGTCAGAGGTAACAAAACAGGCTTTTGTGCAATTTCACCCACAGGTATCTTCTTCCCGAAAGTTGGCACAGATATAATAGGTACCGTTCATGGTGATGTTGGTTGAGGCGGCGTTGACATTGGCGATAGTACCCACATCTAGGAGATTGAGTGAACTCTTAGCCATGACAAGGATGACCACGTGGAATAATGGGGCTTGCAGTACTCTTTCATAGGAGTGTTTTGTTACCTCTCTGAAAAGGTACATTCCCTCCCAAAGGTTCCCACGACTAGCGTCAATTCAACAGTCAAGAAAAAGCCAAATAACACTATAAGAACTAGGATTGAAGTGTTCTTCAAGGACTGACTTAGGACTCAAAAACCGTCTTTACTCTGTAGCATATCAGAGTTATAACATAGACGGCTTTCATAGGAGGATTAGTTGCTTGCTGAAGTTTTTCTGTCCACCTTTCTTTTCTCCAGATAGCCCAAGGCCGCTCCTAAGAAAGCGCCACCTATGATGCCCCAAATTATAGAAAGGTACGGGGACACGCCTAGTATCAGCTGATCTATGATTTGTCTATACGCAACGTATCCAATACTAAACCCAATCGCACCAACTAGTATCAGGAATCCAGCCCATGCCAAGTTCCTCAAGGCCATACCCAAGGAAAGGCCACCGATAGCACCCATAATGGCACCCATGACGGCTTGAAAACCTATTCCATACCATTCAAAGCTAAAAGCAAGGATAATCGTTAATGCACGTCCGCCGCCAAATCCGATGGCTCCAGCCAGTGCTAGGGGCCAAGCTTTTTTCCAGCCTCCTAAAGCCCAACCCAGTGATGCTCCACCGACAGCGCCCGGGAGGAATAATCCAACAAGCCAAGGTTCGATATCTATGACAACTATGATAGTAAGGCCAGTACCGAAGCCAATGGCTCCAAACATAGCGAACTTGCAGATTGTATTAAGGTTTCGCATCCCAGTTATTACTTGTTAGAGATTATCTATTCTTTCTATTTCCCCACTATTTGTAAGCCTAAGGTCATGTAGTGGCTAAAAAGGCACCGACCACCGCTATCTAACGCGGTTTCAGTGCCCCTTTATCATCCTCCCAAATGATGTAGACGTCGCAGTCTATGCATGTACCAAGCTGGTCGCAAGTGCACTCGTACTCAGCATCGACGTAAGCGCATAACACATCCTCCTCGACCGGTGGTGGAGGTGTGGGGGTAGTGCAGTATGCAGTCGCAACAACAATAGGTTCCACGGTAACTGGGTTCATAGCTACCAACTCGAGACCAACATGTTGTCCACACTCAGTCGGAATGTCAGGAATATATCGATCGAAAAACGCTGTATGTATCTCCTAGGAATCATACGGCTCCTGATTTACATATACAGCCGCATAGGTGATGGGGTAACCGCCCCGGTGAGTTCCTGAACTGTAAAGTGGACATCAAAGAGACTTTCACAGGTATCAGGACCGCTCCAAAAGCTCTCCATGCCAATGGACTACTAAGGAACCACCTATTAGTGATCAGGTGGTGGAACTGGTGTATGCGAAACATTCCCGACAAAGAAAAGCGTGGGCTGGCCATACAGGTCTACCAGCGGGATTATAGTGAGATTCTGGTAGGTCTCACCTTCCTGTGGGGGCTTGTGGCTGATGACAGTCTCCATTCGTTTTGGTTGGTTGGTCCGGAAGACAAATTCTCCCATCACAAGCTCGAAATAAACGTCAAAGTAGCTGTTGGCAGTGCCCTCGGTAGTGAAGGGTGGCAGGTCCAGCATCCCCGGGGTGTTGTTGGTATTCTCCTCCGCCACACCAGTGGAGCGTATAGTAGGATTGAGATGCACCTCTACTAGTCCCAGGGGGCTATCCCCTATAAGTTTCATAGCCACTATCTCCGTGCTCACCTCATCCAGACCATCCCCATCGTTATCGCTGGCCTCTCCCTCGACTGCTCCCTCAAAGAAGACGTGTACTGTCGTCGGGCCCGTCAGGTCAATGGTTAAGTTTTGCCAGAAGGGGGGGCCGGTTATCAGGTAAACCTTTGCCACGCTCTCAGGAAACTCGTCTACCTCTACCTCAGGCGGGACTTCCCCGTCAGGTGGCTCTAGGCAACCGACAGGACAAACAGACAGAAAGAGAACCAGAACTAGGAAGACTATCCGCCTCGCCCACAACATAGTGCCATCCACGATTTCCATTACCTCTAACTCAACCCCCTTGGTAATAGGTTAGTTTCTTCCTAATTAGTATACTACCATATAATATTAACTTTTGTCAATACCTATCCCAAGCTCCCTTTTCTTTAATTAGTTCACTTATCTTCACTTATTCCACCAATCTTCTTTCTTTGGTTACCTATCAATGAAGATGTGACTGTGATTGACCATTGATGGGACATGCTTCTGGATCTTCCACAATGTCTTACTACCTTATTAGCTCAAGGAGTCACAAAACGCCACTTTGTTACTCCAGAGGGAAGAATCACGCTGTAGAAAGTAACTGGCGTACGGGGGAACCACACACAATTTGCATAGAGATTCTGTTTAGTGTATAGTGTAAATGGTTCCAGTTTAGGTTGTTACAAGCTTCTTAGAGTAGCCTCTGGTTTATCTTAAGTGTTGGGTAGCCTGAACTCCAACTAAAATATCGAAGAGATGAGGTTATCCAATGACTTTCAACGACAGGTCAATCCGGTGTCGCGATTGCGTGACTACCTTCACGTTCAGCGCCGATGAACAGGGAGTTTCCCAGGGAGATTTAATGAATTTCGAGACCTTTAATTTTGATCTGAGCATCATGGCCGGTGTGCGGGCGATCGGCTATGCTACACCCACACCTATACAGCTTAAAGCGATCCCGCCAATACTGCAGGGACGCGATGTCATTGGTCTGGCCCAGACCGGGACCGGCAAGACCGCTGCTTTCGCACTGCCGATCTTACAGCGCCTGCTGCATAGTCAGAGGGGGCAGGTCCGTGCTGTCATAATCTCTCCCACGCGTGAATTGACTGAGCAAACATGGGAGAGTTTCAGCGAATTGGGGCAGAAAACCGGGCTGCGGAGCATCGCCATCTATGGTGGGGTGAGTATAGATCGACAAATCCAGAGACTGAGAAATGGGATCGAAATAGCAGTTGCCTGTCCGGGTCGCCTGTTCGACCATATGCTGAGGGGCACAATCGATTTATCACATCTGGAAGTCCTTGTAATAGACGAGGCGGACCGGATGTTAGACATGGGTTTTCTACCGGATATCCAGAGTATTCTGAGGTGTCTGATAGGGAAGCGACAGACACTCCTCTTCTCGGCTACCATGCCTGACGATATCCGTCATCTGGCACAAGATATCCTGCATGATCCGGTCACAGTGCAAATCGGCCACATAAGGCCGGCAACCACTGTGTCACACGCATTATACCCGGTCAAGCAACACCTCAAAACTGCACTATTGATAGAACTCTTACGCCGTACCGAGACAAAATCAGTACTTGTCTTTGCACGTACCAAGTATCGCACCGAGCGCGTTGCACAGCAGCTTAAGAGAGCGGGCTTCAGGGCTACCTCACTGCAAGGCGATCTGTCTCAACCCAGGCGTCAGGCCGCGCTTGATGGTTTTCGTTCTGGCGCGTTTAAGATTCTGGTGGCCACCGACATTGCCGCCCGTGGTATCGATGTTTCGCGTATTTCCCACGTCATCAACTATGACATGCCCGAGAGTATAGATGCCTACACCAATCGCATCGGGCGCACAGGACGGGTCAATAGAAACGGTGATGCGCTGACATTCGTGACGGGTTTAGACGCGTCCATGGTAGATGATCTTGAACGTATTCTTAACGTGAAACTGGAGCGCCGTACGCTGCAAGGCTTTGATTATAACGTGTCTGCGCCGGACAGAGGATACGTCCGCTCTGCGCAACCGTTACGAAGACGCACGGCACGAAATCAACGAACTAGTAACGACTAGCCGAAACGCTTAGCCAGCCGGCAGCCGGTTCTATTATTAATAATTATGAGGGCTACCTGGTGATGCCCTTGTTCCAGGATTGCCGGATCTACTTACCTATGCGAAATACCTTGGTCGCACACCTCGGACATACGCCTTGAGTCGCAGGGCGATTGTTCTTCATTTTGATAGCCTTCGGGTTCTTGATCTCAACCTTTTTTCTGCATTTCATGCAATATGCCTGCATTTGGACCTCCTTGCGCGTAAGATTTGCCTCTGAGCATAACATCAAGGTAGTAACTAGTCAATAGCTTTTCTAAACAAAATGTTCTCTTGTTACCGGCTGGCACATTAGGCTGATTTGTTAAGCAAGGGATGACAATGGGAGCCGGTGAAGGGCACTTGCGTCAGTATCCTACCTCGCTTTTGCCGCCACATG
>JALHUO010000096.1 GCA_022866545.1 Dehalococcoidia bacterium | reverse complement strand
TTACGTTGCCCTCCAGGATGAATACGACTGCGTCTATTGCGTGGTGGACATTCATGCTCTCACTACTCTGGAAGGCACTGAATCCCTTCGGGAAGATACTTATGAAATGGTCCTTGACTGGCTGGCGGCCGGCATCGACCCCCAGAAGAGCATCGTCTTCGTTCAATCCCATGTTCCCCAAGTGGAGGAGCTCCACACTTTGTTCAGCATGGTGACTCCTTTGAGCTGGCTATTACGCGTTCCGACATTTAAGGAGAAGGTCAAGATGCAGCCCGACAACGTCAACTATGGACTGGTCGGTTATCCGGTTCTTATGACGGCCGATATTGCCCTTTACAAGGGAGAGGTTGTTCCTGTGGGCGAGGACCAGCTTCCCCATCTGGAATTGGCTAGGGAGATAGTGCGTCGATTTAATTCCCTTTTTGGGTTTGTATTTCCTGAGCCGCAGGCGAAGCTCACGAGTTTCCCTTTAGTTGTGGGGCTGGATGGTGTGCAGAAGATGAGCAAAAGCTACGATAACGATATCGAAGTATCCGCCTCCCCTGAGGAGGTCTCGAAGCGAGTCATGACAGCGGTCACCGATCCAGCCCGGAGATACCGCTCGGACCCGGGACATCCTGACATCTGCAATGTTTTCCGACTCCACAATTTCTTCACGCCGGCCCGTGTGGAGGAAATCGCTTTAGAGTGTCGTAGCGCTCGCATTGGCTGTGTGGACTGCAAGAGAATACTCGCGGAGGGCATCAACTCGAATCTGAAGCCTTTCCGGGAAAAACGGGCCAATCTGGCTTCCAAGCCTGGCTACGTCAATCAAGTTCTTGCTGATGGAGCTAATCGAGCTGAAGCCATAGCTGAAGAAACCATCAGAGAGGTCAAAGAAAAGATGAAGCTCCTTCAGCGCGACGATTTGGAGTAGCCCGGTTAGCGTCTTATCAGGCCTCATAGGTCTTCCTCAGTTTCATACGTCTGATCTATTCGGCACCAAGGCCAGACTCCCACTGAATACGCCAGCCAGGAAGCCTGAACGTTGATTATCTGGTACAGGAGTGAAGAAAGGGGTTTTCGGGCTGGACTAGTAATTGGACTGGTAGAGCGATCAATAAGGCTTGCAGGGGCTCTGGAGTGCATTTGAGGGCGTTTTGACGCGGGGACAGGACCTCCATTTCTGGGGAACCCCGCTAAATCAAAGTCAAGGGTGTCAAGGCACCGAAGAAGTCGCAAGACTCTTGTGTGGGTCAATCTAATTGCGATGCCCTTGCGTGTATGGTAAAGTTAATATATCTTATGAATGGTAGGCGTAGAGGCAGGGGCAGTTGGCTCAGTGGTTAGAGCGTCGGTTTCACATACCGAAGGTCACAGGTTCAAATCCTGTACTGCCCACCACGAAACAAGGAGGAAGAGAAATGGCATCTAGTGGTGATAGTAGAGGCGCGTTACTTACCGCTGGTGGGGTCTTGAGCATAGTAGCGGGGGCACTTGAGGTAATCGGGGGAGTGATAATAGCGGTGCTAACGATAGGCATCAGAATACTGTTCAGGCTGGCGATTATTCCGATGGGCCCTGGCGATTGGTTTGAGCATATTATGCCTTTTATGCCTGTCATCCCAATGTGGTTGATTATAGTGGGAGTGCCTCTTTTTGCTCTGGGCATAGTAGCCATAGTAGGCGGGGTCTCAGCCCTAAGAAGGAAGAACTTTGGTCTGTCCTTGGCCGGGGCTATCTGTGCCCTGCCGTCAATGCCTCTGGGAATACTGGCCGTGATTTTTGTCTCCGTGTCAAATAAGGAATTTGAAGCGAAGGAATAGATGCCGAAGTGGCGGAATGGCAGACGCGCTACGTTCAGGGCGTAGTGTCCTTAAGGACGTGAGGGTTCAAATCCCTCCTTCGGCACCATTGGTGTGGGGTCTTTGATTGAATGGCTTCTCCGAAAAGTACCCTGAGCGAAGCGAGGGGCTTTTCGGGTTAACATACGCCTGTAGCTCAGCTGGATAGAGCACAGCCCTGCGGAGGCTGGGGTCGCGGGTTCAAATCCCGCCAGGCGTGCCATGGGCGGTTAGCTCAGCGGTGAGAGCGCCTGTCTTACACACAGGAGGTCAGAGGTTCAAAT
>JALHUO010000095.1 GCA_022866545.1 Dehalococcoidia bacterium | reverse complement strand
GGCCCATAACAGCATGGCAATTTCCAGTGGGCATGGCGGCAGCCCCCGCACTATACCAAAACCCAGGATAGAGTACCAGTGCAGCAGTCTTGAGTTTACGGGGGGTACATCTTCACCGTGATGATGGCCGACATGAGTCAGTTCCTTGCCCTTGAGCATAAGAAAGCCGAAGATTAAGGTGACCGCCCCCGCGGCAATTGCAAGGGGAGTTCTGACTATATCAAGCCATCTCACACCGACATATGAAAGGATAAACCCCATGGCGGTGTCCGCCAAAGCCATCCCTAAACCATACAATATTACCAGGCCAATAGCCTGAGCCAGTTTTTTAGCAGCCCAGAAAACGAATAGGGAGACGATTGCCTTATCCTCACAGGGCTCGAGGGTATGTGCTAGCCCCACTACGAAGGCGGCTGCTAGGCTTAAGTTGGCTAGATCCATTTCATCAAAATTGACACGTGCAGTCTATTTTAGTTCCAACACCAGCGTCACACTGTCCAGAGTTGACATATCTCAGCAAACTCTACTTATGGCAACGAGAGCAGAGTCCGGAGAATTCGGAAAGATGATGCTCGGTATGAAAACCATGATTTCGGGCAAACTCATTCTCTCTTTGACATAGCCCCTCGTCGGCAAATTCTTGAATGGCTCCACAGTCCTGGCAGACCATGAAGCGATGGCAGCCCTCTACAGGATCTAGGCTACACTTCACAAATCCACCGCCGGATAGCATCTTGTGAGCCAGATTGAGGCTGCAAAGCAAATCGAGTATACGGTAGATGGTAACGTGGTTTAGATACTTGCCCTTCGCACGCAAAACCTCTTGTATGTCGTAGGGGGAAAGCGGCTTTTCGATTTCCTCCAGTACCTCGAGCACCAGCTTCCGCGGCTCGGTCGCCTTGTATCCTTGGGTGTGCAAAATTCGGATCGACTCTTGGACCACGGCGGTATTCTATCTGATGACAAAGATAAATGCAATAATATTGCACTTAGCTTTTGAATAGTCGCGCTGCAATCCTGGTCATCGGGCTGAAGCCCCGAGTTCTTCAAGCAGTACTATAGCGGCTTCCTTATCCAGGGGTTGGTTATTGTTACCGCATTTCGGCGATTGTATGCAGGAAGGACAGCCATCAGGGCAGGGACATTCTTCCACGGCTTTCAATGTAGCCTGCCAGAGCTGGAGTATCATCTCGAATCCTTTCTCGGCGATGCCAATGCCTCCAGGGTGGGCATCGTAAACGAAAATCTGCGCCTTGCCGGTGTCGGAATGAAGAGGAGTGGACACGCCGCCAATGTCATTGCGGTCGCAGAGTGCAAATAAGGGCAGGATGCCAATAGCTGCGTGTTCACAGGCATGTAGACCGCCGTGCAAGTCAAGCCCGTCATCAGCTATTCTGTTAATCGCCTTCTGAGGCAAATCGAACCACAGGGCCTTGGTAGGAAAGTTTTGTGGTGGGAGATCAAGGTGCTCTTCAGTAATGACCTCCTCCGTGAATTGTTTCTTCCTCTTGAAGCCCACCACCGTGATCGTAACATCGACATCTCCGAAGTAGACTTTCACCCCGTGACAATCATTTTCCTTGAGCTGTTTCTTGATCCGAATTTCGTGTATCTCCATAGTCTGGGTGTAGTAGTCCACGGGCCTTGGTTCTACCCAGGCAATGCGTCTGGCCAAATCGAGTTCCTTGATAAGGTAGGATTCACCCTGGTGAAGATAGACAGCGCCGGGGTGTACCTGAAAAAAGGCAACGCTGGCTTCCACTGTCTCTAACAACTGACCATCTTGACCATCAATGACGGCATAAACTTGCCCCGAAGTTGATCTAATATTTATATCTTGAGCGGGATAGAAAATAGAAGGAGCCGGGTGCCATCTCACCTCGCGTCTTTTTAACCTTCCTTCTTGTTCTAGCTCAACCAACATGGTGCCTGTGGTTGGTCCAAAGAATTCCTCATCCTTATCTTGCAGTGGTTTCTCCCAGGCAGCGCAGAGCAGGTGAGGCTTCAGAATATAAGGATTGTCAGGATTGGTTATGGCGTTGTCAAAGTTCTTGGTGAAAAAGAAATCCGGATTGCGCATCAAGTATTGGTCAAGGGGATTTTCGAAAGCGATAAGGAAACTCAGGGAGCTATGGGTGCTTCGTCCGCTACGGCCGGCTTGCTGCCAGGCGCTGGCGATGCTTCCAGGGTAGCCGGTGAGCACAGTCGCATCCAGGTCGCCGATATTTATTCCCAACTCCAGGGCTGTTGTGGCGACCAGGCCGAGAAGCTCGCCTTCGAAAAACTGGTGCTCAATTCGGCGTCTGTCTTCAGGAAGGTAGCCTGCCCGGTAAGGGCTGATCTTGTCCCTCAGGGACGGAGCTAGTTGTTCTTGGGTATAAATATAAATGAGTTCGGTAAGCTTACGAGTGCTGGCAAACACCAGGCTACGAATCTCTTTCTGAACAAGCTCTTTGAGAAGAAAAGCCGCCTCGCTGTTGGAACTGCGTCGGCCAGTCTTAGCCTCATCAATGAGAGGCGGATTCCAGAAGGTGAAATACTTCTCACCATGTGGTGAGCCATCTTCGACAACGGCCTCAAAAGGCAAGCCGACCAGGTTTTGGGCATGCTCTTGGGGATTGGCGATGGTGGCTGAGCAACAAATGAACCGGGGGTTAGAGCCATAGAACGCACAAAGCCGACGTAGCCTCCGCAGGACATTGGCTACGTGGGAGCCGAAGACCCCGCGATAAATATGAGTCTCATCTACTACGACATATTTGAGATTGCGAAACAATCTAGACCACGATTGGTGATTGGGCAGGATGCCGAGATGGAGCATATCGGGGTTGGTGAGCACTACTCTGGCTTGTCTTCTTATGTTTGCCCTTTCATCCTGCGGCGTATCGCCGTCGAAAGTAGCCATAGCTGCCGGAGAGATTGCCTGGCCCCGATGAGTCGGGATTGGTGATGGTAGGAGGCTAACGATTTGTCTCAGGCTACGCAGCTGGTCCTGTGCCAGGGCTTTCGTGGGGAAGAGATAAAGGGCACGGCTATCCTTATCATGCACGAGCGCATCGAGTGTGGCCAGGTGATAGCACAGGGTCTTGCCGCTGGCGCTGGGCGTGGCTATTATCACATTCTTCCCGGCAAGGACGGTATTCAAGGCTTTTGCCTGGTGACTATAAAGAGCGGGTATGTCCAGGGACTTCAAACATGTTTGCAGGCTGGGGTGGAGGGGGTTATCGAGCTTCTCGAGAATCGCGCCTTGGTGAGGAATCCGTTCGATGTGGACGATCTGCTGGCTGTAATCAGTTAGGCTGACAAGGTGGTGAAGAAAGGCAGCAGCATCCATCAGGGAAAGGTTTCTATTTCCGAGCTCAACAACTCTACATCGGGATAGTTCTGGACAACGAACTTGACGACATTGGCCAGGGTCTCGTCAGCATGCCTTCTGTGATTACTAACACAAGCTACCCCTAAGGTGGCTAATTGCCATAAGTCCTGGTTATCAACCTCGGCCACGGAGACTTTGAACTTATTCTGTAGCCGTGTAATGATGGACTTAATTACCTGCCTCTTGCCCTTAAGGGACTGGTTTTCCGGAAGACGAAGCTCAATTTGACATACACTGACGTGCATTGTTTGTTCCCCTCCTAGTTCTCCCTGGAAGTGGGAGAGTTTAGATGGTGGTTACAGTCCTTTC
>JALHUO010000094.1 GCA_022866545.1 Dehalococcoidia bacterium | reverse complement strand
GGAGACATAATTGTGGTAGCCTATCTTTTGACGCTGCCTGCTTTGCTTCTTTTCCTGGCTGGATGGCATTCCACCAATCCTTTTGGTACTGTGGGCGGGTTTAGAGTTCTTACTCAGCTTTTTGGCTATGAAGTTCCATTCTTCCTGGCCATACTCTCACCCGCTTTGATAGCGGGCGTCTGGAGCTTATCAGATATTGTGAACTACCAGCTTAATCATGTTTGGTTTATCTGCTGGCTGCCGCTGTCTTTCATCGTAGCTATTATCTCTCTTGTGGGCAAACTGGAGCGTATTCCCTTTGATATTCCTTCAGCGGAACAGGAGATAGTTGCCGGTCCTCTAGTAGAATATTCTGGCGGTAGGTTAGCCCTGATGAGGCTGATGGTAAATATAGAAATGGTAGCTGGAGCTGCTTTGATATCGGCTCTATTTCTCGCTGGTTTCGATATTCCGGGGGTGCACCTGTCAGGGATTCCCGCCTCGATTGTAGGATTTCTTGCCTTTGTCATCAAAACGCTATTCATCGTCTTCATTCTGGCCTGCATCAGAGCACTGTTTGCGAGGCTCAGGATTGACCAGATGGTGACCGTATGTCTGAAATGGCTTGCCCCTATAGCGATCGTTCAGCTTCTGATAGCTGTGAGTCTGAAATTTGCAGGGGTACTGTAACGCTTCAGAATCACGTCTTCCTCGTATACTGTGGATATCTGGTTTTGCTTCTACCATAACAGCTAACATTTTTGTTGCTGCTGCTCCAAATCCCATCGTCTGCTAGCTTTCACACATGCCGCGACTGAACCTGCCAACCCTGGCACAGGCCTCGGCCTTGGGTTTAGACATCGGCGGCAATGCCACACTTGTCGGAGTGTCAGGCAATGTGAAGGAGGGAAGCAGGCTTTTTATTCAGGAATGAATTTATTTCTTGAGTAATCTGGTTGAACTGGACTCATTGAGTAATCGGGAGCATAGGTGTAGAATAAACATATAGATGAGACAGTGGGCGGGACCGCTTCGCTTCTTACTCACTATAGGTTGGTATATGGTTGCCAGTCTACTTGTCCCAACTTTGCTGGGCTATTTTTGGCTTGATCCCAAGTTCGATAAAGCCCCCTTATTCACCTTTATTGGTCTCGGCATAGGGACGGTCATTGGATTCTATGGTCTATTTCGTATGCTTCGCCGGTATAAGGCTGAGCAGAACGAATTAAATAAAGATAAGAGATAGAATAGTGCAACAACTGGGTTGCGGCTGCGTCACAAAGATTGTCGTCTTCTCTCTTATCATCGTTTTAGCTCTCTTCGGTGTCGGGTTGATTTTTGGCCCTCTGGGGGCCAGTTTTTTCGGTGTCGAGACTCCAGACTTCATGGCTGTCCCCAAGCCCCATGTTGCGCTTCCTTCTGAAGTACTGTTTGAGATCGGTGGCTTTCCTATCACCAACACCCTCATTGCCTCCTGGCTCACTATTATCGTACTGGCAGGTGCGTTCTATGTTTGTACCCGCAAAATGAAGCTTATTCCGGGGAGGCTGCAGAATTTAGTCGAGATGGCAGTAGAGACGTTGCTAAACTTT
>JALHUO010000093.1 GCA_022866545.1 Dehalococcoidia bacterium | reverse complement strand
GCCTATCGTGAGCAATTTGACCTGGTGCTCTCCCGCGCCGTCGCGTTGCTGCCCACCCTGGTGGAATTGGCCCTGCCTTTCTGCAGGATTGGGGGAAGGTTTATAGCCCAGAAGAAAGGAGAGATCGACCAGGAGATAACCAGGGCGAAGAAAGCCCTCGCTGTTCTGGGAGGCAGACTAGACCAAACAACGAAGATAGAACTGGATGAATTTACCGATGCGCGCTATCTGGTGATTATTGATAAAATATCCTCGACACCGGACAAGTATCCCCGCCGTCCGGGAGTGCCGAAGCGACGACCAATTTAGGAGGCGAATAGAGATGTGGGAAAAGAGATTGAGAAAACGAAGAGGAGCCTCTAGCCCAGAAGGCAATCCACGTGAAGGAGTTCGTTTCGTAGTATGTCATTCTGAGGAGTCCGAATTTGTTTGGACGACGAAGAATCTCCAGACAATGCCCTGAGCTATGCAAAGAATTGTCGCGGAGTCAGATTCTTCGCTTCGCTCAGAATGACAAGCGAATGTCTACTAATCAATCTCGTAAGGTCTAATTTGAACGGATGTTGAGAGATATTCAAAGGCTGATTCAAAGCCAGGCCGATTTTATCATTAGTCAACAGCTTCCCTCCGGGGCTATTCCCTGGTACCGGGGCGGCATAACGGACCCCTGGGACCATGTAGAATGTGCCATGGCGCTAGATTTCAGCGGCAGGTCCGGTGAGGCTAACTCGGCCTATAAATGGATGCGTGATACCCAGAATCCTGACGGAAGCTGGTATTTCAGTTATCACGACGACAAACCTCAGGACCTGACCAAAGATACGAATTTCAGCACCTACATAGCAACAGGGATGTGGTTTCACTACCTCACGACCCGGGACCTGGATTTTCTCCGCTTCATGTGGCCTGCGGTGGAGAAGGCCATAGACTTCGCCTTGAGTTTACAGCAGCCAGGCGGCGAAATTTATTGGGGACTGAGCGAGAACAATGAAGTCTGGCCGGGAGCAATCTTAACTGCCTCCAGCAGCACGTGGCTCAGCATCAAATGCGGCATCAGGATTGCCAAAAAACTGGGTGTGGATAAGCCCGACTGGAATAAGGCATGCCGGAAGCTAGCTAGCGCAATCAGGAACCACCCTGAACGCTTCGACAGGTTGGGCGAGGACAAGAGCGGGCATACCATGACCTGGTATTATCCCATCCTGGTGGGATTACTCAAGGGGAAGCAGGCGGAACAGCGCGTCTCAAGAGGGTGGCAGGATTTCATCATAGACGGCTGGGGGTGTAAATGCTTTGCCGATAGACAGTCGGTATGCGTAGCTGAGACCTTTGAGCTTGTTCTGGCCTTAACAAAGATGGGTGCCCAAGATAAGGCCAGGATGGTGCGGGATTGGGTGCTGCAATTTCAGGACAGCGACGGCGTGTTTTATCGGGAAGTGTACTGGCCACACAGGGAGATAAGGCGGTCAGAACTGGAACCACAGACCCACGAAAAGAATACCTGGACATCGGCAGCAGCGATACTGGCTATGGCGGCCCTGAGTGGATCTAAAATACTATAGCCCGAACATTGGCTCGTAAGATGAGTCTGGAACTAACTGTTAGGAGAATTTCCCCCAGGGTTCCACTGCAGGACGACCCTGATGATTTCGTGGGTTACGAAGTCCTCATAGACTTCCTGAAGCGACGGGCATTGTGTAAACTGGAAGGAGATATCGTTGAAATCGGCGCTTATATGGGCAGAGGCACTGCCAAGCTGGCAAAATTTGCCCACACATATGGTAAGAAGGTATACGCGATAGATGTTTTCGACCCCGGTCTGGACAACACATTAAGCAAGAGCGGGGTCAGGGCGGGCGACGTTTATGAAGCATTTCTGAAGGGGCGCCCGATGTCAGCAGCTTACCGGGCGTCAACTCGAGGTCTTGATAATGTCGTAACCATAAGGGAAGATTCCAGGAAAGTCAGCTTCCCCGAAGAACAGAAATTCGTGTTCGGATTCATTGATGGCTGCCACCAGCAAGCATTTGTAGAAAACGATTTCCATGTCATCTGGCCGCATCTCGTTTCCGGAGGCGTTCTCGGTCTCCACGATTATAAATACGGCGATTGGCCGGAGGTCACCAAGGCTGCCGACAAACTGATTCATGCCCATAGAAGAGAGATAAGCGAAGCATACGAAATAGAGGGGAAGTACGATATCCCGTCTCTCCTGCTGGTCAAAAAATAGAATCTATCTCCAGTCCTCCAGCGCCGGACATGTCTGGCTAAATTGACAGCAGGGCAACGATGCCCCGACATTGGGCCGGCTCGAATAGGCAATTCCCTATGTGCCTGCGTGGCCAAGCTCTTCCCAGAAGGCAAGACGTTTGATAGCGCGGGTGTGTGATACAATAAATGCAGACTGAGATTCCGGGAAAACAAAATACTGCCCTCGGATTTCAAGACGAGGGAAGGAGGTAGGAAATGCAAAAAATGAGACACAGAATCTGGCTGCTGATGGGGGTGACAATGATAATGCTGACGTTTCCCTTTGCTGGCTGTACAGGTGGAGGCGGCATCACCAGCGAGGAGGCGATCACAATCGCCACTGAAGCAGTGGAAAATGACGGGGTGATGTCTCTGGATGGCCGTGATACGGAGGTCCTGGAGGAGGCAACCTATTGGCACGTCTATTTCCCATTTTCCTCGCCTATTACGCGCGGTGGTTCGCCTCATGTCTTCGTGAACAAGACCAGCGGTGCGGTCATTGACCTCTATTACACCGAGTAAGCGCGCCATTGCTGGATACAGAACGGTTTCAGAAGTCAACGGGAAAAGAAGGAGGAAACGTGAAAGCTAGTTGGAGATCATTCATAGCCTTATTGTGCGTGCTAATAGCCTGTATCGCCTGGAGTCCAGCCGTGGTCGCCCTGCCTGCTGCCACAGCGGTAGACTCCGACCTCGCTCTCGCTGCGCAGATCAGTCCTCTGGCAAGCAACAAGACTCCGGAGGAGATAGCCAATAATCCGGCCGTCAAGGACGCGATGGGTGCGGCCTGGGCTGATTCAAGTGCAGACAACGCTACTACCCGGCATGAGGAAGGCGGGTGGATTTATGAAGATGCCGACGGCAATCTAACAGTTCAGCGCTGGCCTGCCGGCAATCGTAGCAGTATCGACCCTTGTCCCCCTGCGCCACCACCGGGTGGGCAGGTGGTTGGCGAGTTCCATACCCATCCCAATTGGCACCCGCCGGACGGCAAAGACGAAGCGGGCAAGGAATGGAAGAAGGGACCCAGCGACGAAGACAAGGGTGCCAAGTTGCCAGGTACCACCGGCATAGTTACGGACAGGTCCGGCAACGTGACGCTTTATTAGACG
>JALHUO010000092.1 GCA_022866545.1 Dehalococcoidia bacterium | reverse complement strand
GAGGTGCAGCCGAAACTCGCCATAAGGGTTGACTACAGTGTGACCGGCATTATCTCCACCGGAGAAACGAGCTACTATATTTGCTTTCTCAGCTAAGAGATCAATTATTCTTCCTTTCCCTTCGTCACCCCACTGCCCCCCCACAATAGCTATAACGGCCACTCAGTCTCCTTTAATCTTCTCTTGCTTCCACAGGTAAGCCAGCCTCTGAACTACAGTGACAGAGACAAACGCTGCCAGAACACATAGAGCCACAAAAACACTATGAACAAAAACCCGACTTATTAACAAACCTACTGCTAATACTATAACCCGTTCTGCTCTAGTAAACAAGCCAATTTGACATTGCCAGCCGAGTCCTTCTGCTCTAGCTCTTATATAGCTGACCAGGAAGGAACCAATCAAGACAACAAAAATCAGCACGATCTTTAGTGTGGCGCCTGCTTGTGGGACGTACCAAATCAAGAGACCACAGAGAGTCGCTGCTTCAGAGACACGGTCAACTGTGGAATCCAGGACAGCGCCAAACTTCGTAGTTCGCTTGGTGAAGCGGGCCAAAGCTCCGTCAAGGAGGTCAAATAAGCCGGAGCCTAGTATTAACACCCCGCCAAGAAGAAAGTGCCCCGTAGCAATAACATAGGCCGCAACTATGTTCAAGGCCAGGTTCGTAAGAGTAAGAGTATTGGGTGTTATGCCGCTTTTACTCAAAAGCCTGACTATGGGACTGGTAATACGATAAGCTAAGTTCCGTCGAATATCTGGTAAATTCATTCTGCTCTTCCGGCTAATCCAGTATTCCTTTCTTTTGAAGAAACTTGACTACTCCCAGCATTTGCTCTTCATCATTCCACTCGCCGATCTCGCAGACTTTTGCTATTCCCTGAGGCAAGTATTTGGCTATCATTTCCCAATTCATATTTCCATTTCCTGGGGCATGGTGATCGGAAATGCCGCGGATATCGTGCAAGTGGATGCCGACCATCCTGTCTTTGAATCGCGAAAGCCATTCTTCATGAAAGCTAAATCCAAGCTGCTGTTGCACTTCAGCATGCCCTACGTCATGCCAGTAGCCAGCCAGATGTTCTGATGCTTCACCAAGTAGCCCTGCCATTTCGTCCATATTTGGTATCTCGTTGAAATGGAATCTGGTCTCAAGCCCCAGCATTATACCCTTTTGCAGGCTATATTTACTGAGCTCTTCGAGACTTTTCCTCGCCGCATCAACATAGGAATGAGCTAGAGAAAGGCGCTGGTGAACCAGCCTTTCTTTAGTCTGACGATATTCTTCGGTTTGAGCGTAGCCTCCGTCACGGAGCTTATACAGCCTATCCTGTAAACTCAGGTCGATCGGTACCTCACCCATATGAAGGACAATAGCTCTGGCGCTCACATTTGCCGCCAGGTCCATCGTTTTCTTGGCGAAGCGCACAGCCTTCATTCGCTCGCTCGTGTCCAGAGAACTCAAGGAAAGGCTACCCACGGGGTTTCCTCCGGATGACAATACCGCAGGACAGGGAGAGTGAATGCTTGAAATAGGAACTGTGGTCTTCAGAAGCTCATTCAGCATTCTTGGGGAAACTAATGCGTTTGGCTCTACGTGGGTAAAGTCCAATTCTCTAGCTTTGGCCACAAATCCCGCCATGTGGCTGAATCTACCTTTAGCCCACATGGTGGAGAGGGAAACTTCGGGCAATCTGCTACCTCTAGCTCGTGGCAAGCTTGAAGTCTTACTCTGGGCTCACGACTTACGTTGTTTGAAGCTGGTGTTTGTGTCCCGAAACAGACTTATCCCTTGACCTTGACTGAGTGCAGCTCAGGCAAAGAGATGGGCCCCTCCTGCTCTTGCCCTGCGATAAATGTTTCAGTTCTTATTCGGGCTTCCTCATCAGAGTACTGAATCGGCGGAGATTTCATGAAATAAGCTGAAGGACCCACTATGGTCCCGCTTAAGCCACGGTTCATGGCTAGTTTAAGGCATCTTATGGCATCAATAACTACGCCGGCTGAATTCGGGCTATCCCATACCTCCAGCTTCAGTTCTAGCTTTAGAGGTACATCGCCGAAGGTACGTCCTTCCATCTGCAGGTAACAGAATTTACGGTCGGCTAGCCAAGGTACATAGTCGCTGGGACCGATATGAATGTTATCGTGACCGATATCGTAGTCTAACTGTGAGGTCACAGCGTTTGTCTTGGAAATCTTCTTAGACTCCAAGCGCTCTCGTTCCAGCATATTTAAGAAGTCAGTATTGCCGCCAAAGTTTAGCTGGTAAGTTCGTTCTAGTTTGACACCGCGGTCACGAAAAAGCTTGGTTAGTATTCTATGGGTAATTGTGGCGCCTACTTGCGACTTAATATCATCACCAATCACGGGCAACCCGCGCTCAGCAAATCTGCCTTGCCAGTAGTTTTCACGAGCAATAAAAACAGGCATGCAATTGATGAAACCGCAGCCGGCAGTCAGTACCTGTTCCACATACCATTTAGTTGCCTCTTCGCTTCCTACAGGCAGATAATTGAGCACTACGTCAGTTTCGGTCTTCTTGAGTATATCCACAATATTGGCGGTGGGGCCTGGCGCCTTAATGATAACTTGAGACAGGTACTTGCCCAGTCCGTCGTGGGTCATGCCGCGCTCAACTCGCACGCCTGTCTTAGGCACGTCACTGAATTTAATGGTGTTATTCGGCTTGGTGAAAACAGCTTCAGCTAAATCCTTGCCCACTTTGTTTTTGTCAATATCGAATGCAGCTACAAAGTTGATGTCAGATACATGATAGCCTCCGAGGTTAACATGCATCAAGCCCGGGATGAATTCATCTTCCTTGGCATCCTTGTAGTAATGAACTCCTTGCACCAGAGAAGAGGCACAATTACCGACCCCTATTATGGCTACGTTTATTGGTTCCATCTTTTCCCCCTTTGTCAGTGCGAAGCCTATTGCCGGAGCCAGTTTTCTCATTCTTCTGAGTGCTTAGCTCACTCATCAATTTGAGTAATTTCGCCCCTCGCTCGATAGAGTCATCGTAATGAAAGCTAAGCTCTGGCATTTGTCTTAATCTCAAGTGAGCTGCAAGTTCTTTGCGCAAAAATCCAGAAGCTTTGTTAAAGCCTGCCAGCAAATCCTCTTTATTCACTTCGCTACCCAGGGTGCTAACGTACACCTTGGCATGCATGAAATCAGGTGAAAGAGCGACTTCTGTCACTGACACAAGCTTGCTCAGCCTGGGGTCATTGACCTCACGCTCAAGCAGCGTACTGATTTCTCGCTGGATCAGTTTGCCTGTTCGTTCGCTTCGCCTGCTCATCTCAACCTCTCACCTGCGAAATTTGATTAGCTTATTCTTTCCCTTCTGTAGAATTCAATGATATCGCCAATTTGGAAATCGACGGTCCCTTCTATTCCCAGACCGCATTCGAGCCCGGTTGAGACTTCAGAAACGTCTTCTTTGAAGCGCTTCAGACTGGCGACCCGGGAGTCACAAACAACTTTGTTTTGGCGCAATATCTTGACCTGGGCATCCCTCGATACTCTTCCCTCGAGGACATGAACTCCGGCTATTTTTCCCAGCTTACTGCGAGGGAAGACAGCTCTTACTTCAGCGCGCCCGCTGAGCACCTCAGCATAAGTTGGCTCGAGCATCCCCTTCAACGTCCTATCCACGTCTTCTATCAGCTTGTAGATTATATCGTAGTGGTGGATGCCTACCCCCTCCACATTGGCCAACTGTGTTGCTCCAGGTGAGGTGGGAGTATTGAAACCGATGATAGTGCCCTTTGAGGCTGAAGCCAGAAGCACATCGCTCTCGGTGATGCTCCCGCTAGCAGTATGGATGATTCTAGTTTTTGTCTTCTCTGTGCCCAATCTTTCTATAGAAGTCCTTATGGGTTCAATGCTGCCCTCGACATCTGTCTTCAGAACTATGTTGAGTTCTTTTATTTGCCCGGCACTTATTTGGCTGGAAAGGGCACTTAGACTCAAGGTGAGACGTGGCCTAGCCTGTTTTTGTCTTTCAGCGGTGCTTCGGGCTTCACGCTCATCGGGAAGCACAACAAAGAGGTCTCCTGACTTCGCCACCTCATTTAAGCCGAGGACTTCCACTGGAGTGGACGGTTCAGCCTTGTGAACTTGTTTTCCTGCATCATCAAACATGGCTTTTACTTTTCCCGAAGCACTGCCGGCTACCACAATTTCGCCCCGTCTGAGGGTGCCCTTCTGGACAAGAAGTGTAGCCAGCGGGCCCTTGGTTTTGTCCAGCCTGGCCTCAATGACTGTCCCTTCAGCGGCGCTATCAGGATCGGCTTTTAGTTCTAGTATGTCGGCAACTAAGAATAGATTTTCCAATAGATCCGATATTCCTTTTGCTTGCTTGGCTGATATGGGTACACAGACGGTATCGCCACCCCACTCCTCAATAACCAGACCCAGATCGGCAAGCTGCTGTTTTACACGCTCGGGATTAGCATCCGGTTTATCAATCTTATTGAGTGCCACTACTATGGGCACCTTAGCAGCCTTGGCGTGGTTTATAGCTTCGACAGTCTGGGGCATAACGCCGTCATCAGCGGCAACCACCAGAGTTACAATATCAGTTACTTGTGCCCCTCGGGCTCTCATGGCTGTAAAAGCCTCATGTCCCGGTGTATCCAGAAAGGTGATTTTTCGTCCATCCACCAGGGCCTGGTAGGCACCGATATGTTGGGTAATTGCTCCTGCCTCACCAGCAGTCACATTGGTCTTTCTGATGACATCAAGAAGGGTGGTTTTGCCATGGTCAACATGGCCCATGACAGTAACTACCGGAGGGCGAACTGACAGTTTGCCTTTGACTTTTACCTTCCCCTTCCCTCTTTCCTGTCGGGCAGGCACAGCTTTGCGCTCTTTTGCTGCTTTACCATCATAGCCAAGGTCTGCAGCTGTTGTGCGCGCAGTCTCAAAATCGATGGTCTCGTTAACGCTGGCCATGATGCCTTTGCGCATCAGCTGCTTTATTATTCTTGCAGGCTCTACTTTTAACGAGTCCGCCAGCTGTTTTACAGTCATAGAAGACGGAAGCTCAACCTGCGGTAGGCCTTTTTTCAATCCCGGTTTGGTATCATCCAAGTCTAGCTTCCCTCCAGGTTATGAATGTACTCACGTAAGGTTTGTCTATTATCATCACGAAGTTTTGTTCGTAGGGCATAATCCAGTCGATTCTTCCTCAGCGCCGACTCCCAGCAGGTCCTTGTTGGACATAGGTAAGCGCCTCTGCCTGGCTTCTTTCCAAATACATCTATCTCAGCAATGCCATTCTCTGTACTCACCAGGCGAATTAAGTCTCTCTTTTCCTTAACCTGCCGACAAGCTATGCAACTACGCTGAGGTGGACGCTTACTACTCGCTCTCATCATCCATAAGGTGCTCATCTTGTTTCTTGTACTTTAGCACCTTTCCTTTCTTTTTACCTTTGGCTTCGCTTTTCGCCTTATCTGGTGCTTTTGCTTTTAATGCCCCTGCCAGGATATCTTCAGCAAAACGTATGTGTTTCTCTTTGGGCTTCTCAGGTGGAGCCTCTGGAATGCCCGGAATGTCGACTGGCTCTGCCACGCCAATTTCCTCAGCCGGTGCTTCTTCGACTGGCTCTCTTGCCACAACTTTGCGAACGGCGGCTTTGGCCGCTTTTTCTGGTTCTTGCGTAACGGGTTTTTCTGCCTCAATAGCGGAGATGCTCTTGATGTCTATTCTCCAGCCTGTTAGTTTGGCAGCCAGTCGGGCGTTCTGCCCTTCTTTGCCTATAGCTAAGGAAAGTTGCTTGTCGGGCACAACCACAGTAGCTGTGTTTCTTTCTTCATGGGTCTTAATGCTTGCTACCTGAGCTGGGCTAAGGGCATTCGCAATGAACACGGCCGGGTCTGGATGCCATTGGATTACATCTATCTTTTCGCCATTCAATTCATTAATGATACTTTGGAGCCTTATTCCTCGAGGGCCAAGGCAAGAACCCACAGGGTCAACGTTCTCTTGCATGGTTGCCACTGCCACTTTGGTTCGATGTCCAGCCTCGCGGGCCAGTGCTTTCAATTCCACAATCCCGTTATGAACCTCGGGAATTTCTAACTCAAAGAGGCCACGAATCAGGTTGGGATGAGATCGAGAAACTATTACCTGAGGCTCTTTGTCCCTCTGGGACATCTCAACAAGATAGAATTTGAGTCGCTGCCCTCTGTAGTAGCGTTCACTGGAAACCTGTTCATTCGCAGGAAGTATCGCCTCTATTCTATTCAACTTGACATAAATTCGTTTGGGTTCGGTGAATTGAATTATTCCACTGACAACCTTTCCTTCCCTATCGGTGAACTCTTCGTAAACAATACGATGTTCTGCCTCCCGCAATCGCTGCAGAACGACCTGTTTTGCTGCTTGAACGGCGATACGACCGATATTCTGGGGGGCGCATTCTATGTTTATCACATCGCCAAGTTGTGCTGTAGCTCGCAGCTTTCGGGCTTCTTTGATGGAGACTTCACGATCTGGATTGGCAACTGACTCAACTATAGCCTTCTGGACATAGAAATTGATTTCACCGCTTTCAGGGTCGACTTTTACCGCAACATCTTGTTCCAGAACGGACATGCTTTTCTTGTATGCTGAAGCCAGCGCTGATTCCAGGGCAGACAAGACTATTTCTTTAGGCAAGTTTCTCTCAGCCGAAAGCTGAGTAATCGCAGCCTTAAGCTCTGTTTTCATGTTCCCATTTCCCCTTCAGTTTCTTTCATGTAGTAAAAAGGTGGGTAAACCCCACCTTAGGCTTGGCATATTTGCTGTAATTTAGCACATTTAGGCCAAAAATGCAAAAGACCGTCTAAATAGCTTATAATGGCGAATTAGTCAATCTGGGAGGACATATGTTAGCTTTGGAAGGTGTGAAGATTCTGGACTTATCGATGTTGGTTCCGGGCGCATTTTGCGCCATGCTGTTGGGAGACCTGGGTGCTGATGTGCTTAAGATTGAGGCGCCGGGAGCAAATGAATTTAGGGGCTCATCGAGAGCGCTTCCCAAGGAAGAACAGCGAAAGGCAGCAGCTTATTATGCCCTTGACCGTAATAAGAAGAGCATGGTGGTTAACCTGAAATCGGAAGCGGGACGAGAGATATTCTACCGTCTTTCCCAGCGTGCAGATGTCATTGTCGAAGGTTTTAGACCTGGAGTAGTCAAGCGCTTAAAGATAGACTACGAAACTATAAGTAAGCTAAATCCCAGGATCATCTACTGCTCCCTTAGCGGTTATGGCCAGGACGGGCCTTATCATGCCTTTCCCGGGCATGATGTTAATTATATAGCTATGGCTGGTGTCCTGGGCTTAATCGGGTCCAGTGAAAGACCTCCAGTTATCCCCCTGAATCTGGTTGCTGACTTTGCGGGAGCTGCATTGTATGGAGCTCTAGGTATTTCAGTAGCTTTGGTGGCTAGAAACAAGACGGATAAGGGGCAATATGTGGATGTGGCTTACATGGATGGAGCAATAGCACTCATGACCTGGTTCAATTGTGGTTACTTTTTTGATGGGTCAATGTTGAAGAGGGGTGAATCGTGGCTTCATGGTGCATATCCATATTACGGAGTGTATGAAACCAAGGACGGTAAATATATTACTATCGGCTGCCTCGAGCCACATTTTTGGGAGAACCTATGCCGATTTCTGGGCAAAGAAGAATATATCCCATATCAGTTCGCCCTGGAACATACATTTCATAAACCGGAGGGTGAGAAATGGGATGAAATCCGCTCTTCCTTAAAGCAAATTTTCCTGACCAAGACAAGGGACGAATGGTTTGAATTGCTGATTCGCAATGACGTGCCGGCCGGCAAAGTTTATACGCCGGACGAGGTTTTTGGTGATCCGCAGGTGCTTCATCGCCAAATGGTAATAGAGGTGGAACACCCGACCTTGGGCAAGATCAAACAAGTTGGCATAGCTCCCAAGCTCTCAGGCACACCGGGCAAGGTGAGAAGTCTACCTCCGCTTCCTGGGGAGCACACTGATGAGGTACTACAGGGACTAGGCTATGAGCAAGAAGAGATTAAGAATTTACGCCAGGAAGGTGTGGTATATTAAAGGAGTTCGAATGGCTGAAGAATGTATATTCTGTCGAATTGTCGCCGGTGAGCTACCTGCCGACATAGTCTATCAAGATGAAGATTTCCTGGCTTTCAGGGATATCATGCCCAAAGCACCTACACACGTGCTCATCATACCCAGGACCCATATTACATCTGTGGCTGAACTTACCGATGGGCAACAAAAGCTAGGCGGACGCCTCATAATCATAGCTAAGAATCTGGCCAAGAAAGAAGGTATAGCCAGGAAAGGTTATCGCCTGGTTATAAATTGTGGTACTGAAGGAGGACAGGTGGTGCCTCACCTTCACCTTCATCTTCTTGGCGGCAGGCAGATGGACGCCAGGCTTGGCTAGATTGCTCCACGATTTTCGTGGGGATCGGGTTGATCTAGCTGGGCCTGCTCAAAGATTATAAAGACCTCAGCTTAGCTACCAGTGCTTCTACAGCTTCATCAGGGGTTGATGCTCCGGCGGTGATGCCGATGCGACGCTTACCGGCGAGCCAGGAAGTCTTGACTTCGTCGGCTGTTTCTACCGCATGGGTTTCCACCAGAGGAGAACATATTTCAACAAGGTGTCGGGCATTGGCACTATTAGCTCCACCTATCACTATCATGAGCTCACTCTTGCCAGCTAATTCCAGGGCAGCTTCTTGTTGGCCCTGTGTGACTTTACATAAAGTATTAACGACACGTATTTCCTCAATCTCAGGCCCCACCGCTCCGACAAGCTGTCTGACAAATTTGATAAAGGCGGACTGAATTTGCGTTGTCTGGGAGATGATGCCCAATCGTGATGATGAATTCACCGTGCTGCCTATCTGCTTGATTTCGAGGGCAGCTATGCCTTTGCCTCCTGCCCAACCTAGTAGTCCTTTGACCTCAGAGTGCTCTGTGTCTCCAAATATGATGACGTCAAAACCGGCTTCGGCTAATTCCCTGGCTGCATTCTGGGCTTTGCGGACTATGGGACAGGTAGTATCAATGATACGGATGTGGCGGGCTTTGATGTCAGACAATACCGCTGGGCTTGTACCGTGAGTGGTGATAGCCAGGATTCTGCCCCGGGCTTGGTCGAGGTGATTTAAGGGCTTTACTCCCAGGTCGGCCAATGCCTCCACCAGCAGGCGATTGTGTGCTACGGGTCCCAGCGTTTCTATTTCTCCGCACTCATTAGCTGCCTCTTTCAACAGCCTGATGGCCCGTCTGACGCCAAAGCACAGGCCCAGCTTCTCAGCCTTCTCAATCCTCTTGTTTTTCATAGGCGCCTTGATATTCGGGTGGCAGAAGAGCGGCGATTTCCCCCATCAGTTGCGTGGTCAATGATTGCATTTGTGATCTACTGATCTTATTGTTGGTTGGAGGTAGCTTGAATGGCTTGCCAATCTTGACGACTACAGGGGGGCGTTTCCATAGCCAGCTCATGCCATGAATCTTGTCTGTGCCGATCACCCCTACGGGAAGAACAGGGACATCCGTTTTTGAAGCTATAACTGCGGAGCCCGGTTTGCCTTTTCTGAGCTTGCCGTCGTGACTTCTGCCCCCTTCCGGGAACATTCCCAGGATTAGTCCTTCCTCCAATGCCTGTCTGGCGCTCTCGAGTATCCTCTGTTTCTCTCTGACTCTGCCATCGCGTTGTAGAGGCAAAGAGCCGGCCCAGCGGAGCCAGAGTCTCAAGAAGAGAGAATGAAAGAGCTCTTCTTTGGCTACGAAGGTAATCCATCGCGGAAGGCTAAATGCGACAAAAATTGGGTCGAGGACATGCACATGGTTGGCTACCAAAACAAGTGGACCAGTTGATGGTACGTTATCTCTTCCCTCGGCTTTCCAGGAGAAACAAATGTTGAGCAAAGGTCTGAATACGGCTAAGACAGTCTTTTGAGAGAGGGTCATACGTTTACCGCTAGAGTATATATTTTGTCTACAACTTGCTCCAGGCTAAGGTTTTCTGTATTGATTATTAGGGCATCTTCCGCTGGTTTGAGCGGGGAGATGGCTCTATTTATATCCATTGCATCCCGCTTCTTTAAATCGGCGAGGACGATTTCCAGGCTCGAATTCTCTCCTCGTCTTAATAGCTCCTTATGGCGGCGCTCTGCTCTCTCTTCGGTGGAGGCGGTGAGAAAAACCTTCAGTTCCGCCCGGGGCAAGACCACTGTGCCGATGTCTCTGCCGGCCATGATTACCTTTCCTCGCTGGGCTAACTTGCGCTGTTGCGATACCATTACCTGGCGTACTTCCGCTACTTTTGCTATCAGAGCGACCAGTGCCTCTATTTCAGGGCGGAGCAACTTGGATGAGACATCTTCGCCGTCAACAACGACCAGGAGAGTACCCTCTTTCGAGGGGATGAAATCAAATTCAGTCCGAGTGGCTAGCTCGCAAAGCTTCTGTTTATCTTTGTCGTCTGGTGAAATGCCTGACTTGAGAACCTTCCAGGTGAATGCCCGGTAAATCATGCCGGTATCGAAGAAAATATAGCCGAGCCTCTTTGCCAGTTGCAAGCCGACACTGCTCTTGCCAACCGCCACAGGCCCATCTATAGCAATTAGCTGTGGTTTCAAGTTTGCCTCCATAATATCATTCTCAGCTAGGCCGTCACAAGCTTCTGGTCTGGACTTGATGCCGTTTTCCGGTCAAGTCCTGGAAAGAGCTGGTAATGCCTCAAACATGCTTGACGTGATTATACTAGAAAATTCCTTGAATAGAGATGAACAGACTGGCGTGCATTGGAGGCAACGCCGTGGCTCAAGGATTTGCCTTAGTTGCGAATTCCGTTCTAAAATAGCCTTCTTCGCAAAGAGCCTGACTCGTGAGGAGGAATTCATATGGGCAGAATCGCCGACCGGTTGAAGGAACTGAAAGACAAAGAGAAAAAGCTGAAAGCCCTGGGGGGGCCCGAGCGGGTAGAGAAGCAGCACAAATCTGGGAAACTGACCGCACGGGAAAGGCTCGACTTGCTCTTCGACCCTGGCACCTTCCACGAGCTTGACTTGTTTGTCCAGCATCGGGCCACGCTTTTCGGTATGGACAAGGTCGTCGTCCCTGCCGAAGGAGTGGTTACCGGATACGGGATGGTGAACCGTCGCGTCGTATGTGCTTTTTCCCAGGACTTCACCTCTATGGGCGGAACACTGGGCGAGATGCACGCCAAAAAAATATGCAAGGTAATGGATTTAGCCATGAAGTGTGGCGTTCCCATAGTAGGCTTTAATGACTCGGGAGGGGCCCGGATTCAGGAAGGTGTTGATGCCCTTTCAGGCTACGGGCAGATATTTTTCCGGAACTCCGCAGCCTCGGGGGTCATTCCCCAGCTCTCAGCAATCATGGGGCCTACTGCCGGAGGGGCAGTCTATTCACCGGCCATGACCGATTGGGTATTCATGGTAAAGGGGACAAGCTATATGCACATCACCGGCCCGGCGGTTGTCAAACAGGTTACCGGAGAGGAAATCACCTCCGAAGAGCTGGGAGGTGCCATGCCTCATGCCACCAAGAGCGGTGTATGCCATTTTGCCTGCGATAGCGATGCCCAGGCTATCGAACTTATTAAGAGGCTCCTGGGTTACCTCCCTTCCAGTAATAGGGAGGCTCCTCCTTCGATTAAGCCCGCCGATGATCCGGACCGTGCCGACCCTGCCCTTGACACCATAGTCCCGGACGAGCCCAACAAGGTTTACAATATGAGGGATGTTATCCAATCTATTGTAGATAACGGCGAAATACTTGAGCCCCATTATCATTATGCTCAGAATGCCATCATTTGCTTCGCCCGATTTGATGGCAGACCGGTGGGTATTATCGCTAATCAACCGATGCACCTTGCCGGCTGTCTTGACGTCAATGCCGCGGACAAAATCACCCGGTTTATCAGGTTCTGCGATGCCTTCAACATTCCACTGCTTACCATTGCCGACGTGCCCGGTTACCTGCCGGGGAAAGACCAGGAATGGCTGGGAATAATAAGGCACGGAGCCAAGGTTTTGTGGGCTTACTCTGAGGCTACGGTTCCTAAAATCACTCTCGTCGTTCGCAAGGACTACGGGGGCTCATATCTGGCCATGTGCAGTAGAGATTTGGGCGCTGATTTTGTCTTCGCCTGGCCCACAGCGGAGATTGCAGTGATGGGAGCTGAAGGGGCTACGCCGATTATCTTTCGCAAGGAAATAGATGCTGCGCCGGATCCCAAAGCCAAAGAGCAGGAAAAGATCCGGGAATATCGTGACCTGCTATATAATCCCTACATCGCCGCCTCGCGGGGATATGTTGACGAAATTATTGCGCCCCACGAGAGCCGTCCCAGGATAATCAAGGCCCTGGAGATTCTCTCTACCAAACGGGAGACGAGACCTCAGAAGAAGCATGGGAATATTCCCGTGTAAAGGGGTTTAGTAAGAAATCAATAGCTGTTATTGGCGATATTTGCCATCCCGAGCCGAGGGGCGAAGCGAGGCAAAGAACCTGAATTTCTCGCGGAGTTTACCCTGAGTGGATTAGATTCTTCGCCCCGACTTGTCTGGGCTCAGAATGACAAAGAGTGAAGGGCTCAGAGCATCAGACAGCGACAGGCTCGTAGTGGCGGAAAGGAGATAAGTCGTGAGTGCACTAAGAAAAGGTACCATCCTGGCCAAAGATCTAACCGCTGATAAAGTCAAGACAAGGCCCAAGGCCAGAAGTCCGGTCAAAATTTGTGACACTACCTTTCGTGACGGGCATCAGTCCACATTTGCTACCAGGATGCGGACTGAGGACATGGAGTGGATGGCCTCTGAAATCAATAAATGTGGCTTCTACTCCATGGAGGTCTGGGGCGGGGCGACGTTCGATGTAGCTCATCGCTTCTTGGGCGAGGACCCCTGGGACAGGCCTCGCAAGTTGAAGAAACTCATGCCCGATACTCAATTTCAGATGCTTTTGCGCGGACAGAATCTAGTGGGTTATCGGAACTATCCCGACGATTTGGTGGACGCTTTTGTGGAACAGGCTGCCGAGGTAGGCATTGACATCTTCCGTGTTTTCGATGCCGTCAATGACGAGCGCAATCACGAACGCGCCGCCAGGGCAATCAAAAAATGTGGCAAGCATTATCAGGGGGCCCTATGTTACTCGCTTACTCAGCCCAGGATGGGCGGGCCGATCTACAATCTGGAATACTTTGTTAAGAAAGCTCTCATCCTCCAGGCCATGGGTGCTGATTCCATATGTATCAAAGACCAGGCCGGGCTTATCTCCCCCTATGATGCATACGAGCTGATCAAAGCCCTTAAGGAGAACTTGAAGGTGCCCGTTGACCTGCATACCCATTACACCAGCGGGCAGGGGTCCATGTCTCTGCTGAAAGCCATTGAGGCCGGGGTTGACATTATTGACACGGCTCTGTCTCCCTTTGCCTTACGCTCCTCAGAAGCGGCTGTCGAGCCCCTCGTGGTCGCTCTATACGGTACAAACAGGGACACCGGACTCGACGTTGAACAGCTATTCAAGTGCGGGCAGATGCTGGAACAGATCGCTCCCAAATACAGAGATTTCGTGGATACATCGGCAATGTCGGTCATAGACACAGGAGCCCTGGTGCATCAGATTCCCGGTGGCATGACCACGAACCTGGTAGCTCAGCTCAAGCAAATGGATGCTCTGGACAGGCTGGCCGAGGTGCGGCAGGAGACTGCCAGGGTCAGGGCGGAACTTGGTTATCCGCCCTTGGTTACGCCTACCAGCCAGATTGTTGGCGCCCAGGCAGTACAGAACGTCCTGATCGGGCGCTACAAGCTTGTCTCCAAGGAGGCACGGGAGTACATATCCGGGGGCTATGGCAAGCCGCCGGTCCAAATTGACCCTGGTATCCAGAAGACCATTCTCAGAGACAAGGAGCCTATCACCTGCCGGCCGGCGGACCTGCTCGCTCCGGAGCTAGAAAAAGCTAAGGAGGAATCGAAGGAATTTGCCAGGAATATTCAGGATGTCCTCACTTATGCTCTTTTCCCTGCCACCGGTGCACGCTTCCTGAAATATAAGTACGGCATAGATAAGACCGTCCCCGATGAATGGAAGCCGCCCTATGCTCCTAAGACCCTGGAAGAAGTGAAAAAGGAGGACGAGCTTATCGCTCAGGTTAAAGCTGGCAAGCTGAAGGGAAGCTAGAGAAGAAGCAACCTCCGAACTAGAGCAGGCGTGACAACCTTCAATTTTTTCATCGGAGGTGCTAAAGTAGGCATGAAGACTCCTTAGAGTTTTGTTTTTTCACGAGATTCACGAGACCCCATAGAAGCCAATTGAAAAGAAGGGAGAAAAGGCAAAAATCCTGTCCCTGATGAATACTGGCCTGCAAAAAAGATGAGGGAAATCAAAGCCAGTGATATAACGACCACCGTGGCCCGTTTGTTTGAGCATTCCTGCCATTATTTGCCCCCGGATGGCATAGCTGCACTGAAGCAAGCCAGAGAAAAAGAAAAATCTCCTGTTTGCCGTGATGTGCTGGATAGAATCCTGGAGAATACAAGCATCGCCGGCAAGGAGCAAATCCCTCTTTGCCAGGACACCGGCGCCGCCGTGGTCATCTTGGAGCTGGGCCAGGAAGTGCATATAACCGGAAGTGACCTTTACACCGCAATCAATGAAGGAGTGCGCCAGGGATACGATAAGGGCTGTCTACGTAAGTCCATGGCAACCGGGCCCTGCTTTGCCAGGGTAAACACCAAAGATAACACACCGGCCATGATTCATACCGATATAGTACCCGGAGACAGGCTGAAGATCAGCGTCCTGCCCAAGGGTGGTGGCTCGGAAAATTGTTCGCGTCTGACTGTCCTGTCTCCATCTCAGGGACGTCAGGGCGTTATAGACTTTGTCGTCAACCTCGTTAACGAGGTCGGCAGCAATCCCTGCCCGCCGGTCATCATCGGCGTCGGCATCGGCGGGACGACGGACAAAACTATGTTCATAGCCAAGAAGGCGCTCTTGCGCAAAGTCGGCGAGCCCAGTCCTGACCCGGAGGTTGCCGCTTTGGAGAAGGAGATTCTGGAGAAGGTCAATAACCTGGGCATCGGCGCCATGGGCTACGGCGGTACAGTCACCGCCTTGGCAGTTCACGTGGAAGCCTTCCCCTGCCACATTGCCAGCATG
>JALHUO010000091.1 GCA_022866545.1 Dehalococcoidia bacterium | reverse complement strand
CGCTATGGATGCTCTGATGGACCTGGGGCGTCCGAAGTCTATTCAACTAGCTGTCCTTATCGACCGGGGCCATCGGGAACTTCCCATTCGGGCCGATTATGTCGGTAAGAACATACCAAGCTCTAAAGACGAGGAGATACAGGTTCAACTTCAGGAGGTTGACGGTGTAGACAAAGTGGTGATCGAGAGTCTAGCAAACAAGCAGCTAATACCGGGCAATTGAGGGGGTACAGAAATCATGAGCCTAACGAACAGAAGTCTGGTGACGATAGACGATTTATCTGACGGGGAGATCGAAGCGCTGTTCTCTTTAGCGGATGAAATGGCGGAGTCTCCAGCGGACCAGGCCGGACTATGCCAGGGAAAGATCATGGCTAGCTTATTCTTTGAGCCAAGCACCAGAACAAGGCTATCTTTTGAAGCTGGGATGCTCAGACTCGGGGGCCGCGTCATAACCGCCGTGGACATAGGGGCAAGCTCTTTGGCCAAAGGCGAAAGCATTGCTGATATGGCAAGAGTGGTTGGGAGCTATGCCGATATAATCGTTATCAGGCACCCCTGGGAAGGAGCAGCCAGAGTGGTTGCTGACTACGCTGGCGTCCCCGTGATAAATGCCGGTGACGGCAGCCATGAACATCCCACCCAGACTTTGTGCGACCTCTACACCATTAGAAAAGAGGGGCGAGCTATTAAGGGCCTCAGAATTGCTCTGTGGGGGGACTTGAAACACGGGCGGACCGTACATTCCCTGATTTACGCCTTAGCCAGGTTTGGGGCCACTATCCTCTTCCGCCCCGGCCCAGGGCTGGAGATGCCCAAACATGTCCTGACGAGGCTAAGCACAGAGTATAAAGGTGAGCTAAAAACATGTCGGAATCTGAACCAAGAACTGGACAGGAAGCTCTTCCCCGTTGATGCGATATACGTCACTCCGAGTAGCCCACATCAACTTGCCATGTTGCCTGACATAAGTGTCGGAGTGGAACTGAAGGCCGGGATTGATGCCCTCTACGTCACCAGGCTTCAAAAGGAAAGGCAAGCACCCACAGCAGAGGTGCAAGAGTTGGAAAAAGGTTACCCGGTGGTAGATAAAAAACTCCTTAAAGGAAAAGAGTTCGCGAAGACACTTGTTATGCATCCGCTGCCTCGTGTCGACGAGCTGACCCATGAAATGGATGCCGACCCCCGGAGCATGTATTTCAAGCAGGCGGCATATGGGGTGCCTATCAGGATGGCGCTACTGGCCGTCCTATTGGGTGCCAAGGAAGTCACAATTCCTAAAGAAGAGGATTCCTTTATCCCGAAGATTGATCATCCCGTTTACAAGCGGGATTCCGGAGTCAAGTGCCCTAATACAAACTGTGTCTCAAACCAAGAAACGGAAGTAAGGTACATAAAACCTGAGTTCAGAATAGTGAGTCGCCAGCCTCTAACGTTGAGGTGCATCTACTGTGACCATGAAATGCATCCACAATATGTCGCCAGTTCAGAGTGGCATCAACGGAAGCTGGAGAACAAGAAATATCACAGCGCTGATAGCCACTTTGCTCACAAGATTAAACCCGAGAATCTGATTGTTTTCGCTTCAGAAGATGAAGCCAGGGCTCAGCAGTTCAAGCCCAGTAGCCACATCAGACCATGAGTAAGGAAATTATCTCTCTGCTTATCCATGGTGGCCATATAATTGACCCTAGCCAGGGAATAAACCAGATCGGTGACTTGCTTATTTCTGAGGGCAAGATCGTGCAAGCGGGGGGCACGGTCATTGCGAGCCCTTCACTCTCTTTGATTCTGAGTAGAGCGAAGAATCTGGATGCAAAAGGTCTGGTTGTCTGCCCCGGCTTTATAGACCTGCACTGTCACCTCCGCGAGCCAGGTTTTGAGGATAAGGAGACAATTGCCACGGGGACAAAGGCAGCCGCCCTGGGTGGGTTTGCGGCCGTCTGTTGTATGGCAAATACCAATCCTCCCCTCGATAGCCCGGCTGCTGTAGCCCGGGTAGAGCGAAAAACAAGCAAGGATAGCTTGGTTAGCGTTTTTCCCATAGGTTGCGTCACCAAAGGTAGGAAGGGTGAGGAACTAACCGATATGGCTGGGCTAGCCGAAGCCGGAGTGGTTGCTTTTAGCGACGATGGCGACCCCGTGGCAAGTTCACAGCTCATGCGCCGTGCTATGGAGTATAGCCGAGACTTGGGCTTGCCAGTCATTGACCATTGTGAGGATAAGGAGCTGAGCGACAACGGAATCATAAACGAAGGCAAGATGTCTGCTAAGTTGAGACTAAAAGGAATTCCCGCAGCCGCTGAAGAGGTTGCGGTAGCCCGTGACCTGATTCTGGCCAAGTTGACCAGGGCTAGACTTCACATTGCCCATGTCAGCACCAAAGGCTCTGTCGAGCTCATTCGCCGTGCCAAGGAAGATG
>JALHUO010000090.1 GCA_022866545.1 Dehalococcoidia bacterium | reverse complement strand
GTGAGTAGTCAGTTAGACAGCAGTCAGGAGTCAGTAGACAGTAGTCGCTGACCAACCAGTCACTAGTTACTAGTCACTAGTAAGTAGTCAGTCGCTACCCGTCAACCGACGGCAGACAGCCGGCAGCCCCCAATCTCCCTAATGTATCTCCACTGCATCTCTAACAGACTCTATCATGTCTCTAGCTGTCTCCAGTCTCTATGAACTCTATGAACTCTATGAACTCAATGAGCTTTCTTGCTAATGCGGATGTCGGAATGCTAGCATAAGAGACCGCCCGGCTATTTCGTATACGTCGGGATGTTCAAGCGAAGAGGTGCGTCATGCAACAACAGTCAATAGAGCAAAACAGATGTTTTCTGAAGGATAACCTGCGAAAGACGTTCGATTTCTCAACGACCGATCAGAGTGCCGGAGTCGCTCCACCGCCTATCGAGAAGGAGTGTTCCGCCGGTGCAGAGAGAATCGACCTGATTCGTTCGAATAGGTTCCGCGCATTGCCCAAGGCGGATTTGCTATCCGCCATGGCGAACCGGCGGAGCCGCCGAAAATTCAGTAAGACCCCGCTGACGCTGGAGGAATTATCTCTCCTCCTGTGGGCAACTCAAGGGGTGCGAAAACAATCAGGCGCCGGTCCTGTTCGTAGGACTGTCCCTTCGGCCGGAAACCGCCATGCCCTTGAGACTTACGTGTGTGTTCTTAACGTGGAAGACCTGGGTAAAGGTCTCTATCGATATCTACCACTTGAACACCAGCTTGTGGTCGAATACAAGGATGAAGGTGCAGCAAAGAAGATAGGTCCGGCAACTTTGGGGCAGAACTGGATATCAAGCGCTGCCGCGGTTTTCATCTGGGCAGCAATACCTTACAGGATGGAATGGCGCTATGGTTTGGCTGCTCACAGAGTCATTCTCATCGATGCCGGGCACGTGTGCCAAAACCTATACCTCGCCTGCGAAGCGATAAGCGCCGGAACATGCGCCATCGCTGCTTATGACCAGGAACTTATGGACCAGTTACTGAGAATCGACGGCAAGGATGAGTTTGTCATATATCTGGCACCGGTGGGGAAGATGAGTTGAAGCGCCAAAGCGATGGCCGCACATCAGGGAATCACAATCGCCTGTAGCTCCTCGCAATGACAAACCACCAATTCTCCTCCCTTAGGATAAGGGAAGATTAAGGTGGGTTACGAACGGGCATCAGCCAGGAGCCAGAAGGGTCGCCAGCTTCTCCAGTACCTCCGAGATAGTGCGGGCTGGCAAGGCACATATCAGTTCGGCTTTTTCGAGCGCGCCAATCTAAACTCTTGACGTGGTCGGACAGGATTGCCCCGGTTACCGGCAGCCCTGCCGGAATAAGAACCTCGAATGGATAGCCCTTGACTTGGCCGGTGACGGGGCAGAAGATAGCCAGCCCCACCTTACTGTTATAGCTTTGTGGTGAGACTACGACGGCTGGACGGCGTCCCGCTTCTTCACGGCCCGCCTGCGGATTCAGAGTTATCCACACTACGTCCCCGCACTCAGGGACATAAGCGCGGGGCTTCACCACACTTCTTTCCCTACGGCGTGGCCGGTATCAACCTCGTGATGCAGATTTTCCTTCGTGACCCCTGCCAGCAGCTGTTTCAGGGTGAGCTTCGCCTCGGCCAGAGGTCTGATAACGAGCTCCCCATCCGCCAGCGATATGTCAACAGGTCCCTCTTTATGCAGTCCTGCTTCAGAAGCGAAAGACTTAGGGATGCGGAGGGCCAGGCTATTACCCCATTTCTGTACACGCGTTCTCATATCAGGTCTCCATCCATAGTATCTACATTGAAGATACCGCACCCGCAGGAATTTGTCAAGTTCACCTGGAACACGGAAGTCAGTAGGCAGGAGCCAGTCGCTACCCGTCAACCGACGGCAGACAGCTGCAGCCAGTCAACGAAATTGCCAGGGACGCTGTGCCCGCCAAGATCGACTCGCGGCTGGCTACGGAAGTGTTGGGATTCCCGCCGGAGGTGGTGGCACCGGACGGGCCGCTCGCGCTACCGCAGCAGAAACTGGCGCTAGAACCATCCATCACGGGAAGCAAATCGGTTTCCAGCACCGGCGAAATCAAACGCCATCCTGAAGTCGAGCGCCCCCTGGTAACCAGAGACGTCCACACCGAGGTACTGAAGAAAGTCTTAACCTGGCTAACAGAAGGGCCGCCCTGGCCTCCCGAGCCCTGCCCCTGAACAAAACGCTACTTTGTTGCGCCCTGCCTGACAGCCATAAGAGCGGAGCGGAAGTGCGGATTGGAGAGCGGCGAGAGCGTAGAACGGAGAGAACAGGAAGTGGGATTGCGGGGACACAATAACATAGAGCTTTTGCCGTTCAAGCTGCGGGTTTGAGGCAACAAGATGCTATAGAGTGCACCCACTTAACAAAACAGGTAACTGTGTTCTGAACCGAGCAAAACGCTCTCTTGGATCCGAGAAAGGCAGCTACCACAAATTGCAGGGCTCTTCGGTTCACATTTCGGGCGGCCTCCTGAATGTTATCCCCGTACCCTCTTAGCCAGGATTCTCCATTCATGTACCACACGAAATCCCAGGTTCGTTGTGAGTCTCACGGCTGGCTGATTCCGCTCCCAGGTGTGCAGGCAGACTGTGCGCATGCCTCGCTCACGAAGGAAATTCATCGCCTGGGCAGTGAGGGCCTGGCTCAGGCCTTTCCCTCGGTAGCTTGGGAGGGTAGCCGCCGGGCCAAGATAACCCCGGTTGGCGTGAAAATACTCGTTATACTCCCGGTCGAAGCGGGCTACGACAGTAGCCACAAGCTGCCCGTCGCATCGGACAACCTGGACCCAATCCGTGCCAAAACTCGGGTTCTGTGCCCGCCACTGGGCCAGAGTCCCGGGCCGGAGCCGCTCTCCGGCATAGGCAGTGTTTGCCAGTTGTATGAGTGCCTCTTCCTCATCTGTCTTCAAAGTGCCAATGACACAGCCTGTCGGCAGATGCCGCAGACGTCGCCGACGGTCAAGCTCGGCAGTCATCTGGTAAAGGGTGCTATCAGCGCGATACCCTCTCTCCAGCAGAAAGGCAAGCCGCTCACGGTCGAACGTATCCACTGACGTACTCAACTCCTCGGTTTGAGTCCGTGGTTCAAGAGCAGAGAGCAGCAGGTCCCCGACCTCCCACTGGCCAGTCCGGATATACAGGGTAATGGTTTCACCATACCACTGTCGGCCCAGGTATGCGAGCCCGGTGATGCCATCCTGGGCGTCGGTGGCCAGCAGTACCGAGCTTGCCTCTTTCAGCTCTGCCTGGAGGCCCTCCTCACCATAGGGGATGAATTCGTATGATCCCGCCTCAGCTTCATTCAAAAGGCTCACCACCTTCGGTAGAATACTTTTGTGATACGGTTGAAGTCTCATGTTTCCCTGGTGTCCTTCTTCGGCTCTACCTGCAGACCCGTTTCGCACACCGGGTTCTACCGGAGGTCGGGAAATTCTCTGCGCGGTCTATAAGAAACATCAGGGCACCCCATAGGCCCATTCTATTACTGGTGTGACCTTTGGTCAACGGGTCGTTACAGCTGCTTGCTGAAAGCAATAGATTGGGATGAATCCCTTGGCATTTAAGGCAACTCTAAATACCGGGCGGAAGTCCCATCGCCTTAGCGACACCTGTTCGCCGCGCCATGATTTTACGCGTAGTATTACGAGAGTTGTTCAGAAAGCACGACCTGGCTCGGTGCCCGACGAGGTAACAGAACGCTATTCTGTGCAGCCCGATTCCACAAGTCAGGATTTGCTTTTATTAGGAGAGAAGTCTCTATATGGTTCCGGCGAACACAATTTAGGACCTACACGACGTCTAATCTTGTAGCGAGTGGTTACATTAGTCAATATAAGTTATATTATATAGTTTCTATTGACATTTTATTTCAAGGGCCTCAGAGATGGACAAGAAGGAGAATATTAGGAGCATAATCGGGTTGATGAATAACCTGATGCTCTCGGCTAAAGCCCACGAGCCTCATCCCTGGTTGCACCTTGAGCTGACGAGAGAACAGTTGCGCATCATGTTTCTGCTGTCCTTCAAAGGCCGAAGCTCGCCTGGTGAGGTGGCCGCATCTTTCGGCGTACCCAGGGCTAATGTTACCAGCATCATTGATCGGCTGGTAGAGAGGGGGCTAATCAGTCGCCAGGAGAACCCGGATGACCGCCGTAGCCATATCCTTTCTCTTACTGAAGAAGGCAAAAGCCAGGTGGAGGGACTACGGGAGATAGGCGCTGCCAAGATCAAAGGCGTGCTGGAAAAAATGCCGGACAATGCCCTGGTTTCTCTCCAGATGGGGCTAGAGGCACTTATAAAGTCTCTGGAACAAGAAGGAGAAGTTAATGGATGTAATTGAAGCCAGTAATATAGTTAAGAGGTTCGGTGAACTGGAAGCGGTCAAGGGAGTATCCTTCAGTGTCAAGGCAGGAGAGATATTCGGTCTCCTGGGTCCTAACGGCGCCGGCAAGACAACCACCATAAATATACTCTGCACCCTGCTAAAGCCTACAGATGGGCAGGCCAGGGTCAACGGTCATGATGTCATTAAAGAGCGCAGCCAGGTGCGTCAGTCAATCGGGTTGGTCTTCCAGGAACCGGCTTTGGATGATTACCTGACGGCAGAACAGAACCTCCGTTTCCACGGCTATGCTTATGGCGTCCCAAGAAATGTTCTGGAGCCGCGCTTGAAAGAGCTTCTAGAGATGATGGAGTTGTGGGATAGGCGCAAAGGCAAGATTAGCACCTACTCCGGTGGTATGAAGCGCCGTCTGGAAATTGCCCGGGGCCTTTTGCATCACCCAAGAGTGCTTTTCTTGGACGAGCCCACACTGGGCCTGGATCCGCAGACGCGCCGCCGCATCTGGGACTACATACATGACTTACGGAAAAGAGAGAATCTGGCCATATTTATGACCACCCACTACATGGACGAGGCGGAAAACTGTGACCGCATCGCCATTATGGACTATGGCCGGACTGTGGCTCTGGACACGGTGGAGAAACTGAAGGATGGTGTCGGTGGCGACGTCATCTCTATTAAGACGGAGGACAACGAAGAGGCGGTGCGACTGCTGGAGGGGCAGTACAAGTTCAAGCCTAGCATCGAAAACGGCATCATCAGTTTCACCGTGTCCCACGGCGAGGAGTTTTTGCCCAAGTTCGTCTCCGGCTTCCCCATACGACTAATCTCCATCGGCTTGAGGCGTCCTACGCTGGAGGATGTATTCCTGAAGCTCACCGGACGCAATATCAGGGAACAGGAGGTTGACTCAATGCAGAAGCTGAAGAATATGGCTAAAATGAGGGGGCACTAAAGAGAATGGCTATCGTATTTCGTACTATCTGGGTGATAGCTTACCGCGAGCTCGTCCGTTTTGTCGCAGACAGACCGCGGATGTTCTCCTCCTTTTCTATGCCGCTTATATTCCTGTTAATCTTTGGTGCCGGCTTCGGTAGGCTTATCGGCCAAATGATGCCCGGCGTGGACTATATACAGTTTATGTATCCCGGTATTCTGGCCATGACAGTATTGATGACCTCTATCATGTCCGGTATCTCCATCGTCTGGGATAGAGAATTCGGTTTCCTTAAAGAGGTACTGGTTTCTCCCTTGAGCCGTAGCGGAGTGCTAGCCGGCAAGGCCATTGGCGCTGCCATCATTGCCATGGTCCAGGGGGCCATCATGCTGGTGCTGGCACCCATTGTTAATGTTCCCATCACCTTGGGCAAGGTACTGGCTCTTTTGCCGCTCCTTCTAATACTCTCACTCTCTCTTTCCGGGTTGGGGCTGCTAATCGGTGCCCGCATGCGCTCGCAGCAGGGATTTCAGATAGTGATGCAATTGGTGATTTTCCCCATGATGTTTCTCTCTGGCATCTTTTTCCCCGTCTCCGGCGTAGCCACCTGGCTGGAGGTACTCTCCAAATTGAACCCGGTGACCTATGGAATAGATGCTATACGCCAGGTCTTCTTGGGCACTGAGGTGGCCGGCGTTACCGTCTTTGGCCACACCATGGGCATCGTGGATTCGGCTATTGTGGTGGCGATGGTGGGGGCAGTTCTCCTGACTGCCGCTATCTGGGTCTTCAACAGGCAGGAGTGACTCGGAGCACCCGGAGCAATTCGTACTATCAAACCTTGGTTCTAAAGGCCGTCATTCTATTTGCTGAGCTATAGGCCATCACAGATTTCCATTAATAGGCGAATTAGGTGACTTACACGAAATGAGTTCTGGTTGGGTGCCGCCGGATTGAACATTCCCGAGTTTTGTTGGATAAAGGACCAAGCTCGGCATGCCCGCCGTTATCAAGCCGGGCTTGGCGTACCATTCTGCAAAGACCCGTTGCGTGCAAGGACCTCCATCAGCAGACTCTGCCAGACTGTTAGAATCCCGAAGTAGTGAACTTCTTCTTGTCCTTCTTACATATTATCTGGGCGAGGTCTCTGCCGGACTTCAATGCCGTTGGCAGGCCGCCTCCCGGTTGAACCCAGTGTCCGGCCATATAGAAGTTTCCAAGCCCAGGCAGCGTTTTACGCAGGCCTCCGAGTCCTATCTTGGGTGTCCACAGCCAACCCTCGAAGCTCCCCTTCCAGTTGCTCGTGTATCTCATGAAAGTTGCTGGTGTGCAGACATCGGTCATCTCCACCTTTGACCTTACGTCGCCGAATCTCTTCTCCAGCAATTCGAGCACTGCCTCCGCAATCTTGTTCTTTTCTGCTTCATACTGTTCCGGGGCTGTTCTTTTCAGGTTGTCCCAGTACTCATATTCCCTGGTTAGCACCCAGACTGTTATCACCGTCTTTCCTACGGGAGCCATTGTGGGGTCAAAGCTGAATACTCTGATCATAACTCCTTCGTACTTGGGTATCCTGTCAGTGGTCAAAGGCTTCTCGGGAAACACAATTGCTTCTCTCGGGTAATCATCGAGTTTTCTCGCGACGCCAAAAGAGACGAGCAGGTACGAAGGGAATGTTTCATAGCTGTCATAGTAGCTCTTTGTCTTCGCATCTATGTACCTGCCGTCAAGCATGTCAAAGATGGTAGAGTGTCCGTCAGCTGCCGAAACTACAATATCAGAGGCATGTTCTTCTCCGCTGGCCAGCACTATCCCGGTGGCAGCGTCGTTTTTCACCGAAATCTTAGCTACTCTTGATCTATAGTTTATCTTTCCTCCAAGCTCCAGGTATCTCTTTTCTATCTGACGCGCGAATTCCAGAGAACCACCGATAGGAAATCCAGCACTCTTTTTGTGCATCCACACGATAGTCATGAGTACGAATAGCACGTTGGTCTTGGGTGTAAACATGGATTCGAAAGTCCGCTTAAGCAAGGGGTCTCTACACTTATCCGCGTACTGCTGCATTGATATCCCCACCCATTTCCTCAAAGGTAGCATGAAAGGTAGTAACCCAAGGATCATCTTCAGCCCGTCCATCGGCCCGAATAGCTCGGGAGCCTTTTCAACAGGGAGATGAAACCCTATGAATCGTCTTGCGGCACCGGTAAAGGACCGTATCAATCTCTCGTCTGACGGAGACTTCTCAAGCATCTCTTGCTCCAGCCTATCTATGTCAGTAAATACCCTCATGTACCGACCATCTGGTGTTTCAACCCTCATCCATTCCTCGCTATCGACGAACTTCCTGCTCTTCATATCTACTAGCTCATTCCAGAGACGGTAGAAGCTGTCGCTGGGACTTGAGCCGACCAGCCAGTGAATGCAGTTGTCAATCGTGTATCCTTTTCTCTTCCATGCAGTGCACACCCCACCGGGGAGGTTGTGCGCTTCGAATATCTGAGTTTCATAACCATTCATCTGTAGATAACAACCGGTGGACAGCCCTGCAACACCTGAACCTATTATATTCACTTTTCTCATACCTGTTGCCTTCACCTCTGCGTTCGATCGATTATTGTACCATGACCCTCGGACGAATTGAGATGGAGATCTTCTATGCAATGAGGCGTAGAGCCACGTCTCAGTAGGCATTAGACGTTACGCGTGTAACCGCTCTCAACATAGGGCTAGACATTTGTCAGAAATGATGGGGCACTCTTCGTCATACTGTCACCTGGTATTCTCTCCCGTTCGAAAGCCGACCGTTATCTGCCTCTGCGCCTCGACGAGCACGTTCAGGAAACTGCTAGACAGTAGTCAGGAGTCGGTCGCTGCCCGCCAACCGACGGCAGACACCTGACACCCTCCAATCTCTAATCTCTAATCTCTGATCCCCAGCCCCACTAGTCAGTAGTCAGTCGTTACGAGTCACTAATCACTAGTCACAGGTCAGGGTTAAGGAGACAGTAGCCAGGAGCTAGGGGGCAGGGGGCAGCCATCATAGCTTCGATTTCTAAAAGCAGTTGGTCTGGCTAGCTTGGTGGAGTCCCTGGAGGGATTCGAACCCTCGACCCGCTGCTTAGAAGGCATGTGGTTCGCCAGATGTTCTTCCAGCTTTGGGATCAGGAGGTTGCAGAGCTGGTCAATCATCTGGGAATCAGTTAAAGCAGTTGCTCTTTGTTTCATCGTTTTCCCTCTGTGGTTCAAGCTCGTCCACATAGCTAGCAGTCCTTGAGACTGTCAAGCGCCTCATCGTCCCGCATGACCGTGAGTCGATCGATGGGGTGTGATAGCTATTGTATCATGCTCACACTGGCGCAGTCAGTAGCCAGTGTGGCCCACTGGACTTGGCTCACAACACATGTGGGCCAACAGAGGCAAGAAGACTATCATCGTGGCCAAAAGGCGGAAGCCCATCGACGAACTTTCCTCCAACTTTCTGATTCAGGACTGCGATGGTCCTTGCACTGATCAGGGTGGCATGAGTCCTGAATTCACATATCAATACTCTAGCGTTCACAATGTCAGCGTGCAGTCACTGAGCGATGCCACCCAGTATCCTTTCCCCGGCTCTATGGCTGTTGTGAGGTTGTATGACTTGCCTATTGGATCCCACCAATAAGCAGTCGGTATGACACTTACGTCAGGGTCATCGTTGGGGTCAGCGATGGTCGCCGTAATATTCACAGAGCCGACCATGTTCCACCCTGCTTTGATATCAGTCGTCCAGGTGTCTACTGGAGTCCCATTTACTGCAATTGTAGTATTCTCGGTGACTGCCACCCAGTAGCCCTTTTCGGGCTCAATTACAGTGGGCACGTAATAACTCCTGCTGGTAGCATTCCAGGCAAATACACCAGCCACTCCGGGAAAGACTGTACTGGTCACGTTGTGTATTGGTGCTACAGGTAGAGAAACCATGTTCCAGCCAGCTTTCAGAACCAATTCCGCTGTGGCAAGGGGTTCGGCGACAACAAATGACGATAAATCGGTAGCCTGTCCATGAACATAGTTGTTGGCGTTGTCCAGTAATGTTGTAGCATCCACCCAGGACGTTCCATCGAAATGGAGCATCTTTAGTTCATTCTCTGAGCCCGCAAGTCCGAATTCTTCATAATGCAGAGCAACCAGGATATTACCACTATGACCGGCCGTAGTGGTGATATTGTAGCAACTATCATCTAGAACCCTGTAGCCGGGTATAACTGGATTGGCCTGAGCTAACGTAATTGTGTCGACAACCGAGGTAACTGTGTTACCAGCCTCACTGACATTCTCAAAAGAAACGCTCACGCCGTTCCCCAAATCTATCGTTACATTGGCGCCGGTCGGTGTGTTATTAACAGTGGTTTCACCGTTTATGACGCCCAAAATGCTATTAGTATCGTTGGTTCTGTCTATGTCGTTTTCAGCAAATTGGTCGGGTATCCTGGCAACAAACATGATGGGACCGGCTATGTCCACCTGCCAGGCGATACTCACCTGACCGGTTGCTCCGGGAGCCAACAACCCGGATAATGATGCGGTCGCAATGAGCTGCCCACCTTCTTCTGGGTCCCCATTATAGAGTAGGACCGGGATATCCTCTTCTACCGTAGTACCCAGATTGGCTATCTCAGCATCAAAGATTAACTCGTCACCGACAGTAGGGAAGGTGCTTTCAATGGCAATCGAGTTCACAGCGAGATCGGTATGTTCCTCATATTCCAGCAGACAAAGGTCAGTTTGTCCCATTTGTGGAATCCCGTCTTCGGTGTAGTTTATTGTCACCTTATCGTAGATGAGGATGACCTTGTCACCACTTAAGCCAACTGCATCGATGTCTCTTTCAAGCGAACCATCGTTGGTCAACTGTGCAGGCAAGCCCCATTTATCGTTTGCGCGGTCCCACACGACCCTGTAGATGTCAGACCCTTCGTCGGAGGAATCGGACCAGAGCAGCGTAATTCCCGTGGAACTGCTCAGCGCTTCAAATCCATTTCCGGCGCAGGGGTAACCGGTATCTACTATCGTGGCTGAATTCGGGAAATCCGTTCCCCTAGACACAGCCAACGTCTCATTCTTCGCCCAGATCAAAACCGGCATGTCATTGTCAAACAGTATTTGAGGTGCTATGTCGAGCTGCTCATCGCTAGTCAATTGTTCACTCGATCCCCAACCACTACCGTTGTCGTAAGCAACCATCATCAATTCGCGGTCTTGCAGAGTGGATGAATCCTGGTCTGCATCAGTTTCCCAAACTAGATAGCCCGTGGTTCCATCGTAAGCCAAGGAGGTACTGATCATGGATGCTGTCTCCGAAATGACCTCCAAAGTCGTACTCCAGTTATTGCCATTCCAGAGAGAGTATTCCACACTATTCGGGTTTTCGGCAGACCCGACATAATCATCGGCTTCATTAGCTATCCAGGTCAGCAGAGCAGTGCCGTCGTTCCCAATTGCTAGTCTCGGAGTGCGGTCAAGGGCGGTATTATTGGTCAGTTGGCAGGATGTCCAGGTATCAGACGCCGGGTCATAGATGGCGCAAGTTATCTCAGATTTAGAGAGCATCTCCTCTAGAGTAGTATTACTCGAGAGTGTTTCGTTAATATTTTCCCAGGCGACCAATATCCTTCCGTCGGGAAGAAACGCTGCATCGGGACGGAAATCGGCAGTACCATCATCATAAACAGGCAGTGGCAGGCTCCAACCAGTTTCTGAATACTCTGAGTACACTAGTTCGGTACGGTTAACTGGCCCTCTGGATGGATCGTCGTATATCCAGAAAGCATAAACCGAGCCATTTTGGGATATTATTCTGGGTTCTGAATAGGGGTAAACGTTTTCCTGGAGCACAGATTCCTGCTCCTGGGGATAGTAAGAATTCGTATACTGTTCACCTAGCCCTACGTTTTCACTATTCACGTCTATGCCCTCCAAACTGGATTCAGGAGCAAGCTGATGAAATTGTGCGTATGGCTGCGTTTCCAGATATTCTCTGGAGAGTAGATGTGCTTCTGCATTGTCTAAGAGAACTCCCTTTAATCCACTTTCCCAAGGCCAAGACCAAGTGCCATCTTCATATAATGTCCCCTGGAGACGACCAGTGGTATATTCTTTCACGAAGATACAAAGCCGGACTGTGACTCCCGCCTGTAGGTCAAAATATATTCTTTCCACTGCCGGTACTTGAGGGAATCGAAACGGTGCCGTGGGCCCCCCCTTAACCCATCCCTCGATGCTAGCAAAGTCAGCAGCACCTATTCCCGCCATTGCCTTGAGATAAACTTCCAATGTACCGTCACCTTGCCACTCGAAATGGAGAGGGTTTACGCTTACCGCCCCCATCTCCACACTTGCTTTAAACTGCACACCTGTTCCAAACCTTGCATAGAGCGGCAAAAATCCAATGACAACGTAAGCCGCGGGTGTCTGGACAGATCCTTCTACACCAACTTCGAAAGAGCCGCTCCATTGCCACCCTAGAGTACTGTCGTAATGGAAACTCGCGCCACCGATAAAACTGATTTCACCACTGGCCAAGTTCGTCAATTTAGCATGACGCCCTGTTGGCTTCTCCAAACAAGGGACTTTTGCCCCAGCATATTCAATTAGGTTACCACCATTTTCTTCTGCTCCCAGCATAAGTGACCCATATCCTTTCAAGTCTATCTGCATCTTGATATTTGGCAGGAATTTAAATTTTATTGGTTTTTCAGTAAACGGGACAATTGTCGTTGGTATGCGTGTACCTTCAATATTTTGATTGACAAGTTCGCAGGCAAGGGCTCCCACACCCCCTAGCAGGCTATAAGTTAAGGTTCTTGCGTCAAAAGAGTAGAGTTCTTCGATAGTTGACCCGAGAGGGAATTCCGCCACTTCAAATGGGACTTCGAATGGAGCAGATTCCGTTCCATCGCTGCTTCTGGCCACCACGTGCAATTTCCCACCAACACCGAGCATATTCCCCACATCGAGTGTTGAAGTGGCAAATGTACCTTTAGGAGTGACGAATTTGATCGTTCCGATCTGGTGCCCCCCCCAATCGATCTCTGGCTCGAATCTGACATCAAGCGGTATGCCGTGGAGAAAAACTGGCGATTCGCCAGCCAATTCCTGATATACATTCTTTGAGCCAATGTACATCTGAACTTTCTTAACGACGATTTGTCCCAAACCAAGCTGGGAAATCGTAAGGTTTGCTTGCGCAGATTTACCTCCACAGGTAGCGGATACGGAATGAGTCCCCGGCAAAAGAGCCGGTATCGCAAAAGTGGTGCTGAAGCTGCCGGCCTCGCCAGTCACGATAGTTGTGATCGGGCCAACCTCTAGCGCGTCGACTGTAAGTGATGATAATGTGACATACGAATCAAACCCTGTCCCAACAATCGTAACAATACTGCCGGGCAACCCACTGGGCGGTGTCAAAGTGATTGAAGGAGTTCGAACAGACGGCTCGAACTCTTGCGTAATTACAAAGCTATTTGAAGCAGTCTTACCTCCAGCGCTCGCAGTGACGGTATGCGTTCCAGATTCTAGATCAGGAACCACGAAACTCGTAGCGAAGCCTCCTATCGAGCTGGTAGTTATGATTTGGACAGGTGTTATGTTGATCTGGTCAATAGAAAGCGAGGATAAACGCGAATTAGGGGTAAAGCCTGTTCCTATTACATTGACTGACATGCCGGCTATTCCACTTGTGGGATCCAGAAGAAGAAGCACAGGTGAAGGAGGTGCGGTTTCATCAGCGTATATTGTGCTGGATGCCCCAGCAGTTGCTTCCTTATTGTCTTTGACCATGAGAATAGCTGTGTAAGTCCCGGCGACGGTATAAGTGTGCGTCAGATTAGGCGGAGGATTTCCGCCACCAGAGTACTTTGGACTACGGTCTCCTGGCAACAACTCCCAGCTAACTATAGAACCGTCAGCATCATTGGAGCTGATGTCGAATACGACTGTTAAGGGGACCGTACCCGAGGCTTTGTCTGGAGATAAGGTGCAATTTGGAGGAGTATTGTCTCCAACCACGACGGTCTTGATATCGATAGCGTATTCACCAGCATTGTCGGCAACTATGAAGACTACACTGTAGCCGCCGGGATTGCCACCATAATACGTATAAGTTCTCGAGGATGGGGGATCACCTATTCCCGAGAAGTTGGGGTCACCGTCGCCGTCGACATCCAGCACCCAGGCTGCAATCGAACCATCCGGGTCTGAAGCACTAAGAGCGAAATTCACTGTGAGAGGAGCTTGCCCTGAGGTCGTATCAGGCACCACCGAACAGATCGGAGGTTTATTGAAGTTGGTAGTGAAACTCCAGCCTGAAGAGAAGGGTCCTGGACCGGCCTCGTTCCAGGCTCTCATGTTCCACACGTAGGTTACGTCTTCGGTGAGTATCCCGGAGGGCAGGAGAAGTGATGTTCCGTATATAGGGCCATAATCCTCTTCACTATCAAAGACAAGGTTGGCTGGCCCGTACGGTGGCTCACTTATATAAAGAGCGTAGTAATCGGCATTGGCTACGCTTCCCCACTGGAAATTAGGGGTGAGCGAT
>JALHUO010000089.1 GCA_022866545.1 Dehalococcoidia bacterium | reverse complement strand
AAGCTGCCTCTCAAATACCACCACTTTTATTCCCTCTTTCGCCAGATAGTATGCAGTAGCAAGCCCGGCTGGTCCTGCCCCGGCTATGGCAACATCAGTCTCCATGGCTCTCATGAAGTCCTTCATGTAGCTTTCGACAATAGCACGGGAAATGGTAATCTCATCCATCCTCAGTCAGCCTCCTTTAGCTGCCGGAGCAGCGGCCTGGAAGACGTGCCAGCTAGTATACCCCTGTTAACAAGCGATGTCCAGCCTCTTGGGGTGTTTGTTGTTGTGCATCCTTCCGCCTTCGTCATTGCCAAGCCTCAGTTCTTGGGACGCGGCAATCTAATTACCCCTCCACGAGGTCGCATCGACTGGCTAAAACCAGCCTCGCAACGACAAAGGACAGTTGGCAGAAAGAGCGGTGACCCCGGTTAGCCCGGGGGCACCGCCAAGTTTGTCACTGGGCTACTGCCCTGACTCCGTTCGACTACTACATCAGAATATTATCATAAGGAGAGTATCCAATCCGTTAGGTTCAGTGATCCGGTGCCCTGGTATTCAAAGTTCCACCAGCCGTACTGATCCCACAAGCCAAAAGACTGGAGCCTATACAGTGTTGTGGCGTTGATGGCGCCCGAGCCTAGAACGGCAAGCCAAGTCGTCATGTCCGAGGGGAGCCCGTGTAGCACCTGTGGCCAGATGCAGACCTTGTTGAGGGCCGTTCCATTCCACTGCCACTGGGAAGCAATGCCGCCTGCCCACTCGCTACCAAAGACCAGGTCATGAGTGGTGTGCGGCTGCATTGTCCAGTTATCCGCAGTATACGTCCAGTTCGATACTGCCACGTTGTTAGAAAACTTCGCACTGGCCAACCAGGGATACAGGGCTAGCACTTGGCTCTCGTTAAGTGCTGGTAAACCAGCAGTAGATTTACCGGGATATTCGTAATAGGTACCTGTCGTCGTGCCATCCCATATAGGATAAACACCGCTCTTCTTAGCTGCTACGCCCTGCCGTGTAGCTGTTTGCAGATACACAACAATGTCCTCAGGCATGTATTTAACAGTGCTGCCATCGACGTAACCCTCCGATTGCAGGGCTTCTACCAGGGAATAAACGGCATCGTAGGTAGCCGCGGTATAGATTGGATTCTCGCCGGTCTTGTTTACAAACGCGCTAACGAATGCAGCTGTATTGACGGTGATATTCACACCCGGTGCCCAGCCATCCATGAAAATCATGCCATTGGCGTAAGTGGCTTCCGTGCCGAAGTCCTGCCTCTGGGCTTCTACGTTAATACCTATAGACAGAACATGAGGCATATTGATGCCAACCTGATCAGCATAAGTCATGCCCACTGGGCCGGAAAAGATGGTGTAGATAATGTTGGTGTTGGGATCAGCTGCCTTTATTAGACCCAGCACACCCGCAACCGCAGGAATACCCGCACTGGGGTTTACTAGCCACAGACCTTGCCCGACTGAGTAGCCCGCTGCTTGGAAGTCTGCTAGAGCGGCTTCCCTCGGTGCCCTGGTCCACTGTGCGTCTTCAGCCAATATGGCGATTCTCGGCACGAATGCTGGCTTCACAGCAGTAGCCATGGCTATAACTAATGTCAGCACCTTACTTTGACTCTCGGCTAATAAGTACTCATTCATGGGCGTGCCCTTGAAGAACCATTTGTAGTGGGCATAGTTTGTGACTACTGAATGGCACAAAAGCTCTGTGGCGGCACCGCAGTTCATGAAAATCTTATGCGCATCCATAGCCACCTCCCTGTAGCCCGCAACGGCTTCTGTCCGGAAACCGCCGACGACAAAGTCCACGTCGTCTATGACTGCACTAAGGGCTGCAACGCCAGTGACACCGCTAGGAACGATGATTTCATTAGTGTCCACTGTGACCAACTCAATCGTATACTTCGTGCTGTTGATGGTTACCCCGCCAGCGGCATTGATTTCGTCGCGTGCCATTTCGGCGCCTGCCAAGTGATTTTGACCCCGGATGTCAGTCATTGGCCCACATACGGCGATCTTGACAACATTCTCTTCGGCAGGAGCACAGCCAGGTAGGACCAACCCTATCACGAGAAGGCTCGCGATAATCAGAAAAACAACTCTTTTCATTTCAACCTCCTCCAGATTGTCATGGTTGCCTGGTTTATTAGGCCCCTTTGTTAAAAGTCTTGCGCTTCAAGTTGCTATCATTCATCTATTACTCATTTATATACTATACACCTAATATTAGATTCTTGTTAAGTTTCAGGGAGATTTGAAAATCTTTCGAAAAGGGGTAACTGTATTCTTCCCGCTCCTCTGCCGTTGCTCCGGGTGCTCTATGGCTTGTGGTGATCGATTATATTCTGTGGTATTACGAGGGCTACCGTGCCGTTGTACGCAAAGTTCCAGCAGCCGTACTGGTCGGTCAACGCCTCATCGTATTGATCTCCGAAATCCATCGGCCAGACGCCGACCTTCTTCCAAACACCAGTAGTCTCGTTCCCGAACCATTGCCACTGGGCGCCAATGCCAGTCACGAGGGCGGGACCGTAGGCCAGGTCGTGACTGGTATGTGCTGGCATTGTCCAGTCTTTCGCATCGTACGCATATGTGTAGTTATAGCTATCAAGATCATATAACGTGCGTACTTGAGCCTCAGTGAGTGCTGGCTTCCCGGCAGCCGTGGTCCCCGGTCTGGGATAACAGGTAGTGTTGCCAGTCGTGGTCATCTGGGCGTTGGCCGGGTCTTCAAGCCACTGAATAATGTCATCAGCCCAGGCATAGGCAACTCCTTCTTCGGCATCATACGACGCCACCGCCTCGATGGCGGCTTTCAGACCAAAAAGAGCATCATAGGTAGCCGCCGTGTTGAGGGGATACTCTTCCGAGGTAGAGTTCATGAAGGCAGCAAGAAAGGCCTCTGTCTTTGAGGTTTGGTTCAAGCCTTCCGCCCAGGTATCCAGCATAACCTCATAAGCACAAGCTGGGCCACCGGGGGGAGCTGTTGTAAGGTTGCCAGCACCCCAAGGGCTCTTAAGCTGGGCCATTACGTTAATGCCCACCGACATAGCGTTCGGTATGTAAGATGAACGGAGCATATCGTAGAGAACGCCAGCATTGCCAGAGAAGACAGGGATGACGAACTGGGGATCAAAGGCTCCTATCGAGGTCAGTACATTCTGCATTCCTGCTGTGTTTCCAGTTGAATCTACCCAATATGGGGTGTGGACAAGATTCACATTTATATCCTTCAGCAGTTCCGTCATAACCACTACTTGCTTATAGGCCCACGGCAGATTATCAGCAATGATGGTGGCATTCAGTGTATAATCAGGTAGTACTCCCATCTTTTCTCTGAGCTTCATTGCGACCGCTCCCAGTATCCTCACAACACTCTGCCCCATGAAATATTCATTGTGCGGCATTCCCTTGAACCAGAACCGGTAGCCGGCGTAATCGTCAACTACACTGTGCTGTAAAGTCTCTGCGGCAACACCGCAGCTGATGAAAATCACCTCACTGTCCATAGCCACCTCCCGGTAGACCTCAACAGCTTCCGTCCGGAAACCGCCAAGAATGAAGTCTACGCCGTCTATCGCTGCCGTAAGAGCGGATACGCCAGTGAGACCAGTGGGATCCTTGGTTTCCTCCCCGGTTTCTATGGGAACCACCTCCATGATATAAGAGACGCCGCCTATGTGTACGCCACCATTACGGTTGATTGCCTCCTGCGCCAGCGTGGCACCTGTCAATTGCATCGCACCAGCTGTGGCGTTAAGTTCCGCGACTATGCCGATGCTAATCTTCCCATCTTCGAAGACATAGCGCACTGCCCTGGGTGTTACGTTAGCACAACCCGGCAGAAGCGACCCTATCACCAAAAGACTAAGCATAATCAGAAGGACAATTCTTTTCACTGCATATCAACCTTCTTCTCGTCTATAGCTGCTCCGATGAGAATATACACAGGGAAACAGATTATACCATAGCATCCAAATATTAAGATTCTGTTAACTCAAAGGAAACTAGAAACCGACTGCTGATGGCTGAAGCCCCATCCTCAGATTCAACGCTTGAAATTCGTCTTTTGCCCTGCCATTCTCTTTTGCTATGTTTGAGAGGCGAGTATCTTAAATGCTACAATTCCTTCAAGATGTATGAAGACGCGGCAATTCCATAGTGGGCCGGGCGCAGTAGAGGGGGAATACATCCTCCCCCGTCCTCTCCATTCGAAAGAGAAGGATTCCCGCGGAGATTCCTGGTTATAGTGCGATAGCTATTTCTTCTTGTATTCCCATCTTGTTGCTTGAGAGGTATCTTCAAGAGTTACCCCCAAATCGGCTAACCTACTTCTAATCTTATCGGCTAGCTGCCACTGCTGGTTTCGACGTAAATCATCCCTGGTAGATACCAATAGACTGATAAATGCTTCTAAGTCGGCTGTAGGTTGTGTCTCTCCCCTTAAAGTAAGACCTAAGACGCCTGCCAACTTCAGCAGGGTATGCTGCGCTTCAGCTACATTGACACCTTGTTCGGCACCACGGTTTATTTCCTTCGTCAATTCGAAGAGGACTGCTATTGCCTGTGCAGTATTGAAGTCATCGTCCATGGCTTGGACAAATCTCTGCTCAAAGGACTCCGCGTTGAGTATGGCGACTGCCTCGTCTGTATTACTTCGATGGGTCAATGCCCAGCGTAATCTCTCTGCGCCCCTCTCGCTCGCTTCCAGAGCCTCTTCACTATAGGTAAGTGGACTCCGATAATTCGAGCTAAGGATGAAAAGGCGAATGGCATCAGAGCTAAAGCGGCTTAGTGCGTCTTTAATGCTTACTAGATTACCGGTACTCTTACTCATTTTTTGCTTGTCCTGCTGCAATAACCCATTATGTAGCCAGCATCGAGCAAAAGGAACCTCCTCAGTAAAGCTTTCTGATTGTGCTATCTCGTTCTCGTGATGAGGAAAGATAAGGTCTTGTCCACCACCATGGATGTCTATGCTGCCGCCGAGGTACTTCAACGCCATGGCACTGCACTCTATGTGCCACCCCGGTCTACCCCTCCCCCAAGGACTCTCCCAGGATGGCTCGCCAGGTTTT
>JALHUO010000088.1 GCA_022866545.1 Dehalococcoidia bacterium | reverse complement strand
GTCCCATTCCATGTTGCTCATGCTGGGAGCATTCAGGAGGTAGTCAAATTTCAAACCTGCTGAGTGAGCCTCTTCGATATATTCCTCCACCTGGTTTGCCACCATGCGGATGGTATCCGGACCCGTTCCCCCGCTCCCTATCATCGAGGTCGGCAATACACCATATAGTTGCACATCAGCTTCCAGCTTGCTTAACGGCAGTATCAGGTCCGGGTCCCAATTCGTCGGCACTAATAATTGCATACTACTTCACCACAACAAATAAACAGTGCTTGTACCAGGCCACACGCCCATTCCCCACCTTGCGTCTTTCGTCGTCTCTAGCAAAACCATCATCTATATCGCGATACGATGTATTATGAATGTAAAAGAACTTCTTGTCAATACCTTCCGGTCAAAGAATGCTGCTCCAGGACTTCGTCAACAGACCGCTGCCACGAGAAACGTCACCTTTCCGCTGAAACTGCGGTATTGAATAGGAAAGGTCAAAACCTGGGTTATACCTTATATACCTGTGTATCGTAATACGATGTATTATGGACATAAAAGACTTTTTTGTCAATACCCCTTCTGGTATCGGCACATGTCTGGACATCCTGCATAGTTGTAACAGCATTGAGTTATCATCCTGGCAAAGCGACTGCATAGGGAAACGCCCTTCTTTCCATTGCTGGCTTTCACCCGCCGACACGTCTAAGCACCAGACAGCAGTTTTCTCCACCGAGCCCAAAACTATTCTTCAGACACACATTCACCTGGACCGGCCGAGCCACATTGGGGACATAATCCAGATCACAGGCGGGGTCAGGCGTCTCATAGTTTATGGTTGGGTGGATAATTCCTTTGTTCATTACCAATATAGCGGCGATGGTTTCGATAGCGCCAGCGGCGGTAATGCTATGGCCGATCATGGACTTAGTGGAGCTTATGGGGATTTTGTAAGCTTGCTCTCCAAACGTTATCTTAATAGCCTTGGTTTCACAGGCATCATTCAGCTTGGTGCTGGTGCCGTGAGCGTTGACATAGTCAACTTCCTCAATCTTTACCCTGGCAGTTTGCAGAGCAGTACGCATAGCATAAGCCTCAGCCTCAGGAGCAGGGGCAGTCGCATCATGGGCATCGAAAGACCAGCCTGCGCCGGCAACTTCGGCCAAGACGGGTGCACCCCGCCTCCTGGCATGTTCATAGCTTTCCAGGACAAGCAATCCGGCACCCTCAGCATAGACGAACCCATTACGGTTGAGATCGAACGGGCGACAAGCCTTGGATGGGTCAGATTCATGGGAAAGGGCTCCCAGCTGGTCTATTCCGGCCATGCCAACCGGCTCCAGGCTGGCGTCTGAACCCCCGGCTATCATCACATCGGCATACCCCAGGCGAATGAAATTGGCCGCTGTGCCTATGGCATCGGCACCACTGGCGCAGAGGCTATTTACACTGCTGTTGGGACCCTTGGCTCCCAGCATCATGCCCACCTGCATGGATGCCGCGCTGGGAGTCGATTTCGTGATGAAGAGCGGGTCGGCTCTCCTGGGACCCGTTTTCAGATACAGCTCCCATCCCCTAATAACATAGCCTTGCTCCGTCATAGTAGAGATGGTAACACCTACACGCTCAGGATTTTCCCGAGCCATATCCAGACCGGCCGCTTGTACTGCCTCTTTGGCAGCGGCAATGGCAAATTGAATGGTCCTTGAAGTCCGGTCAACTACCTTCAAGTCCATATACTTCGTGGCATCAAAGCCATGCACCTCAGCATCAACTTTCACCCGAAACTTGCTGGCATCAAAGTGCGTAATAGGACCGATGGCTGACTTCCCTGCGGCTAATCCCTCCCAGTACTCTTTCACATTCAAGCCCAAAGGATTAATAGTCCCGATACCGGTGACCACGACCCTCGGTATATTCATCGTGCCCCAAGAATTCATCGAGTTCTCGGCAACTCCAGCCATGTCTATTGTTCTCCTTTTCCAGCGAGGGCCAAGAGCCCTATAGAGGTGCCCCCGTCAATGACAATAATCTGTCCTCTTATCATAAAGGCCTCTTCACTGCACAGGAAAGCCACCACGTTGGCGACATCTTCGGGAGTCACCATTCTTCCTGCCGGCGTTGCCTGGCGGGTGTCTTTGGCTAGCCCCTCTTTGAAATAGAACTTCAGTGCCTCTGTCTCCACAGCAGAAGCAGCTACAGCATTGACGCAAATGCCTCGGGGCGCCAGCTCTATTGCCAGGTAACGAGTCAAAGCTTCCAGGGCAGCTTTGGAGACTCCCACGACAGTATAATTGGGCAAGACAAATCGCGAACCCAGGCTGGAGATGCTGACTATCTTGCCGCCCCTGCCCTCCATCAGCTTGGCTGCCCTCTGAGCGCAGAGTAAACAGGCCCTGGCATTGATGTTCATAGTCCATTCCCAGGCCTTGACATCTATGTCCGCTAAAGGGCGACCCACGCCTGAAGCAGCATTGTTGATCAAGATATCGAGGTGTCCAAATTTATTGCCAATCATGTCAAACAATTCATCTATCTTTGCCGCGTCTCCCACATTGGCCCGGATGACCTCAGCTTTCACTCCCAGAGCTTCGATATCCTTGGCTGTTTGTTCCGCGCTCTCACGGTGGCGGAAATAATCGACAATGATATCAGCGCCTTGGGATGCAAGTTTCAAAGCAATCGCCCGGCCGATGCCTCGGCCACTTCCCGTGACCAGAGCCAGCTTCCCCTTTAGAGACATATCTAAACCCTCTCTTTTTGCGCCACTCGATTCTCTACGAAAGACACAAAATCGCCGAAATTCTGAAACTTCTGGGCCTCTTCGTCAGGGATTTCAACCCCAAAGGTCTCTTCCACTGCCACCAATGCCTGCACTACGTCCAGAGAATCCGCCTTAATCTCCTTAAATGTGCTCTCTCGAGTGATAATGTTCTTATCAACACGAGTAATCCTGGCCAAGATGTCTCTTATCTGCTCTTCAATATTCATAATCTACCTCCCTGGTTAAATTTTGCTAGTTCTGATTTCATACTTTCCACAACCCCGGCTTTTACCGCTTCCTTGGCGCTTTCTATAGCATTAGCTATTTGGGGGGCCCGGCTAGCTCCATGTGCTATCTTCACCACTCCATTGACACCCCACAAAATACCGCCACCCTGCTTCTCAGTCTCACTCGATATTCTGGTTGCCGGGAACAATCTCTTGAACAATAATCCGGCTAAGGCACGGAGAGGTGGGTACTTTCTCAGCTTTCGCTCCGTCCAGACCTGGGCGCGACCCCCAATGCTCTCATAAAACTTCAAGAGAACATTGCCTACAAAGCCGTCACAAATGACGACGTTGGCCTTGCCGTTCAAGATATCGCCACCTTCTATATTGCCAATGAAGTTCAACCCGCTATTTTTGAGAAGTGAATAAGCTTCACGCACTGCTTCGTTCCCTTTGGTCTCCTCACTCCCCGTACTTAGCAAGGCTATCTTGGGATCAGCGATGTTCAGGAACGTCTTGGCGTAGACCGAACCAGCAATGGCAAAAGCTAGAAACTGATGCGGCTTGCAATCCACATTGGCTCCCAGGTCTACCATCACAGTGTTCGATGCGAAGCTACCCAGAGAGCCAACAAGTGCCGGCCGATACACTCCATCCAACATGCCGATAAATTGAATAGCGCTTATTGCCGCTGCTCCGCTGGACCCAGCACTGAATAATGCATCTGCTTCGCCCGATTTCACCATCTTTGCCGCTACGGCCACAGAGCAATCGCGCTTGCGACGAATCACGTCAACAGGCGACTCATTCTCCTTTATAAATTCACTGGCTCCAACAACATGGACGGATGAACCGTTGGTGAGTTTGTACTTGGCTAATTCCTTTTCCAGTATGGCTGCAGGGCCCACCAGGAAGATTTGTACATCATCCTTCTCAGCAGCAAGCACCGCCCCCTTAACTATTTCCTCAGGAGCATAATCGCCACCCATGGCATCTACAGCCACCCTTATTCTGCCATTTTGAGCCATATTTCTATTTCTTAGCACTTGAAAGCTTGACTATTGCCTCCCCCACGACGATCATCTCGCCCTTTTGGTTACGGCACTCATAAGCGCAATTTGCGTATGATACATCATCCTTCCGTTCAATGCAATTAATCTTGCCTGTGATCGTTAGAGTATCTCCGGGACGTGCCGACTCCTTGAACCTTGCCCGAAGCTTACCACCCAACAGCCAGCTTCGGCCAAAAGCCGAAGTCATCATCTCCGATACGTAAGCCAAGCTAAGCATACCATGAGCAATAGTTCCACCCAGAGGAGTCTTGGCGGCAAAAGACTCGTC
>JALHUO010000087.1 GCA_022866545.1 Dehalococcoidia bacterium | reverse complement strand
TTAATTACCTGCCTCTTGCCCTTAAGGGACTGGTTTTCCGGAAGACGAAGCTCAATTTGACATACACTGACGTGCATTGTTTGTTCCCCTCCTAGTTCTCCCTGGAAGTGGGAGAGTTTAGATGGTGGTTACAGTCCTTTCATGACGATAAAAGCCACAAGGTCAGCCAGACGACAGCTATAGCCCCACTCGTTGTCATACCAGGCCAACACCTTTATCAGGCTATCATCAATGACCATGGTGCTCAGGGCATCGAGGATGGCACTGGCAGGATTGCCCTTGAAGTCTGAGCTCACCAGTGGCTGGTCGCAATATTCCAGAATTCCCTTGAGCTCTCCGTCAGCAGCCTTGCGAAAGGCGACATTAACTTCTTCAGCGCTCACCTTCTTCTTCAGGTCAGCGACGAAGTCCACTACGGACACCACCGGAGTGGGTACCCTGAGGGCAATCCCATGTAACTTCCCCTGAAGTTCCGGAATGACCACACCCACGACCTTGGCAGCACCTGTAGTTGTGGGGATGATGTTGGTGCCCGCCGACCTGGCCCGGCGCAGGTCGCGATGGAACACATCCAGTATCTTCTGGTCGTTGGTATAGGCGTGGACAGTAGTCATTAAACCGTGAATTATGCCAAAGTTCTGGTGAAGCACTTTAATTACCGGGGCAATGCAATTCGTGGTGCAGGAGCCGTTGGATATTATGCGGTGCCTGGCCGGGTCGTATTTGCCCTCATTGACGCCCAGAACAATGGATATGTCTTCTTCTTCAGCCGGTGCTGAGATAACTACTTTCTTGGCACCGCCTTCTAGATGAGCAGCAGCCTTACTCCCCTTGGTGAAAAGCCCGGTAGATTCAATCACAATATCCACTTCGTAGTCTCGCCAGGGAATTTTCGCCGGCTCACGCTCAGCCAGGACCTTTATTTTCCTCCCGTCAACGACGATGCCATCGTCTTTAGCTTCCACCTTACCTGGATAGATGCCATAATTGCTGTCGTACTTAAAAAGATGGGCATTGGTTTTAGCATCGGTAAGGTCATTCACCGCCGCCACCTCCGCCTTGCCTCCACAACGCTCGATGATTGCCTTTAGAGCTAACCTGCCAATACGCCCGAAACCATTGATTCCCACTTTAGTCGCCATTTCTTACCTCCTTTCCGTTGATATGCTGTTTGATTTTGCCCTAGCCTAGACTTAAATATTGGTTGGCTATTCTGGGAACTCTTCACCTCCAAATTTCGTAGTGCGACCCTTCAGGGTCGTGCGGCACGAGGCTAGAGCCTCGCACTACACTTGTAAGCACCATCATCATCACTAGCACCCTCACCTTATTCCTCTCCCTTCAAGGGAGAGGGTAGTAAAGTTTAGTCTTTAGCTATATATAAGGAGGCACCATCCATAGCAACGTTGCTCACCCCTCCCTCTTCCAGCAAGAGTTTAAGGTGAGCCAGGGTCTCGGTGACAGCCATTCGCTTATCCCAAACTGGTAGATCCCGAAAGGCGATGCCTCCTCTGTCGGTCATCCACGGGATCTTCTGAGCTATCTCGTAGGCTGTCTTCAGACCGTCGCGCAAAGACTTCAAGATAGCTCTCCTCCTGTGTTCATGGTGCTCGAGTATCTTCTCTATTCTCAGCCCCAAAGCATTGAACAGCGGCCCGTGTCCCGGGAGTACGTAATTAACCTTGAGGCTCTGTAGTTTCTTAAGGGAAGAAATATAATCGCCCAGGGGGTTATCGCCGGAGAGGGGATTGTAGCCAACGTGGGGAGTGGTCTCATACAGGACATGGTCGCCAGTAAGAATAAACTTCTTCTCTTTTTCATAAAGGCAGATATGCCCTGGCGAGTGCCCCGGCGTCCAGAAGATCCTGAATTGAAAAGAATCGTTGGAGATTACGTCGCCGTCCTCTAGCATAACGTCAGGGGAATCCGGGGTAACATATTTATTCATCCATAACGAAGCCTCTTTTAGCTGAGGCAGTTCGTCCTGAGGGACGCCATTCTGTCGAAGCAGCTCTTCAGTCTTTTGAAGGAGGTCAGCGAAATCTTTGTACTTGGGAGAGATAAAGCCTGCATCAACTCTGTGAATTGCCACCTGGGCCCCGCAGACCTGCTTTATCTTGCTTGATAATCCGTAATGGTCAGGATGGATATGGGTGACAACCACTTTCTTGATGTCTCGGAGTTTGAGATTGGCTGCCTTCGTCCCCTCTTGGAGGGCCCACAGGGATTCCTGTGTATCCCAACCACTGTCAACCAGGATATGTCCATCACCGCCTTCAACTACATAGACGTTGGTAGACAATGATCCGCTTGCAGGGCCAGGACTCTTTATTTGGTGAACACCGTCCAATACACGCATTATTCGATCCTCTCTAAATTATATAATACTCTTTTGCCAGGGTAGTGTGCAGCCTTTCCTAATTCCTCCTCTATCCTGAGGAGACGATTGTATTTAGCCAGTCTCTCGCTGCGGCAAGGGGCACCAGATTTGATGAATTCGGCATTGCTAGCTACCGCGAGGTCGGCAATGGTAGTATCTTCGGTCTCGCCAGACCTGTGACTGACAATGGTTGTCCATCCCGCCTGGCGAGCTCTCTCGATAACAGCCAGGGTTTCACTGATCGTGCCTATCTGATTTACCTTAATAAGGATTGAATTGGAAGCCTTTTGGTCAATGCCCTTTTCCAGGCGCTTCATGTTGGTGGCATAAAGGTCATCGCCTACAACCTGAGTCTTCTTTCCCAGTCGAGCAGTGAGCAACGACCAGTTTGCCCAATCATCCTCAACGAGGCCATCCTCAATGCTAACGATAGGGTAATCCGAGATTAATTTAACATAATAGTCAATCATCTCCGTGGGACTGAGAGTAACACCCTCTCGAGAAAGGACGTATTCCCCATCTTGATAGAAAGTACTGGCGGCTGGATCCAGGGCGATAAACAAGTCCTGGCCAGCTTTGTAGCCGGCTCTGTCAACGGCTGTCAGTATCAGCCGGAGCGCATCTTCATTGGCAGGGAGTTGGGGAGCAAAGCCACCTTCATCTCCCACATTGGTGCTTAGTCTCTTATCTTCAAGCACCCTGCGCAGCGAATGATACACTTCGCTGCTCATTTGCATGGCTTTGTGGAAATCGGCAGCACCGACTGGCACTATCATAAATTCCTGAAAATCGATAGAGCCCGAGGCATGCTTACCACCATTGAGAATATTTAACATAGGGACAGGCAATTGTTTAGCTCTTGACCCTCCTAAATAACGGTATAAAGGAACACCCCGGAAGCTAGCTCCGGCCTTGGCTACGGCAAGAGACGTTGCCAGTAGGGCATTAGCCCCAAGCCGGGCTTTATTAGCAGTGCCATCGAGTTCAATGAGTCGCTGGTCAATAGCCGCCTGCTCTAAAGCAGACATACCCACTATTGCTGAAGCAATTTCAGTATTAACATGTTCTATGGCTTTTAGAACGCCGAGTCCCCTATATCTTCTTTTATCACCATCCCGGAGCTCCACAGCCTCGTATTTCCCGGTGCTCGCCCCTGAGGGGACAGAGGCGACACCTGTGGTGCCATCAATCAGTACCACCTCCACCTCTACGGTAGGATTGCCACGCGAATCGAGAATCTCTCTAGCTTTTACGCTTTTGATGCTTGCTATTTGCGAGGGCACTTTGTGGCTAACTCCTTGTCACGAGAGCTTCTTTTCCCGATAGATTTCGACTATTTTTTCCAACGCCATGGGTATGTGTTTTTCACTCTTAACGCTCGTAATCTTCTCGGAAGTTTCGTTACCCTTAGCAC
>JALHUO010000005.1 GCA_022866545.1 Dehalococcoidia bacterium | reverse complement strand
TCATCTCCGGTGACAATCTGGATCTGCTTCGCCGAGGATACGCCCAGCCCTAGTTCAGCGGCGCGTGCAATCTGTTCTTGTTCAAAGATACGTCCGCGGCTGACCTCCGGTGTTGTCCCCAACAAACGGAGAACCGCTACTCCCACCGCATCAATGGCGACGCGATCAGTTCCAGCCAGCATAACCTTAGCCTCTACTCTGGTGCCACGGTGAGGCCCACCATCAACAAAAGCCTCCACACCGTCCAGGACCACCAAGTCGGGTGAATAAGCCGTATTGATCTCGGCAATCATTTGCCTCTGGTATGGCGATGAGTGGAGTTCCTGCATATACGGATAGCCTCTCCGGGGGACAAGTCCTACTGAGTTCTTCAAAGAGAGTGTGAAATGCCCGCCGTAGGCATGAGTCTTGAGGCAGCAGGTCTGAACAATTAATTCCGCCTCAAGATAAATCCTAGGAAAATGAAAACCCTGGCTCCAATGACTGTGCTTGGGCTCTATCTTGCTCCAGCCTTCGGGACCCAGTTCCTCCAGATTAACGATGTTGAAGCCCAGCTCTTGAGCCAGCTCGAAGATACCTTTCTTCTCCATGACCTTCCGGGTGCTATCTCCCGGTCCGCTCCGCTCAGCCAAAGTGATTTGCTTTGCGCCCATCTGTTGAAGAGACAGAACCAATGACCGCAGCGTGTCGTTGTGCGTAGAACCCGGCGCCGGGTCAGCCGTGTTGAAATTGGGCTTCAGGACCACGCTTTTGCCGCGAAAAGGTTTCACGCCGAGAAGGTCTATTGCCTGCTTGACACCTTCATGTCGGTCCCTGGTGCTTACCAATGTCACCTTCGTCATACCAACTTTCTCCGCCTACTAAGTATATCCCAATTATAGCTGATACGCGCCGGCCCGACCAAGCTGATAAATCCAGTGTGCCAATTACGAGTTACTGCGGACTTCATGGCAATCCCATACCTGCTGTCGCCACTTCAGATATTGGGCGACGAGGAGTATAATTCGGAATCGCCTAGTATAGGAGGCCAACCAATGGTTCCCGATGAAGAAGCAGCGCTCATCTGCGCCAAGCTGGAGGAAAGAGGTTATCGCGGTGCAGTGGTGCCCATCGAGCATGTCGCCCAACTCAAACGTGAAGTAGAAGAGCGCCTCAGCCAGAAAGAAATAGACGCGGGACTATATGAGAAATACCTGACTTACTTCAAGTTCGATGTTGTCGCTACTCTACCGGGGGCTCGTTCAATCATAGTAACTGTCGCCCCGCAACCTCAACGCAACGCTACCTTCCATTTCAATGGGCAATCCTATTCGGTCATAATCCCCCCCACTTACTATCATGACACGGATAACCCAATCAGGGAAATACTCCAAGGCATTCTTGGCTCCAGCGGCTGCCAGCTTCACCCTATTGCGTTGCCAGTTAAACTACTCGCAGTGGGCAGTGGAATCGCAGAATATGGGAAGAACAATATCGCTTACGTAGAGGGGATGGGCAGCTTTCTTCGATTCAAGGCCTTTCTCTCAGACATGCCGCCAGGCAGAAGTGATTGGTTGGAACCGCGGGTAATGGATGAATGTGATAGCTGTAAAGCATGTCTCAATGCCTGTCTCACCAGAGCGATTGTCCCCGACCGCTTCCTGATTCACGCCGAGAGGTGTATCACTTTCCTTAATGAAAGCACAGACGAGTTTCCTGAATGGCTAGACCCGGCCTGGCACAATAGCCTTATAGGCTGCATGAAGTGCCAGCTTGTCTGCCCGGTGAACAAGCAGTTTGTCAAATGGGTGGAACAGGGAGAGGATTTTACTGAAGCCGAGACCGAGTTGATCCTGAATGGCGTCCTACTTGATCGCCTCCCGCCTGAAACAGCTCATAAACTCAATCGTAGCTACATGGCAGAATACTTGGACGTGCTACCAAGAAACCTGCGTGCCCTCATGAAGTAATTAGCCACCGCGGCGGGTTTTTGGCGTTTCCGTCTCCGATTGCTTTGCTGCCCTTCCCTCGAACCTGATACCTGAAGGAACGCAGACATTCTCAATGGTGTTTCTTGAGCGTCATCTTCATCCAGATATCTGTGAGCGCCATCTGGTAGTTGCCTTTGAATGCCGTTTGCTCCAGCATATCCTTGATCACGGTCTGGTATTCGTCCCTGGTGAAACCATGCAGTGTAGAGACTCTGGGACCGAATCGGCCAATTAGAAACCCATATTCTTCGTACAGTTTCGTTCTGGCAGCCTTGTCGCGGAAAACCTCGGGACACCCATCGTATATCCAGGCTTCCGCGCCGGTCTTGAGAACACGATAGCACTCATCGAACACGAGCCGGGGTGCCCTCCAATGGTGCAAAGCGCCCGTACTAACCACAAGATCTATCGACTTATCCTTGAAAGGAAGTTTGGCCGCATTGCCATACACAAATTGCGCATTATCAACGCCTTTGGCATGGCGTCTGGCAATCTTGACCATCTGCCTGCTGAGATCGATGCCGTAGACCTGTAGGCCGGTTGATCTCTTGGCAATTTCTATTGACAAATAGCCTGTTCCCGAACCCAAATCAAGAATAGTCCCTTTTCCCGTCTTTGCTACAATGTCATTAGCTATCTTTGTTTCGGGCTTACGCAGAACTTTTGCCACTGTCGCGTTGTAGAATATAGCGCCAGGGGTCGGGATTGATTCAGGTTTCCTCAGCAGATCCTTGATAAATCTTGTTAGAGACATGATCGTTCCTCGAGCAAGATGTTGCTGAAACCACGCCACAATGGGAGGTCCGTTTCACCCATCTTAACATATCCCTTGGTATCCTGGGGACATAATACCTGATTTGTAGTAGGCCTGATTGGTATGCTATCTCTGGAGTTCTTGTTAAGAGCTATCCTTGCACCATTCGATAACATCGGATGACCAGACGGCGCCCACGGCTTTTTCCAGGACCGCCCTGCGTGGCTCAGGTATATCCAGCAGCATCCGCAGGATGCGCTCATCAAATTGGCTCAGGAACGGGCATCGTTTACGCAGTAAGAGTATAGTAGTCCTGGCCCCGCCGTAGACCAGATAGTCGAGCGACCGCGCGTGCGGCTCAATATGCTCCCGCGCATGACCGCAAACCCGGATCAGAAACTGCTCTATCTGCTTTTCTCTGTGTCGTGCAAACCGCGCCTGGGAAGAGCCTCCCTTTTTATGGCGAGCGTGCACCAGGCCTGTTCCCGTCTTACTGTCTATTAGCTCTGCGCCCCGGCAGATGCCAATGCTGTATGCTCCCAGGCGGACCAGGACCAGTGCGATAAGGAAATCATGACTGAGAAGTGAGCGCAAGGGCTCGACATCATAGCCGTTGGTCATATATTCTTCTGCAACTGGGAACGGGGGCAAGACCACGTGCATTCGCAGCGGGCTCCAGAAGAACACCGCTCCTGTTCTTGAGTCTGCAGCAACCTCAGCCACGCCTGGCGGTATTGCACTTGCCAGAGACATCTTCCCCAGCAGACTCTCAACCCTCTCTTGAGTCGTCCCTTGTGGGAGATATAACGATACTGCCTTGCTTTCAGTCAAAGGCAACTCGTCCAGAAAGTCGAGCATCTTCGACCTGCCGAGATGGAACCTCTTTGACATAAGCATAATATCAATGGCTCAAACGAAACACCCTGACTACATGCTGACTATGGTAACGCCGTCGCCACCTTCACCCTGCTCCCCGGGCTGGAAAGACGTGACCAGCGGATGAGAGGCCAGAGCCTCCCTAACAATCTGACGCACGGTGCCGGTGCCGATGCCGTGAATGATGCGGACCCGACTCAAGCCACACAAGGATGCTTCGTTAAGATAGCCGTCCAGCAACGGCTCAACCTCCTCGGCCCTTTTTCCCCGCAGGTCAAGCTCGAGAGAGACCCTGGGCTTGTGCATCTCCCTCCGTATCAGAGTACCACCCGTCTTCACCTCCCCCTTTGCCGGTATCCTCTTTTCTACGCTGTCCAACCTGAGGGTCATCTTCACTTTCCCAGCCAGGACTTCGACGAGCCCGCGTTCCTCAGACACCGAAAGCACCGTGGCTGGCACGACAGCATCCTTCAACCAGACGGTATCACCGGCGCTGATCGGGCCTGCCTCGGCTTCTGTTTCACCTGCCCCAACCACAGGTCTGGCCTGCCATGTCTCAGTATCCAACTTCTCCTGCGTCTCGGCCAGCGTCTTTTTGGCCTGTTCTATTCTTTCCCTGGATTTCTCCTTGCGCAATTCCGCTGCCGCCTCACGAATTTTCATCTGTAGCTCGCCGGCCTCGCGAGCCACCTGGTCACGGGTCTCTTTAATGATCCTCCGCCTGTCCTCTTCCAACTGGCGGAGCCTGTTTCTCAAATCAGCGTCATTCTGTTCTACTTCTTTCAGTTCTTTCTCCAGGCTGTGCCGAACCGACTCGATATTCTTCTGCTCGGTCACCAGATGGGTAAGCAAAGTCTCAATTTCCTGAGCATTCTGAGAAAGCATGTTCCGGGCGCGGGCGACAATCTCCTCCGGCAGTCCCAGGCGTGATGCCGTCGCCAGAGCATTGCTGCCACCAGGGACACCTAGTGTCAGGTGATATGTGGGCGCCATGGTAACGGGATCCACATCCAGAGCCGCATTTTCCATGCCGTCGGTAGCGTGAGCCAGCGCCTTTAATTCGGTGTAGTGAGTGGTGGCTACGGCCATCGTCCTCTGTGACAGGAAATGGAGCAGGATAGAGCGACCGAGAGCCGAGCCTTCGCCCGGGTCAGTGTTGGTGCCCAGTTCATCTAACAGCACCAGACTCTGTGCCGTGGCATTGTTGATGATATGCACGATGTTGCCTATGTGCCAGCTGAAGGTAGAAAGGGTCTGCTCGATACTCTGCTCATCACCGATGTCGGCATATATGCCATCAAAGATCGGGATGCGGCTTTCCGCCTGAGCCGGTATCGGCAAGCCAGCCTGAGCCATCAAACTGAGAAGTCCTATCGTCTTGAGGGCCACCGTCTTACCACCGGTATTGGGCCCGGTGATGACCAGGACGGAGAAGTCTCGGCCAATCTCGACTGACAGTGGCACCGCCTTCTTTCTAAGCAGCGGATGCCGGGCTTCGACCAGCCTGAGCACCCCTCCCGGTTCATGTCCCTCTGGCGTCGCAGTTCTAGCAGCAGCCACGATAATGGGCTCCGTGGCTTTGGCCTCCCGGGCGTATCTGGCCTTGGCCAGCGCCAGGTCAATCTCAGCAATCAGTTCCATGTTACGGGTGATTCCACCTTCAAATGCCCCAGCTTCAGCACTCAGAGTCTTCAGGATTCTTTCTATTTCGTCCTTCTCTTCAGCAACCAGCTGGCGCAGTTCATTCTGCGTGTCTGTAGTCGTCCAGGGCTCGATAAACACCGTAGCCTCGGTATTGGAGACATCGTGGACAATGCCTTTTATCTGCCGACGAGATTCTACCTTGACGGGAATCACATACCGGCCTTCCCGCTCGGTAATAATGGGTTCCTGCACTATTTTGCGTCCTCGGGGCGAGGTGATTATGGCCTGCAGGTGAGTGAGCACTTCCTGGCGCACTTCCCGCATTCTTTGTCTCACCGACGCCAGTTTGGGCGAGGCGGCATCGAGTAGCTCCCCGGTCGGACTCAAACAACGATCAATATCCTTCGCAAGCTGGTCCAGCGGCACAATGTCTCGAGCCAGACCACTGAGGAGGGGGAGTTCGTGCGACAAGTTCACCAGGTGGCTCTTCAACCTATGGGCGGCACTCAACGTCTTCTGAATTTCCAGCAGAGATTGCGGGGGCAGGACCTTGCCCAGCGCCGCCATCTTCACCATTTCCCGTATATCAGTGACCTCGCCGACATGGGTATCGGGACTGAGTGACAGCAAACGGCGCGCTTCAGCCGACTCCTTGAGCCGCAGGCGGACCTCTTCTTCATCCGAGAGGGGAGTGAGGTCGAGGGCCAGCTCTCGGCTGGCGG
>JALHUO010000086.1 GCA_022866545.1 Dehalococcoidia bacterium | reverse complement strand
GTTCCATTATTTCCGACCCGCTCCTCATTGATATGATTTTTTGCCCTCTCATGTTTTACGGAAACGCTCAAGAGAATGACATGGAGTTCGGTCAGTTTGTTATTATGTTTAAGAGCATATTCAAGGAAGGCTTTGCCCGACCCCAGGCTGGGGTACGCCAAATCCTTGATGTGCTGGTCAAAAAATATAAGTCATGCGGCGGTGAATTAAGGATGAAATGCGGCGTAAAAAGTCTCAAATGCGCTAACAGCCGGGTTGCATCAATCTTGCTCGAAAACGGCGAGGTTTTGACAGCCGAAAGGATACTATCATCTGCTGGTTATGTGGAAACGATGAAATTGTTGACTGACCATAATTCCTCGAATCTAAATTGCCGGGCGGGTCAGCTTTCATTCGTGGAGTCTATTTTGGTTTTAAACAAGGAACCCGCTGAAATGGGCTACAACACCACAATCACCTTTTACAGCAGCTCTGATAGACTTGATTATCGAAAACCTGACAAGCTAATTGACGTCTCCAGCGGCGTTATCTGTTGCCCCAACAACTTCCAATACGAAAATCCTTTGCCCGAAGGTATGCTCAGGATAACCAACCTGGCTAACTTCGATCTCTGGAACAGATTAAGTGAAGAGGATTACAGAGCCCAGAAAGCTGCCTGCCTGGAAACTACGCTCAAAGAGGCTGTGAAATTTGTACCTGATTTCCGCCACTCAATTATCTTCGCCGATATCTTTACGCCGAAGACAATCCATAGATTCACCGGCCGCATAAATGGCGCAGTCTACGGGACACCAGATAAAATCAAAACGGGAAAGACCCACTTGGACAATCTGTTCATCTGCGGCACTGACCAGGGATTCCTGGGAATAGTGGGAGCAATGCTTAGCGGTATCTCCATGGCAAATCTCCACGTTCTCCAGAAGACGTAGTCGAAAACCAAATGTTAGAATTCAGATGACAGAGGAAAGAGCATGAGCCGCGATTGGTCGAAAGATACAAGAGCACAATATGATGTTATTATCATTGGCGGTGGGCTGGCAGGATTGACCTGTGCCAATATGCTGGCCAGAGGAGGACACTCTGTTTTACTTCTGGAGCAGCACTCTGAGCTTGGTGGTCTAGCTACCTGGTTCAAAAGAAAGAGACACATCTTTGATATTGCCCTACATGGATTCCCAGTGGGTATGATTAAAACCTGTCGTAAATACTGGACCCCCGAAATTGCCAACATGATTGTCCAGCTCAAAGGAATCAGGTTTGACAACCCTCAGTTCTCCTTTACTACAACTTTTGACAGAGAGGATTTCACACGCATCTTGCAGGAGCAATTCAAAATACCCCGAGAGAATGTTGAAGGATTCTTCGATACAGCAAGAAATATGAATTTTTACGATGATCAGAGCATAACCACGAGAGAATTCTTTGAGAAATTCTTTCCCGGCCGTGACGATGTGCATCGTATGTTAATGGAGTCAATCACCTATGCCAACGGCTCAACTCTGGAGGACCCTGCGATAACCTATGGAATTGTGTTTTCCAACTTCATGAGCAAAGGCGTTTACACCGTTCAAGGAGGAACAGACCAGTTTATCGGAAAAATGCGGGAAGAACTCCTAAGAAACGGCGTAGATATTCGCACCAAGTCTTTAGTGGAAAAGATCATTACCGAAGACAAAAGGGTTGCCGGGGTAATAGAAAATGGGAGCACGATCAAGAGTAAGGCTGTTGTCTCCAATGGTAACCTATTGTCAACCATCCACAAACTGGTCGGAGACGAGAATTTTTCCCAAGGCTTCCTTGACGAAGCTAAAAAAGTCCGCCTCAATAATAGCAGCTGCCAGGTCTACATGGGTATCAAGAAAGGCCAGAAGATTGACTACATCGGGGATTTGCTTTTCACGTCACAGGCAGAGAAATTCGATCCTCAGGAACTCCGCAGCAAAAATACCACCAGCCGGACATTTTCCGTCTACTATCCACAAACCCGGCCAGGCTCTGATATGTACTCCATCGTTGCGTCTTCGAATGCCGACTACAAAGACTGGGCAAATCTGTCCGAACAAGAATATCGGGCTTCCAAGGAGGAATTGATTCAAAGGACGCTCAATGCTCTGGAGAAATATATTCCCAAAATTCGAGACAAGATAGACCATCTCGAAGCCGCTACTCCAAAGACATTTCAAAGGTACACGCTCCATTTAGGTGGCGCCTCCTTTGGCACTAAATTCGAAGGATTGAAGATCAGTATGGGGCTTCCTAAAGAGATACCCGGACTTTTCCATACGGGCTCCGTAGGGATTATTATGTCAGGTTGGCTAGGCGCAGCTAACTACGGAGTAATTGTCGCCAACGACGTGGATAAATTTCTCTCAGCAGGTGCACGAAATGTATGATTTCAAAGGACAGACTGTCATCATCACTGGTGGAACCAGAGGGATAGGTAAAGCCATTGCCGAGAGTTTCTTGAAGACAGGTGCCAAAGTTATTGTTACCTATTCGACAAATGAAGCTGCAATGATGCAATTTAAACAAGACAACAGTCAGCTTACCGAAAACATTGATATCCGAAAACTCGATGTGTCCAAGTATGCAGAGGTGGAAGAGTTTTTCAAATACATAGACACAAAATACGGCAGCTTTGAAGTCTTGGTTAACAACGCCGGCATCAGAAAGGACTCCGTCCTGGCCATGATGAAAGAATCGGACTGGCATGACGTACTGAATGTCAATCTGACTGGTATCTTCTACATGTGCAAATTTGCTGTCAGGAATCTGATGCGCAAACGATACGGACGGGTGATCAACGTGAGCTCCGTGATGGAGCGGTACGCTTTTGAAGGCCAGGCGAACTACGCAGCCGCAAAGGCAGGCCTGAGTGCACTGACCAGGTCCCTATCCAAGGAGGTTGCCACTCGAGGCATTACCGTCAATTGCGTCTCGCCGGGGTTTATTGAAACTGAACTCATCCAGGACCTCCCGGACAAATTGCGTGAAGCTTATCTTGACAGGATTCCTGCAAAGAGGTTCGGATGCCCCGAAGAGGTAGCCGCTTGTGTCCTCTTTCTGGCTTCCAAAGAGGCGTCCTATGTTACCGGCTCTACTCTTGAGGTGAGCGGAGGATTATGAGATGGAGGAAATTCTAAATGCTATACCCCACCGTCCACCATTTCTGTTCGTCGATAGAATCGTAGAATTAAGCGGGACAAAAATCAAAACAGCGAAAGAGATAAGGCCTGATGACCCTGTCTTCGCAGGGCATTATCCTGGACAACCAATCATGCCCGGGGCACTTATCTGCGAATCCATCTTTCAGACAGGCGCAATTCTGCTTTCCAAAGTAATGGGCGGTATGGGCGGAGGTATTCCTGTCTTGACCCGAATTAATAACGCCAAGTTCAAAAGCATCGTCAAGCCCGGCAATACTCTGGATATCGAAGCCGAGCTGGTAGAGAAAGTCAGCAATGCTTATTTTATGAAGGGCAAGGCGTCAGTCGGCGGCAGGACCTCGGTCACGGTCGAGTTTACGGTCACCTTGGCCAAAGAGGTACTCTGATGTATGTTATGAGGGAAAAAAGGAGCACTGTATGGATTTCCTAGATATTGCGGGTAAAACCTTTCTTGTCTTTGGGGTGGCTAACAAGAAGAGCGTCGCCTTCGCTATCGGCGATGTCCTTTCCGAGGCCAAGGCAAACGTAATCTATAGCGTCCGTTCAGAGGCCAGACAGGAGAGTGTTGGCAAGATTCTTCCTGGTGCCGACATTTACGTATGTGATGTTGAGCGAGAACAGGAAATTGAAACACTGGCTGAAGACATCTCCGAAAAGTATCCCAAACTTAATGGCATTGTTCATTCCATTGCTTTTGCCAATTACGAAGAAGGGCTTCACCCCTTTCACGAAACAAAAAGAAAGGACTTCCTGCAATCAATTGATATCTCCTGCTACTCCCTAGTCGCCATCGCCAATGCGTTCAAGCACCTACTGGATGAGAAAGCATCTGTTGTCACCATTTCCATCTCAACGACCAAAATGGCAGCCGAACCCTACGGCTTCATGGCTCCGGTGAAAGCTGCCCTGGATTCGACTATCTGCTTTTTGGCCAAATCCTTCAGTTCTTTTTCCCAAATTCGATTTAATTCCGTGAACGCCGGACTCTTGAAGACTTCGGCATCCGCAGGGATACCAGGATACCTCGACTATTACCTCTTTGCCGAACAACTAACGCTGCGCAAGAAAGCACTGACCACTAGGGAAGTAGCCAATACCGTGGCGTTTCTTTTAGGTGGGCGATCCAGTGGCATCAATGCCCAGGGCATCGTCGTAGATGCTGGAATGTCGATCAACTACTTTGATAAGGACATTATCAAGAAGGCGTTAAGGTTCTAGTAAGCCATGACCCTATTTCCTGTAGTCATGCCAGTCATTGAAGCTGCACCTAAACCCTCAGGCAAAGAAAAGGTCGATCATCTAGGTCAGATTGCTCGAGAGGCGCTAAAAGTGAGCGCCGAAAGAAGCCGAGTGCGGCTTGGAGAGCTACTCAAGGATGCAAACGGTGTACCTTGTCCAGCTGCCGGCATTTATTGGTCTCTTTCCCATAAACCTAAGTACGTAGCAGCCGTGGTCAGCAAAGATAAGGTTGGGATCGATATTGAGGAAATGAAGCCCCGGGCTGAAGCACTCTTTGCTCGTGTGGCGACTGATGAGGAATGGACACTCAAGAACAAGTCGTGGGACACTCTCTTTCGTTATTGGACGGCAAAGGAAGCCATTCTGAAGATCATCGGAATCGGTATAGGCGGATTAAGGGCCTGTCGAATAACCTCGGTCCCCGACGAGAACCATATTACTTTGGACTACAAGGGACAATTCTTTCTGGTGGAACAATTAAGGCACCAGAACCATATTGTCTCCGTCCTCAAGGACGATAACCAAATCGAATGGATAGTGCTCTCTAAATCCCAAGCGCGAAATTCTAAACAAATCCGCATTACAGAATTCCAGTACCAAAACTCGCTCTTAGATTTCTGACGATGCTCTTTTGATGTTGTCTAGTATTTCGCATTTAGTGCTTCGGGTTTTCCTCAGAAGTGGGTTTTGTCAAACTCTTTTGCCCGGTATCGCTCCCATCTTGGGAAGACCTCATGATAGACCCCGAGCCTTATTCCGATTAACTTCATAGTCCGCACAAGCAGCATCCTGAACATCCTGGGTCTACTTAGCAATGCTTTCATCAAGGCAAACAGAGTTTCAGTTAGTGTAGGCGGGCATCCTTCTATTTTGACGGCATTTTGTAAATTCTTATTACTCCTGACGCCACAATCGCCATAAAGGAAAACCTTTGTAGGCGAGGCTCCCGTACCTTCCTTTTTCTCTGCTGGCTTCAATCCCACTCCATAATAGAACGCTGCACCGCCAAAATCCATTTCAGGATTGTCTTTGCCGAATATCGACAGCGCCAGAGCAAGAGTGGCACCACAAGCGGAACAAAGAGTCTGCCCTGGATAAGGAGCAGATAGTCCAGTTATCTTCGACGGGCCTAATAGCTCCTCGTCCGGTTCAAATCGCCATTCAAGTTGCTCTTTTAGAGATTCTATACGCTCTCCTTTGATCTCGATTGCGCTGATATCAAAAGAGCGCTTGTGTCTCTGGGCAAATTCCTTCAGATGGTCAACTTGTGCAGGATCAACTCCCAGGATTGTGGCTCCGACAACATCGCACTCAAATATATCCGGGCTGGCTATAATCAAATTCTTGCGGTGGGCCACGCCAGCAAGAGTCTCCGGCCCTTTTTCCAGCATATATATGCCATCAATTATCACCAAATCGCTCTTGATAGCTTCGTTCAAAAGGCAAATTAGCGGATCCAGCCGGCTGCTAGTATGAAACCTTTTCTTGGACTCTTTATTGAGACAGCCCTTCAGATTCTTGAAACCCAGAGAAACCCTTGTCTGAAAATGAGTCTTGAGCACGGGAACATTGATGAGAAAGTCTGCCTCTAAGGCCGCCCCTGAGACCTGGACCTTTGTTCCTCCTAAATCCAACTCATTAAAGGCACCCGTATTGAAATCAACCAGTTTGGTTCCGTATTTTTTTGCTATCTTTTCAATGCCTGTGCCCTTGAAACCCTGTTTCGTATACGGTGCAAGTTCACCAAATATGCCAATTATGGCGCCCTCACCTATAGAAATGTGTTTGCAGCCATGGTCGAGCAACAACTGTACAACACCTTCAATAATCTTTGTGGTAGTTACCATTCCATAGGGAGGCATTATTTTGTGTCGAAAACAGTTATTGGGTTTTATCAGGACTCTGTCGTTCTGATTGAGTTTCTCAAACCCCCCAGACAGCTCGATCGCCTTGCGGAGCGAATCCACGGAGCCATCAAATCTCACTAGCGATACCGTCATGAGTCCTACACACCAACCTCGTAGTTTTCAATCTCATCCACATATAGGTCCAAGAACATCCGGGCTTTCTCCTCAGAGAAAAGGGCGGGCCTATAAGTGAGGGACAGATTCAGATTCCTATTGTAGGTACCGGCAGCAATGCTCAGTCCCATTGGAGTTACCACAGGGGCTGAGCCAGTAACATTGAGTATTTTGGCGTTGCCTATGCTACTCACTGCCGGTTCTTCCGAGCCCAACTTTGGCCAGATAAAGCCAATGTTGGTAAAGAGAATGGTGTCAACATATGTCCGAGTAATTATCAGGAAGCGGCACATTCCCTTCATGACGCAAAGAGGGAAGCGAGAGCAGAAGTAGAAGAAATAAACCAAGGAGAAGGCTATTCTATTCAGCGTCTCATCTATAGTATCTGCTCTCACTTTTCGTAACAGTTCTGCGGCATCAGCTCTATCCCGCGGGGTGGTGGGTAAGGAAAACCATGCTGCCTGATTAGAAACAACACAGCGAAAACCCTTTGGGCTTATGTTCACCGGAGCCATTATACGGATCCTGTTGCTGGCCTTCCCGTGCATACCATTCCACTTCTCCACAGCCCGGTAACATGCTGCCAGAAAAATCTGGTTCAGCTCAACCCCGGCTGACCTTGCTTTGGATTGGATCTGTTCGAATTCCTTGGGACTTATGATTTTGAAGCAGAAACGCAGTTCTTTGGACTTCCCCGACTTGTCGTGGAAAATCCTTGTCGGGGAAGGAAGGGCAGCTATGACAAAGCGATGGAAAAGGCTGGAAATCATTTTCCTATAGTAGTGCTTCACCTTCGACCTCTGGCTGTGGGCAAATTCCAGTAGTTCATCTCCCTTACGATTCACGCGGATGTTTCCCTCTGATTCACAGTTTCTAGCAGGTTCGTTGTTATAAGTCTCGATAACCTTCCTTACGAAAAGAAGAGCACGGAGTCCGTCTGCTGCCGAGTGATGAAAAGTGAAAACCAGCAAGCATTCTCGCTCATTTTTCCTTAATAGAAGTGCCCTCACCGGGAATTCCTTTTTGATATTGAGGGGCTGGTTCATCCAGGAGGAAACATAGCTTTCGTGGTCCGTATCTCGGAGTTGAGCCTGGTCCGGGACGCTCAGGACTCCCTTCCCAAGGTCTTCCTGTATTTCCCGAAAGAGTCTGAAATTTCTGCTGCGCAGAATTGTTCTCATTACGGGATGCGCTTTTTGTGCTGAGAGAATCGCTTGGTTCAATTTAAGGTGGCCTATCTCTCCTTCAAGGTTCATAACCACGTGGATAAGCATGGGTTCATTCACGCTGTCGAGAGTCAGCAGGCATTTATCCACACAATTCAGGGGGATTGAACTGACTGAACTCTTCGTTTTCCTTAGCATGCTAGTCTGGCACAGGTAAGACGAGACCGATCACAATGCCCGAAAGGGTCGTAGCAACACGCTGGCGCCTCCATCCGAATCAATCAGGCTTATGCCTGCCCTCGTAAAGGACTTTGGCTTATTGCGCCAACCCCTCGACTTTCTTCCTCGCTGCTTGGGCAATCTCGGCTGAGACCTTTTTACCACCCCGGCATGCCAGCCAGGCTAGAGCCCCTGAAACGTCACCACCAACGGTCACCTTCGTCTTACCATTTACAGGTTCCAGGTTATAGAAGCGAGTCAAATTGGTACCCAGGGTTTTTCCTTGCATGACCACGGTCCGCTCCGGGACGAACTCCCTAATCGTCATCCGCAATGTGACGGTGAGCCCGCTTACCTTAGCCGTGACGGACAGTTGTGAGCCGACCGCCAAAGGCCCCTTGGAGACCCTCTCAATCTTCTTGATAGATGGCATCCATTGCGGCCACTCTTCAAGCTTGTCTATCAGTGCCCACACTTTCCTGACAGGGGCATTAATCTCGATGCTGCTTTCAAACCTCATACTGTCAAACTCTCCCGTATCCAGTATCTTTCAATATATTATACATCATTATGCAATCTGAGCGGCTAGCCCGATAAGTCTCTCTCCCATGTCTGCTTAATTCAGCGAGAAAGGAATAACTTGATGGGTTGATATCGGACACATCGTGCTTTCCTTGAGTCTGGACTATCGTCAATGATAAAATGAGCCCTACAGGGTACCTCAAAATCAGTCTGGTATCGTGTGAAACTCAATCGGTACATGAGCTTCAATAGACCTGACATCATCCGGCCTCCGAGTGAATGGAAAAGCTATTTTCTCCCTTTGACCAACGGCTGCTCCAACAACACATGCACTTTCTGTGCATACTATGGCTCAAAGCTTCAAACAAGAGACGTTGATGACATCAAGAGCGAAATAGATGCCGTAACCTTATTCACTCGGAGGGGCATTCGTCTTCCTAATATTCCCGGGGTGGTATATGCCGTGGCTCAAGAGTGGGATGGCAGGAGAGTATTCCTCCAGAATGGCGATGCTCTTGTTTACCCCTTTGCCAAATTGAGGGAAGTCCTCCAGTACTTGAACGAGAAACTTCCCACTGTCGACAGGATCGGCACATATGCTACGCCACAGGATATTCTGCGCAGAAGCGTAGGCGAACTAAAGGAGCTGAGGCAGCTCAAGTTAGGTATTCTCTACACAGGGCTTGAGACTGGCGATGATGAGCTGCTCCGGAAGATAGGTAAAGGGGTGAGTTCAGACCAGGTGGTTGAGGCGGGACGGAAAGTGAAGGAAGCCGGCATAGCCTTTTCTGTGACGATAATCTTAGGACTCGGCGGTATCGAAGGAAGCCAGAAACATGCACGGGAGACAGCTAGAGCACTCACCGGGATTGACCCGGATTATGTCGGAGCCTTAACCTTGACCCTCATCCCCGCTACCCCACTATATGAACAGTGGGAGCGGAATGAATTCCGCGCTCTTTCCCCTTTCCAGTCCCTGGAGGAACTGAAGTTAATCATAGAGAACTCCAATTTCACTGATTGCTTCTTCAGTTCAATGCATGCCTCAAACTATCTCTCCGTCCGGGGAAGACTGTCGCAGGATAAAGAGCGGATGCTCAAACAACTGGACAAGGTTCTGGCAGCAAGAGACCCTGCTCTACTCAGGCCTGAGTTCCTCAGGGGTCTATGATCACGACTGCAGAAACGAACTCATGCAACTACCAGGTACTTGCCTTCTCCTGACCCTAGTCCGTGCTTTAATGCGGTAGCAATTTGTGGTAGTTCCCAAGGATTGGCAGGAATCTTATTAGAAGCCCGGTAATCTAAGATCACTTTCATTACCTCGATATCGATAGCAATAAGGTCACCAGAGGCAAGCACCAAGCCTGGCTCGGCCACTTGGCCCCTATCTGGTCCGCCAGATACGAAGGCTTTCCTGCCATCCATGACGATGAGATCGGGCTGCCAACAAAGATTTACTTCAGCCAACTTCTCCTGCAAATGACCAAGGTGAAAACTACGCCGTTGCCCAGGAGCAACAAAGCCGAAGGCAAGTTTAATTGCACCAGAAAATGCACCAAGGGTGTGAGTCTTCATGCATGGCAGATAGACCATCTTATCAGCTTCGCAGGCGGAGCGAGGCATTATAACTTTACTTAAATAATCTCCATTGATATTGATCTGTACCCAATCATCAGGCCTATCGTCAAAAGCAATAAGTTCAACACCTAGCCTTCGAGCTAAATCAGAGACACCAAGTTGATTAAAGACTTTTCTGGTCGGCCGCCAAACGGCACCAGCGCTCTCACCAATGGTGACTTCAGCCCCAGCTTCCAAGATAAGTCCAATCACGCTTTGAAGAAAGGCCAGGTCAGTAGACGCCGGAAACGGGTCTGGGCTGTTGAAATTTGGTTTTACAAGAACTCGGTCACCCCTACCAATGGTCTGTTTTAAATTGCCCATTAAGCCAATGGCTTGGCCAATAGCTAGTCGAACATCCTCTTTTGCTTTTACTTTGGCTACGACTGGCTGGTTATTCCTAAGCCACGGATTACTCCTTCGTGGCTTTGGCTCTACACATGGAATACCCCTTGGTATCCTGTCGCCTAGAAAGTGATAGACTCCAACAACTCTGTCAAAGAGAACCGCCATATGACATCCGCAGCAGAGTCAGATATTTCGTAATCTTCGATTGGTCTGCCGAATTCATTATGCCTCAATCATTAATCTCTGTCTAGCCTTCTATAGATCCAGTTTTGTTACTCCTATTTCCCCTCTGCGGCTTTACCCCTCCCGTAAATCGCCGCAAACTTCATGCGATGGTACGGGGATAGGAGGACAGCGCCTGGATTATTGCCGGTGACCATGTCTTTAGCTACAACATAGGTGACAGGAGCCTTCGAATGCCTGATGAAAATAGTATCATGGCCGACGCACAAACCATATATGAAGTTCAGTTCCGTACCTTCTCGATTCATAATCTCCGCCTGGGCTATGGGATTGCAGCTTATGCCCAGTGGGTTCACCCATTCGTCAGGTATCCCAGTCTCCTGAGGATTCAGACCTCCTACCATACAGGCTACAGAGACAACCTGCAAACCGGCTCTATCCAAAAAGCGGGCAAATTCTCGGCCTTCACGGATTAAGCCCACACATACAGCTAATCCCACTTTTTTGGCACCCAGCTCCCTGGCGAACTCGATGCACTGCTGGACTCGAGACCAATCATAGCCTCCTCTTTTCAGCACTTTGGCCGCAGCCAAATGGAATCTTCTATCGTCGGGCTCAAGATATTGCTGTTTACTCTCTTCCACCAGGTCCAGGAATCTCTGTGCCTGGCAATTTTCAGGGATCCCCTGCGGATACCGCGCCAGACACGCGTTGTCTTTGCACTGGTGACACTGGATTGTCCTGGTTTCTTTGGACATTTTTCCTCCTTACAGATAAACACCTACGATATAGTCGTTTGAGCACAATCAACAGCTTTTCCCGAAACCGCACCTCGCTGCTCACCACCAAGGCTGATTCTATATTTGGGTTCCAACCAATGTCAATCTAGCATCACAAAGCGGTTAATGATCGCCATAAGTATTCAGTCATCGGTCGTCGTGAGTATCCTCCATCTGCGCGGAATGTAGTATAATGCGGAAAACATACTATGCCAAAGATAAGAGCAGGTATCATAAACGTCACCGGCTACATCGGCGCCGAACTGGCCCGCTTGCTTTGCCAGCATCCCCAAGTAAAACTTGTCACTGTCACCGGGAGAAGCGCAGCCGGGCAAAAACTAGCCGATCTTTTCCCCAGCCTGCCCGTAACTAAGCACCTAATAGAAGCCGAGCTCGACAGCGAAATCGATATTGCCTTCTCAGCGATGCCCCATAAAAGTAGCGTAGACATAGTACCGTCTCTGCTAAGAAAAGGCATCCGAGTCGTCGATGCCAGCGCTGATTTCAGGTTAAAGAAGGCCGATGAGTATCCCAGATGGTACGGATTTACTCATCCATCGCCCAAGTTACTCAAAGAGGCAGTCTTCGGCTTACCCGAGCTACATCAGAAGGAAATTGCTTCGGCCTCACTGGTGGCAAATCCAGGTTGCTACAGCACGGGTGCCATCCTGGCCCTGGCACCTGCAGTCAAGGCAGGGCTGGTTCGCCCCGATATAGTGGTGGATAGCAAATCAGGCCTTTCGGGCGCCGGCAGAACGCCGACCTTGACGACCCATTACTCTGAGGTTAATGAG
>JALHUO010000085.1 GCA_022866545.1 Dehalococcoidia bacterium | reverse complement strand
GAGTATCATGCCGATCAGCGCAACTTTGTGACGCGCAAACTCGCCCATCATATCTATGTTGGTCTTGAAGTTTTGTTTCCTATAAATACCATTATATCCTTGTTTAGGAAATAGTCAATGTTTTGTTTGTGCGGTGTCCAAGGCATACTACAGAGTTAAAGAGTCACAAAACGCTATATTGTGCAATCCTTCAGGATTTGCTACTTCGGTTGTATCCAATGACTTCTTTGAGTGCAACGTCTTGCCCACAAGCAGGAACAGATGTAGAATTGGGCATAAGCGACATTTTCGTGCGCAAGGAGATTGCCATGCCGACGGAGAGACAACTGGAAGCGATACACGAGATTGACCACAACCTCCAGATTATCGCTTGTGCTGGCTCCGGTAAGACGGATGTTCTCGCCTTTCGAGTAGCGGAGATATTGGCAATGAAGGCGACGAATGGGATAGCACCTAAAAACATTGTGGCTTTCACCTATAATGACCGAGCTGCTGCCGAACTCAAGGACAGGATTACTGCTAAGGTAGTTGAAAGGCTAGGGACACCAGTAGGACTTGCAGATATGTACGTGGGCACCATACATGGTTTCTGTCTACGACTCTTACAGATGTACGTCCCTCGACTCCTCAAGTATAACGTGTTGAGTGATGTACAGTCGCGACTGTTTGTGGACAGGTATAGCACTAGAAGTGGCCTTCAAGACCTAAGGTTGAAACGTTATGCTGAATCGGGATTATTCTTAAGTGTAATGGAGATGCTGAGGGAAGCTGAAGTCGATTGGGAGGCTTTGGCAGGTCACCCGGCAAAGAAGGCGCTACAGAAATACGATGAGTTGCTTGACCAGCACGCATATTTCGATTACGCTAAAATGCAAGCCGAAGCGGTAAAGCACCTGAAGACCGACAAAGCTCTTAGAAAGAAAATCTCGCTCGTGACAAAATACATACTCGTTGACGAATACCAGGACGTTAATCCTCTTCAAGAAAAGTTGATAAGCACGCTACATGAACTTGGAGCAAATATCTGCGTTGTGGGAGATGATGACCAGAGTATCTATCAATGGCGCGGAACTGACGTTGACAATATAATCCAGTTTGCAGACCGCTATCCTAAAGTCCATGCGGTTACTCTCGACGAGAATTTCAGAAGCAGCAGCGGAGTTGTCGACTGCGCCAGATATGTCATCGAACGAAATGACCCCCACCGGCTACCTAAGCACATGGTTAGTGCCAATGAACAATCCTTCCAACGCGGTGATGTGTTATGTCTCAATTTCGGAAGTCCAGAACAAGAAGCGTCTTGGATCGCAGAGAAAATTGGGAATTTAGTCGGGACTCCTTTCAAAGACAAACGGGGTGCTACTGAACGCGGCCTTGCTCAATCTGATTTTGCGATTCTCCTTCGAAGCGTTAAGAACGATGCCACCCCCATCCTACAAGCACTGGAAACTTCTGGCCTCAAATACGTCGTTAAAGGCATGACCACGCTGTTTGAAACCCTTGAAGTGCAAGCAGCCTGTGGAATTTTCATGTTCATAGTTGACCAAGTTAATGAAGTGAAAATTAGGAAATTATGGGAGGAGGCTGACGTTGGGCTGACCCGTAAGGACCTTGACGCTGGGATAAATTCGCTCAAGATAATTAAAACATGGAAGGCCGACGGAGGTGCTTCCAACTTGCAACGCATATACTTAAATTTCCTCGGGGCAATTGGCCTTCAGGAGGAAGGAATTTCGCAAGATAAGCGGGAGGTAGTTTATTACAATTTAGGCAAGTTTAGCCAAGTGATTTCCGATTATGAGCAAATTCACTTCCTAAGTGACCCAAAAGAAAAATGTATTGGCTTTGTGGATTTCCTGCTTAACCAGGCTCCGGGTTACTACCCTGAGGGTTGGGAAGACGTTGCATACGTGGTCCCGAATGCGGTCCAAGTCATGACAGTACACCAAGCCAAAGGACAGCAATGGCCAGTGGTCTTTGTTCCAGCTTTGCAAGATAACCGGTTCCCGTCAAAAAGACAAGGTGGTAAGGGAAAATGGCATGTAGTTCCCAAACCTGCAATCACGGGGGCTGATCGTTACGACGGCGGGGTCGAAGACGAAAGGAGACTCTTCTATGTAGCTCTCACAAGAAGTAAAAAGTACTTATATTGTACCTGGGCTCCCAGGGCAGATAATCAACTTTACCGAAGAGTGTCCCCATTTTTTGATGAGGCAACTGAACCAGAGTACGTTCTAACCCGCGAACCAGCGAGACGGGCGATACCTAAGATCAAGCCCCAACCGCTAACAGCTTTGGTTAATGTTTCGCTTAGTTTTAGCGATCTTAAATACTATTTCGAGTGCCCTTATCAGTTCAAACTCCGTTTCATGTATGGTTTCAATCCACCGATAGACGCGGCTCTCGGGTACGGCAAATCTCTACACGATACCCTTGCCGAGGTGCATCGTAGAGCCTTAGACAAGGACTTTGTAGGTCCTGAGCAAGCCGAAGAACTGGTTGACAGACATCTTCATGTGCCCTTTGCCTATCCTCAGCTCAAAGAGGATCTGCGAAGGGCGGCGGTCGATGCAACGAAGCGGTATCTTCGAGACAATGGACGTCTCCTAGACAAGATACAGCATTCGGAGCAAATCGTTGAAATACACATGGCTGAAGGTGTGGTAGTCAACGGCCGAATAGACCTTATTCGCAGAACGGACACAAATGAGACGATTGTTGTGGACTTCAAATCCACAAAGCGGGCTCAAGATGAAGATGTGACTCGTAAACAACTCCATATTTATGCCAAGGGTTATCAAGAACTCGTCGGGCATATGGCAGACCTAATAGAAATACATAATCTGGATCGTGGTGGTTCACTCCGCGAGGAGGTCGACAAAACTCTCATGGATCGCACTGCCAAAGCAGTCCAGTCCGCAGGAAAAGCGATACAAGAGAACCGCTTGCCGCGGCAGTCCAAATGGTCCGAAGTGTGCTCACGATGTGACCCAGCTAAGGTCTGCAGGAGACACCCATAACAGCGAGGATATTTCTGACAATTTGAGTTAAGTGAACAAATCCGAGGAATGTTCGATCACCCAGACTGCACAATAGTTAGAATTGTTGGGCACCTTCCTATGAAAGGTTGGATAACAATCCGACTAAGAGTTGGCTTTAGCTGCTCTGCGTGCTAGTTTATATGCTGTTTCATGGCTCGGTGTATCTTCCATATTGATTTGGACGCCTTCTTCGTTTCTGTGGAGCAGGCGCTTAACCCAGCACTGAAGGGGAAGCCGGTAATCGTCGGCGGAGACCCTGAGCGCCGCGGCGTAGTTGCCTCTGCTTCCTACGAAGCGCGACCTTTCGGCATCTACGCTGGTATGCCTCTATCAAAAGCACGCCGCCTTTGCCCTCAAGCAATTTTCCTACGGGCTAATTTCTCACGCTACAGAGATGCTTCAAACAGATTTATGGAAATCCTTGCCGCTTTCTCCCCTGACATCGAACCTTTAGGGCTGGACGAAGCATACCTTGATGTCACTGGATATGCAGAACCTTATGGTTCTCCCCGGAAACTGGCGCGGGCGATAAAGGAAAGAATAAATAAGGAACTTAAGCTCACAGCTTCCGTGGGCATAGGTACCTGCAAGGTAGTGGCTAAAATTGCTTCAGCCCTGTGTAAGCCCGATGGGCTTTTAGAGATAGCCCCGGGAGAGGAACGGACTTTCCTCAATCCACTCCCCATAGCCAAATTACCCGGAGTGGGCGAAAACACAGAGCAGTCCTTGAAAGAGATGGGAATAACGACCATTGGAGAACTAGCCTCGCTGCCTTTAGATACGATAACAAGACGATTCGGAGCAACCGGAGCAGTGATTCATAGCTATGCCAGGGGGATAGATGACCGCGAAGTGGAGGCGCCGGGTGAAGCTAAATCCATCAGTCAGCAGCTTACTTTTGCCCGCGATACCCTGGACCACAATTTCCTTGAGGCTAACCTGCACAATCTATGCCAGGAGGTCTGCCACGAGTTGCGCAGCCAAAATAAAAGAGCAAAATGTGTAGCTATAAGACTGAGGTACGCCGACTTTAAGACAATCACCCGCCAGGTCACCTTAAAAGAAGCTAGCGACGTTACTCAGGTTATCTTTGCCACAGCTCAGCAGTTGCTGAGTAAAACTCTGGCAAAACAAGAAAAACCAATACGACTCATAGGTATTCGAATATCAGGCCTGGTTGGCGAGGAGAAACAACTCCCTATGTTTGATTCCAGGGTGGCAAAGTTGGGGCACTTAGATCAAGCCGTAGACAAAATTCGTAAGAAATACGGCCCGACAGCGATAAAAACAGGCAACGACATTTTTTCTGAAAGCAGCTAGTCACCCCTGAGTGGTAGCGAAGGGTCCCTGAGATTGCCACGGGCTTCGCCCTCGCAATGACAAAAGAGAGGTGGCTTAGAATGGCAGGGAAGGCTTGTCTTGACTTATAATACGACTTATAATTGACTATCTGTACCTATAATAGAAAGGAGAAACATGCCGGATTATGCCTTTTTCCACAAACAATTTATGCCACTATCCGAAGCCAAAATCGGAATCCTGACCCATGCCCTCCACTACGGCACCGCTTGCTTCGAGGGCATCCGCGGTAACTGGGATAGCGAGCATGAAAGATTTTGCCTTTTTAGAATCCAAGACCACTATAAACGCATGCTTGACGGCTGTCGCATCCTAAAAATAACTCTGCCCTACTCCGTTGATAAGCTTTGCCAATTGACCGGGGAGCTTGTGGAAAGAAGTGGCTACCAGGAAGACGT
>JALHUO010000004.1 GCA_022866545.1 Dehalococcoidia bacterium | reverse complement strand
CAGGGACAGAAGGGATAGTGACTTTTCTGAGCAGAGAAATTTCCCGCAACACCTACATCAATGTGATGGCTCAGTATCGCCCTAGCTACAAGGCTTTTCAAATTCCGGGTTTGGGACAACGAATATCATCTGCAGAATACCACGAAGCATTATCCCTTGCCCGGAAAGCAGGGCTAAGTCGAGTCGATAAAATCCACCCTGCAGAACTCCTTCCCATTCCGGCAGAATGACAAGAATGGGCCGGAATGAGAGGGGCAACAGAGAACGAAAAAGTGACTCATGTAGAAATGCCCGATGTGGCACAGCTTTCCGTTACAGTCCACGGACGGGTCCAAGGTGTTTCTTTCCGCTACTTTGTTCGTAAGGTGGCCAGGGAACTAGGTGTGAAAGGCTATGTTCGCAACCTTGCCAGGGGGGATGCCGTGGAGATTAAAGCTGAAGGAGAAAAGCCACGGTTGCATAGACTACTTGGGCAACTCAAAACAGGCCCGCCGGGGGCCCGGGTTGAGAAGGTGGATATAGACTGGTCGGATTACACCGGGCAGTTCGACAATTTCGGCATAAGATATTGAGAGACACTGGAAAATCAAAATCGCAACTCAAGACTCAGATTCTCTCAGTCCTCAAGTTGGACTCTGCCTTCGTTAATCAATTTTAAGTGCTCGCAGTCAACTCCGGCTATTTGAGAAGCCTTAAGGTCAATTTCGTGAGGTTCCCCCATCAGGATCTTCCCATAATCCTCCGCTTCCCCTTTCTTGGGATCATCGGTATAGGAGAACTTTTGACGGGCTTCGATAATGCCCAAATCGAAAGGCAATGTGAAGTAAAGGTCAGCAAGGACTTTTTCAATGCCTAACTCGTACAGACTTCCCCAGCCACCTGAGCTACCTTTTCTGTACTTGCTCACTGGCAAGAGACTCAGAAGATTTGCCACACTGAAGTGCCCAGAGCTGCCAGACACTTTGAAGGGGGTAGCGGTGATTAGGAAATCGCTGCGCAGCACCACATTGGGTACCCAGAAACTCTCGACCGCATAGAATTGGGCCAATGGATTCTGAACTTCTATGAAGATTGAATCCCTGATATCAAGCATAAGCACGTGATGGAAGTTGTACCCCAGGGCCTGATATACTGGATAAATCGATTCGCCGCTAGGGGTGCTATCGGCAATGAGGATGTCTGCATTGCTGATTCTTCTAATGCCCCTGATGATGGCGTTCAACAGCTTGGGACTTGTAGTTATAGGGTATGGCAGGGGATATCCAGCACAGGGTTTTATCAAAACTCGTCTTGCCCAAGCCAGCTGTGGAGGCGGAGCAAACACGAAATCGGAGTCTTTGACAATCATGGACTTCATATCACCGACCAAATCTCAATAGTTAGCAAGCTGGCTGTAATACCACAATTTCGGTGGCAGTGGGGAGCTTTTCGCGCTCGAACTCTACTTCACTACCCGCTACTTTTCTTACATCTTTCCTGCCCTTGAGAAAGCCGTCGACACTGGCTATAGGGTAGGCACACTTGGGCGTCTTAAAATGCATGGGAATGGCTATTTTGGGCTTCAATTGGCCACAGACTTGGTTGGCTACAGTGGCCTCAATAGTGAAGAAGCCCCCTACGGGAACAAACAGTACATCCACGGCACCAATTTCAGTGACCTGTAGCGGGCTAAGAACATGCCCTAAATCACCTAGGTGGCAAAGCTTCAGGTCGTCTATGGTGAAGCAAAAGGCAGTGTTAGGTCCTCTCTGTGAGCCCTGAGAGGCATCGTGAGACGTGGCGATGCCCCTAAACCGAATACCTTTGACAAATTTGTCGCCGTTGCCTTTAACCAGTTCCGGTTTCCCTTGTACTGCCGAAACGTTATTGTGGTCGTCATGGTCATGGCTCACCAGAACGACATCGGCAGATTCTGTTATGAGAGAGTAATGAATACCCCCACCCACAGCATAAGGGTCGGTAATCACTCTGAGACCACCTTTGGATGTAATCAAGAAACAAGCATGGCCCAACCACTTTATTCTCATATAGCCTCCCGATTTTTCGCCTCGCTCAAAGCTAATTCGACCAGGGTTCTAACGCCGAATCCCGTGGCTCCTTTAACTAGATATCCGGCCTCCTTGCTGGAGAGACGGGGGCCAGCTATGTCGAGATGAACCCAAGGGGTATTATGAACAAATTCAGCCAAGAAAAGGGCAGCGGTAATGGCTCCGCCATACCTATTGCCGGTGTTCTTAATATCGGCAATTTCACTTTTGATTTGCTCCTTATACTCCTCGGCCATGGGCATCTGCCACATCCTCTCGCCGGTTCTTTCGCCGCATTTGAGGACTTTGTCAACCAAGCTCTGGTCATTGCCAAAGACGCCGCTATAAAGGAGGCCTAAAGCAACACGGCAAGCCCCGGTCAAAGTAGCCAGATCTATCAAAGGTGACAGACCTTGTTTCACGGCATAACTCAAGGCATCAGCCAGGATAAGCCTTCCTTCGGCATCGGTGCTTATCACTTCTATGGTCTTGCCATTCATCGCCTTCAGCACATCTCCCGGTTTCAAGGCGGTGCCGCTGGGTAAGTTCTCTGTAGCGGGAATGATGGCGGTGACATTAATGTTCGGTTTCAACTGGGCAATAGCCCCAACTGCCGTCATGACTGCTGCAGCACCAGCCATGTCACCCTTCATATCCTCCATTCCCTCGGATGGTTTAATGGAGATTCCTCCGGAATCAAAAGTGATGCCCTTGCCTAGAAAGCCAAAAGCTTTTTCCGAGTCTCTGTCTCCCTTATAGGCGAGCGTTATCAGCTTGGGAGGCTGGCTGCTACCCTTAGCCACCCCCAGGAGCGCTCCCATGCCCATGGCCTCCATCTCTTCGCGGTCAAAGACCTTGAAGTCTAGACCATATTTGACAGCTATTTCCTTAGCTACTTCAGCCATCTGGCTGGGTGTCATAAAGTTGGCCGGTTCATTAACCATATCCCGGGCCAAGTTAGTAGCTTCGGCTATCACCTTACCCTTACTAACACCTGACTCTAAGATTGGGACTTTCCCCTTTTCTTTTACCGCTATCAGTATTTCTTCGATATCTTCATATTCAGGCTTTTTATACTTGGTGAAGCAATAAAGGCCGAGAATCGCGCCCTCAGTTATTGCTTTAGCTGAAGCTTCAAGACCAATACCACCCGTGTCAGCGCCATGCAGTATTGTGGCTACCTTACGGCAATTCGATTTACGCAGTGCTCGACAGAATTGTCCTGTCACTCTGCGAATCCTATCAACATCGCAATCCTGGCGCTTGCCCAACCCGACTACAGCGACTATCCTTGCCGCCAGCTTCCCAAACGTATGAACGATGCTAACTTCCTCAGACTTGCCCTTAATCTCATTTCGGCTGATGAGAGAGCTAATGGCCCCATCCAAAGCCTTATCTACAGCAGCGGTGGCTTCGTCAGGTTGTTCCATACCTTCAAAAAGGCCGACCACAATGGCATCAGTTTCGATTTGAGCTACGTCCCCAACTATAACTTTGATCTCCAAAATCCATCTCCTCAGAATATGCAAATTTCAGAACATCTATTTTACTTTATTTGGATAAAGAATTGAAGAGGCTGGTGAGGGGATTTCTGTTCTTATCTACTCGTTGCGCGCACAATCTTATCGACCGCGCCAGCAATGTCCTGTGAGGTATCAACCACAAGGTGACTGCGGGAGATCTTCTCCGTGCGAGGTTTCATTCTATTATATACTTCCCACCCAGCCCGCGAGTCATACCGGGCCAGGGCTCCTTCTTCTCGGGTTAGAAGACGTTGTCGCACCACTTCCGGGGGAGCCTCAACCCAGACTAAGATGAGCTTGGCCCCGGCTCTGTCGGCGGCGCGGTACAGATACTCCCGATGATGCTCCAATAAGTTTGTGGCATCGAAAATGACAGGTATTCCCATCCTCAGAAGGTCTTCGATGAGAACATGACAAGCAGCGAAAAGTCGCTTGTTCTCATGTTCGTTATACTGGGGGGTGGGAAACAGAACTTTTCGCAACGCATCGCTTCCTAAGATGAGAAAAGGCAACTTTTCAGCCAGCTTGCGGCAGAAAAAAGATTTACCCGCACCTGGCAACCCACTCACCACTATAAGCGGAGGCTCTACTTGGGGTTGAGGTAGGTTATTAAGACTTCCTGTTAGTTTCTCTACGTCTTTGTCCAGGCTACTCGCCATATACTCCAATTATCGCCACGAGGCAGTTTGAGTGTCAATATTTCATCCTCGTTCGACACCTTACAGATGAGTACCAGGCGCACCATTCTCCGGGCTTTGAGCCTCTGTGTTTGTCAATCCCACTGTGTTAAGGAATGCGGCGACAACGATCGGATCAAATTGAGTGCCTGCGCAACGCTTAATTTCCTCTACAATTTGTGTCATGGACATGGCTGAACGATATGGCCGATCGGATATCATAGCATCAAAGGCGTCGGCTATAGCCAGGATTCTGGCTCCCAACGGTATGTCGTCGCCGACTATAAGTTGGTGAAGGCCGCCGCCGTTATAATGATCGTGATGATGCTCTATCATCTGGGTTATCTGCTCATTAACTAACGGGCGCACAATCTCGACTCCGACAGGAACATGAGTCATGATGTGCTCATATTCTTCACGTGTCAACTTGCCGGGCTTATTCTGGATAGCCGGATCAGCTGCAACCTTCCCAATGTCGTGCAGCAGACTTCCCCAGCGCAAATTCTCCATATCCCGTGCAGATAGGCCGAGCTCATTGCCAATAGCTAATGCTATGTCAGTCACCCGTCGAGAATGTCCACCAGTGTATTCATCCTTGGCTTCGAGGGCAGACACCAGTGCCTCGATGGCGCTCAAAAACAGTTTTCTAAGCTGCCCTGTCTGTTCTTCAATTCTCTCTTCCAGGTATTGTTGATACTCCCTGATCTCAAGCAGGAGGTGTCTTTTCTCGAGAGCTCTCTTGACAGCCAAGGAAAGTTCCTCCAAGTTAAAAGGTTTGCAGATATAGTCATCAGCCCCCTGCTTCAGACATTGAACGGCAGTATTAATCTCATTGACAGCTGTGGCCATAATAACGGATGTGTCAGGATAGCCTGACTTTATTTGCGGGAGGAGTTCGATTCCCGACCTACCGGGCATTCTTATATCCAGAATAACCAGAGCAATGGAGTCGGTTTCAAGCGTGTTCAGAATTTGCTCAGAATTGCTCGCTTCTTTGCACTGATAGCCTTCCCCCGATAATTTCTGACGAAGAAGCCTCCTGATCCCAGCTTCATCATCGACAATAAGCAATGTTTCTTGTTGGTGAGTCATGTTCTCACTACTCCTTGGTCAAAACATTCTTGGCCACTGTTTCTAGTCCCTTTTTGTGCTTAACGACCGATGCCCTCTTCGCATAACATGAGTCCGTTTCATATCTACCTTCAATACGGCGGCCTATCATGGACAGGCAATTGAACGACAATGGTGGCTCCTTTACCCAGCTGGCTCCTGGCATATATTTGCCCGTCGTGCTCAGTCACTATGCCGTGACAAATACTCAACCCAAGCCCGGTCCCCTTGCCCGCCTCCTTGGTGGTGAAGAACGGGTCAAATATCCGTCTCAGATTTTCCGGTGGAATACCTGGGCCGTCATCAGTAAATAGAATCATCACAACATCGTTCCGCTCCGTGGTGGTAATGCTTAGGGTTCCTCTGTTATGCGCGTTTACCATGAAATATTCGGCATTGATAATTATGTTCATGAAAACCTGCTGCATCTGGAAGTAATCAACCATGACTTCAGGAAGGTCCGGGGCAAAGTGTCTCTCAATTTCAATACTCTTCGCTTTGTGGTTATAAGCGGTTATTCTTAGGACGTCCTCGATAATGTTATTTATCTGGTTCGGTTCCTTCATAGGCGCGTGCCTTCCGGCAAATGTAAGTAGATTCCTCGTTACGCTGGCAGCCCGTTGGGCCTCGGTGTTGATAAGTCTTAGGTCCTCATGGATGTCATCGGGCACTTTCCTCTCCATAAGCAACTGGGAGAAACCGATAATGCTTGTGAGCGGGTTGTTTAGTTCGTGTGCGGCGCCGGATGCCAGTTCACCAAGGGAAGCCAACCGATCGGCCATTATGAACCGTTCATTTTGTAGCTTCTGCCCAGTAATGTCCGTAAAAGAAATCAAACCTGCTAGTCTGCCGTCATGCATAATCCTCGCACCTGTCCCACTTGTCCATATTTCTCGGCCATTTTTGGTCACCACCCGAAACTCGTTAGTCATCCTCGAATCCTTTTCAAACATCTCCTTCGCAATGACCTCAAGAACTCTCTCCTTGTCTTGCAGAGCAATGAAGTCAACTGGATTCAATCCAATACCTTGTTCTACGGAACCAAATTCCAATATTCTCGCAGCGGCTTGATTAGCCATTACCACTTTCATAGTTTCAGCGTCCAGAACAATCGTACCGATGACCGAGTTATCGAACAAAACCCTGTAGTTCTTTTCGCTTTGTCGCAGCTTGTCCTCAGTTTGTTTACGGTCCGTGATATCACGCCCCACGCCGCGAAACCCGATATTCTCGCCCTTGTCATTTTTCAGAAGAGAGATCGATGTTTCTGCAAACCCATGGGTCCCGTCTTTGCGTACAGTCCTCCAAGGGAACCCCTTGTCCGGTACACCGGTCCGATACACTCCATTAAAGACCCGAAATACTGCTTCGATATCTTCCTCAATCGTAAAGACCTTATAGCTCTTTCCCGTTAGCTCTTCTCTGGAGTATCCCAGGTCCCGACACACCGAATTATTCACAAAGGTCAGGTGGCCACCGAGATCGACCTCGAAATAGCTATCTTCCATCTCCTCCAGTATAGTTCTGTACCTCTCCTCCGAGTGTCGCAGTGCTTCCTCCATCTGTTTTCGTGCAGTGATGTCGCGTCGCACTCCCCGGAATCCGACGATTTCACCCCTATCATTTCTTATCGGGAAGACCGTGGTTTCGGCAAATCCGTGGCTCCCGTCTTTACGAATAACCTCGTCAACGAAATTCCTTAATGGCTCACCAGTCTTGTACAGGCCATTGTAGGCTTCAAGAACCACGTTCACTCTTCCTTCAGGTGTGAACGCTCTGAAATTCGCCCCTATTACCTCTTCCCTGGAATAGCCCAAGAGACGAGTCTGTGCATCGTTCACAAACCTAAAGTTGCCGGCGAGGTCAGTCTCAAAATAGCCGTCCCCTGTCTCTTCCAGAATGGTCCGGTATTTCTCTTCGGATTGCCTGAGCGTTTCCTCGATTTTCTTCCGCTCGCTAATGTCACGCCCTACGCCACGGAACCCGATAGTTTCACCCTTGTCATTTCTGAGAAGAGAGATTGATGTTTCGACAAACCCGTGGGTGCCATCTTTGCGCACGGTCTTCCAAGCGAAGCCCTTGTTTGGCACACCAGTCCGGTGCACTTCATTAAAAACCTGAAATACTGATTCGATGTCTTCTTCGACCGTAAAGACTTCATAGCTCTTTCCCACCAGCTCTTCCGTCGAATAGCCCAGATCGCGGCACACCGCATTATTGACAAAAGTGAGGTGCCCACCGAGATCAACCTCAAAATAGCTATCTTCCATCTCTTCCAGTATGCTACGGTATCTCTCTTCAGATTGCCTCAGGGCTTGCTCTGCTCGCTTGCGACCGGTAACGTCGCGACTAACACCGCGGAATCCGATGACCTCCCCTGTATCGTTTTTTATTGGAAAAACCGAGTCCTCGATGTACAGCCGAGTCCCATCCCTCCTGACCTCTACCATAGGAAACCACGTCAGCGGCTCACCCGTCCGATACACGCGATTATAGGCTTCGAAAATAGTCTTGACGTCCTCTTCGGGAGTGTAAGTCTTGTAGTTCATTCCAATCAACTCGTCTCGCGAATACCCGAGGATACAACACATTGCATCATTGACGAAGGTGAAGTTCCCTGCTATATCCACTTCATAATAGCCCTCCTCCATCTCATCCAGTATAGTCCGATATCTCTCTTCGGAGTGCTTGAGGGTTTCCTCTGTTCGCTTGCGCTCGGAGATGTCTCTGACATAGACCGAAATACCACTTTGGGATGGATAAGCATTGATTTCAAAGATGTAGTGCCTACCATTAATATCATAGTCGTTGACAAAGGTCTGGGGTTGCTGCGTTCTCAGCACGCCACGGTATACCATTTCCGCTCTTCTCGTCCCGGTTGTGTCCGGGAAAATCTCCCCAATGGACTTCCCAATTGCATCCTGCGCTCGAATTCCTGTCAGAATCTCCGATGCCTTGTTCCAATAGGTGTATCTCAAATGTCCGTCCGTCGCGAAAAAGACGTCGGTTATGCTGTCAGCAAGTTCTCTATAGCTCTCTTCGCTCTCTTTCAGCGCCTCCTCCATTTGCCTGCGCCCGGTGATTTCCATGTAATTCCCCAGAGTTGCTCGTCTCCGATGGTACTGGATGGATTTAACTGTCGCCATAACCCAAATAATGGTACCATCCTTGCAAGCCACCCTGAATTGATATGGCGAAACAATCTCTGCCTTCAGCATCTTAATGGTATTATCCCTGACCATGTCTCTATCTTCGGGAACAACAATCTCTAAAGAATCCTCGCCCACCAATTCATCCGCCGTGTATCCGGTGGCGCTTAAGAAGAACGGGTTGACATAACAAAACCGTCCGTCCCGCATGATGCATGCTCCGACTGGAGCCTGTTCGCTCAAGATCTTGAGCGCTTCCTCTCCGTTTATGAGCTTGACCGTTGGTTTCATTTACCCGTCTACCTAGCTCCTCCGACTTATCGCGGTGACATGGTTGGTTTTCGCTCTAATGGTCTCCAATTGAGCTGGGGTAAATAGCCTCCAACCCCGGCAGTCCCGGTACTCGACGTCGGAAATTGCTCCTTCTTTCAACCACCGGAAGAGGGTATTTCTACTGATGCCGATCCTCCGGCAAACCTCGGTTGTCCTGTAATAAGTCTTGTCGTTAATAACAACAGGCATCTTTTCCTCTCGTGGGAATACTTAACTATGCCAAACCATACTATATTAATATAGGCGTGTGTCTTGGAAAGCGTCAATCACCCATTTGTACCTGTTACTGCACTACTTTAGTCCTAGCTGTGGGGTCGCTCATGTCTGTTGGCCATTTGCCGCAAAGCGCCGGCGCTGTTTCCACAATCCACTGCCCTCACTGGCTCTCAGTGGCAGAAGACCCTCACATCCGTCGTTCCACACTATGACGGGACATGAGCCGAGATGATTCCTGCGATGGGAGGGACAAGCTAGGTTAGGCTCAAGCGGGCCAAATGTCTCGTTAATGATGGCCGACTATCATTTCGTCAGAGTGAAACTAGGCCTTCGTCTTTTCTTAATTCGATAATCCGGTCGCGAATCATGGCGGCTTTCTCAAATTCCAGATTCTTAGCCGCCGCTTTCATCTGGGCTTCTAGTTGCTTAATGAGTTGACGCATTTCTTCCTTGGCAATAGGGGTAACCGCATAGGGAGTTCTTGTCTCAGCGACTGCTCTGATTCTCTGGCTTATATCTCTGACTGCCTTCCTTATTCCCTGGGGAGTGATGGCGTGCTCTTTGTTGTAAGCTTCCTGAACCTGGCGGCGCCGACGAGTTTCTTCTATCGCTTTCTGCATCGATTGAGTGACAGTATCAGCATACATAATGACATGAGCATTTATGTGTCTGGCAGCACGTCCCATGGTCTGAATAAGCGCCTCTTCAGACCTGAGGTAGCCTTCCTTGTCGGCATCCAGTATGACTACCAGGCTCACTTCAGGCAAGTCCAATCCTTCACGAAGAAGATTAATGCCCACTACGACGTCATAGACGCCGAGGCGCAGGTCACGGAGAATCTCCACTCGCTCCAGAGTCTCCACCTCTGAGTGAAGGTAATGAGTCTTGATCTCCATTTCGCTCAGGTAGTCGCTCAATTCCTCTGCCATCCGCTTGGTCAGCGTAGTTACCAAACAGCGCTCCCCCATGCTGACACGGCTTCTTATCTGATGAATAAGGTCATCAATTTGTCCCTTGACTGGCTTGACTTCCACGGTAGGCTCCAGCAAGCCAGTCGGCCGGACTAATTGCTCCACCACTTGTTGACCATGTTCATATTCGTAAGGCTTGGGGGTTGCTGACACATAGATCACTTGATTAATGTGCTGGTTGAACTCCTCAAAATTCAACGGCCGGTTATCCAAGGCTGAAGGGAGGCGAAAGCCATAATCAACTAGCGTCTGCTTACGAGCAATATCACCGTGGTACATCCCTCTTATCTGTGGCAGGGTCATATGAGATTCATCGATGAACAACAGGAACTCATCAGGGAAGTAGTCCAGCAAGGTCCAGGGCGTGCTCCCCGGCGACCGCCGTTGAAGATGCCGGGAGTAATTCTCTACACCGGTGCAGTACCCAACCTCTTGGAGCATCTCGACATCGTAGTTGGTCCGCGCCTCAAGCCTCTGGGCTTCCACCAACTTTCCCTGGCTCCTTAATTCCTTTAATCTTTCCTCCACCTCGACTTTAATATCCTCGATTGCCGCCAGCAACTTCTCGTGGGAGGTCACGAAGTGCTTTGCGGGGTAAATATCCACTTGATCCCGGTCAGCCAGCACTTCACCAGTCAAAGGGTCAACCTCCGCTATGCGCTCAATCGCGTCCCCCCACAATTCGATTCTGAAAGCTGTCTCTTGATATGCGGGCTGAATTTCGAAGGTATCGCCTCGTATGCGGAATTTGCCTCTGGTAAAATCATAGTCGTTTCTTTCATATTGCATATCTACCAAATGGCGGACTAGCTTATCTCGTTTGCAGTGTTTCCCCTTCTCAATTGCAAGGACAAAGCCACGATATTCCTCGGGAGCGCCTAAACTATAAATACAGGAGACCGAAGCGACAATAACTACGTCTCGGCGGGTGAAGAGGGACATGGTAGCGGCATGCCGTAGTCTGTCAATTTCCTCATTTATATCAGTTTCCTTCTCAATGTATAGGTCGGTGCTGGGGATATAAGCCTCCGGTTGATAATAGTCATAGTAGCTCACAAAATACTCCACGGCATTCTCGGGAAGAAATTCCTTGAACTCGCTGGCTAGCTGAGCAGCCAAAGTCTTGTTGTGGCAAATAACAAGGGTTGGCCTTTGGACCCTCTCTACTACATTGGCCATGGTGAAGGTTTTCCCGCTGCCAGTGACTCCCAGCAGCACCTGCTCGCGGTAACCCTTGTTCAAACCCTCGACCAGCCTGGTCACCGCCTGAGGCTGGTCACCCCTAAGATGAAGATCGGAAACTATTCTGAACTGGTGCATCAGATTCTCAACCACGATAAAAGCGACAACTCATAGTATATCCTAGTATTTTGAAATATATAGGAAACGACGAAATTTTGCAGGAGCGTGTGAAGAATCATCAATATCTATAAGTGTCTTGTCAAATGAAGGCCTTGCTTGAGATATCCGGCCATGTTACAATTTGGTATCCTGGATACAAAAGAAAGGAAGCTGATGACATGAAGCCATATGAGGAACTTGCTAGGGAACAGAAGCAGAGGGAAACCAGTTTCTTGTCCGACGTGGGGGAATTGACGGATTTTGAAGCTGATTTAGGCCAGAGGCGGGACGAGATTCTGTTCAAGATAACTACCGAGATGGAGGATACCAAGAATGCCCTCAATCAGGTCGACCAACTTGCTCAGAGACTCAGGAAATACCTAGACCGGTTAAGAAATATATATCAGACTCTCTCCAAATAGAGTCAGGCCAAAATTAGAATACGGCTCAATGCAATCTCAGTCAGAAACATCGGTCAGGCTTCGTTTTGCCCCAAGTCCTACAGGGTATCCGCACTTAGGCAATATAAGGACGGCTCTATTCAACTGGCTTTTTGCTCGCCACCACGGCGGCACGTTTATCTTACGAATTGAGGATACCGACGTCGCTCGTAAAGTGGAAGGGGCAGTGGACATAATACTGGATAGCCTGCGCTGGCTGGGATTGGACTGGGACGAAGGGCCTTATTTCCAATCACAACGGTTGCTCGTTTACCGTGAAACCGCACAAAGACTGCTCGATGAGGATCACGCATATTTATGTTATTGCTCTCCAGAACGATTGGAGGTGATGCGGCAAGAACAGATGAAACGCAAGGAACCACCGAAGTATGATCGACGTTGTCGGGACTTAACACAACAACAGAGGACTCAGCTAAAGGCAACAGGTATTACTCCCGTGATTCGGTTCAAAACACCTCTTGAAGGCGAAACGACTTTCTATGATTTGATTCATGACCGTATGACTTTCAAGCACGATACGTTAGACGACTTCGTCCTGCTCAAATCTGACGGTTATCCCACATATCACCTAGCCAATATAGTAGATGACCATTTGATGGCGATCTCCCACGTCCTCAGGGCCGAAGAGTGGCTCTCCAGCACTCCTCGCCATGTTTTGCTTTACCGAGCCCTTCACTGGCAAGCTCCGCAATTTGCTCATTTGCCCATGATTCTAGGATCTGACCGTGCGAAATTATCCAAGAGACACGGTGCCACCAATATCAGTGAATATCAGCAACAAGGATATCTACCAGACGCCATGATCAATTTCCTGGCGCTTTTGGGGTGGTCGGTCGATGATCGAACTGAGTTGTTATCTCGAGAAGAATTGATAAAGCACTTCTCTCTGGAAAGGGTAGGCAAAACACCGGCTATCTTTAATAAGGAGAAACTGGAATGGATGAACGGCGTTTATCTGCGCAGACTAAGCCTTGGACAATTTGTCGATCACGCTATGCCATTTCTAGATAGGGATCTGGCAAAATCGGTAAGACGCCCACTGGATGAGAACTATGTTGGCCGGGTCCTATCACTCATTCAAGAACGAGCCAAAACTCTGGGTGAGGTTCCTCAGCTTGCCAGCTTCTTCTTCCTTGACGAGCTGCCATATGATACAAGCCTGCTTTCAAAAGGGAAACTGGATGCCAAATCGGCGACCAAAGCGATGACGATTGCTTCACAGAAGTTGGAAGAGGTGCTAACCTGGGATGCCACTACACTTGAGTGTATCCTGCGCTCTGTGGCCACAGAATTAAACCTTAGCACAGGTGAGTTATTTGGCTTGTTAAGGGTAGCTGTCACAGGGCGTACCGCAGCACCACCACTATTTCAGACCATGGCAGTATTGGGAAAAGACCAATGCCTGAAACGATTTAAAATGATATTGCAGCTACTGCCAGCTTGTCTCAACTAGAATGCCAGATATGACCCGGTAGCAAGAAAGCAAATGTTGTCCGGCTCCTGTCTAGTTTACCCAAATTCCTGCAGTCTTGGCTGCGGAAGCCCCAAAGGTATTGACAAAGCTTTGCTCTTATAGTAACAATATAGCAATAGCAAAAATGCAAGGAGGGCACGATGGCAACAGCTTATTGCATGAAGTGTAGGAGAAAGAGGGAGATAAGCAGCCCACGGCGGGTTATGCTCAAGAATCGCAGACCAGCCACTCAAGGTGTCTGCCCTGTGTGCGGCACAAAAGTATTCAGAATAGAGAAACGCTAACTATCTCCGGCGATCACCGAGTGTTCAGGGGTCACGCACTGGCAGGGGTGTGGGTTAGCCGTACGTGAACCCGATAGGCGAGAGAGCAAGAGCTCTGACAGGGTAGTAGTATCCTGGAGAGAGATAATGCTTTCGGGATTAATCCCGAAAGCAGGAAGCAGATAGTTTGTTGTCCCTCAAAGATGGTGCCTCAGGGCTTTGTTGCCTGCATATGTTCGATTGGCTGCGCCTTCAGGGATTTTAGCGTCTTGTCGCCAAAATACCTGTGGTCTCCTAACAAGGACACGCGGGGGAATCCATTTGGGCCGGAACGTACATAATCCAGCTTGTAGGTCCTGAATTCCTCCTCGATTCTATTGCCACTGTCGGCGGAAGATCTTTCTTCTGTTCCTCAGTACAGGATGGTGGCCTCTTTTCGCCTCTTTCTCGTTTGCCATATCCGGCATCGATTCTCCACAACAGAGAGGGACTTTCAATTCATCCTGACTTAGGTTAAACTTCAGCAAACATGGTCCCAAAGTATAACCCTCAAGAAATCGAGACAAGATGGCAACAGAGGTGGGCGGCTGATCATATCTACAAGGTATGGCAAGATGACAGCCGCCCGAGATTCTACGCTTTGACTATGTTCCCGTATACCTCAGGGGACCTTCACATTGGCCATTGGTACGCTATGGCGCCTTCAGATGCTTATGCCAGATTCAAGAGGATGCAGGGCTATAACGTGCTGCATCCCATGGGATTTGATGCCTTCGGGTTACCTGCGGAAAACGCAGCGATCAATCGCGGGATTCATCCCTACGACTGGACGATGAAGAACATAAAGAACATGCGTCGGCAACTGAGGAGCATGGGGGCGGTATATGACTGGAGCCGTGAAGTAGTTACTTGTCTGCCCACCTATTATAGATGGACACAGTGGTTCTTCCTTAAATTCTATCACGCTGGTCTCGCCTATCGAGCCAAAGCGCCGGTCAATTGGTGTCCCAGATGTCAGACAGTATTGGCTAATGAACAAGTAGTAGGGGAAGGGGTTTGCGAAAGATGTAGTACGCCAGTGACTAAAAGAGAGCTGGAACAATGGTTCTTTAGAATTACTAAATACGCTGAGGAACTGCTCGACCATAGCCATCTGGACTGGCCTGAGCGAATAAAGATAATGCAGCGCAATTGGGTGGGGAAGAGCGATGGCGCGGAAGTCTCCTTCCGTCTAGAAGACGAAGGCACAGAGCAGAAAGAGATAAGAGTGTTCACCACTCGGCCGGATACTATTTTCGGAGTGACCTTCTTCCTACTGGCTCCAGAGCATCCTTTGGTCTCTCGATTGACGAGGCCTGAACATAAGGCTGAAGTGGACAAGTATATTGCTTGGTGTCGCCACCAGGCTGAGTACGAAAGGGTGGCACTGGGCAGGGAGAAAACAGGAGTGTTTCTGGGAAGCTACGTTATCAATCCAGTAAACGGAGAGCGAGTGCCTATCTGGATTGCTGATTATGTATTGCCCACCTACGGCACTGGAGCAGTTATGGCAGTGCCTGCTCATGATCAACGAGACCTGGAATTTGCCAAGAGGTTCAAGCTGCCCGTGCGAACGGTTATTGCTCCTCCAGGCTGGACAGGTGAAGAATTAAGAGAAGCATACGCTGGGTCGGGTGCAATGGTGAATTCTGGGGACTTCAACGGTTTGCCTAGCGAACAAGGATATGAAGCTATCTGTGCCTTGTCGGAGGCCAAGGGATGGGGCAAGCGGACAGTCGTTTACCGCCTCCGTGATTGGCTTATCTCCAGACAGAGATATTGGGGAGCACCCATCCCTATAACTTATTGTGATAAATGTGGCATAGTCCCTGTGCCCGAGGAGGACTTGCCTGTCTTGCTTCCTTCAGATGCAGAATTCAAACCAACCGGGGAATCTCCCTTGAAATACTGCCAGTCATTCGTCAATACGACCTGCCCTAGATGTTCTGGGCCTGCACGAAGAGAGACTGACACTATGGATACTTTTGTGTGTTCCTCCTGGTATTTCTTGAGGTACACTAGTCCCAAAACCAGGCGTGCTTCTTTTGATGCCGCCAAGGTGAAATACTGGCTGCCAGTGAATTTGTATACGGGGGGTGCCGAGCATGCAGTCATGCATCTTTTCTACGCTCGTTTTTTCACCAAAGCATTGAAGGATATGGGACTGGTTGACTTTGATGAGCCGTTTGCCCGTCTATTCAATCAAGGGACCATAATCTATCGTGGTGACAAGATGAGCAAATCCAGAGGCAATGTAGTTGCGCCTGACGAATACGTGGTCAAGTTAGGAGCCGACGCCGTCCGCGGGTATCTCATGTTTATTGGTCCCTGGGAACTCGGGGGCGAATGGAGTGATAGAGGCATCGTCGGCATCAGCCGCTGGCTGAATCGAATCTGGGGCTTAGTAACAACAGACTATACCAGCCGTGCTGTTGATCCTGAAACTGAGAAGGAATTACTTCATTTGACTCACAAAACAATCAAGGAGGTGACTGCTGATCTGGAAAACTTCCGCTTCAACACCATGCTTTCCAGTCTTATGGAATTGAGTAACTATTTGTCCAAGATTAGAGAAAGTGGGATCGTATCAGGTTCTGTATGGCAAGAAGCTATTGGTTATTTTCTCAGGCTGCTTGCACCCACTGCTCCGCATCTTGCCGAGGAGTTGTGGAATAGGACCGGGCATCCCTATAGTATCCATAACGAGTCATGGCCTGAGTATGCCGAAGATCTGGCCGAGGAGAAGGAAACCACCTTGATCATTCAGGTGAATGGCAAGCTTCGTGACAAGGTGCTTGTACCTGCTGCCATCGGGGAAGCTGAGGCTAGGGAACTGGCGCTGAATCGAGAACGGGTCAAGGCTTATATTGACGGCAAGAATCTTATCAGAGTCATCTATGTTCCTAGCCGAGTGGTAAACATTGTGGTAGCATCATAGCGGCAATGAGAAAAGGAGGAATTGAGGGTACCATGGAAAAGAAGAGAACAAGGATAGCATTTATCGGCGGTGGTGCTATGGGGGAAGCGATGATTAGATGTCTTTTGACGAAAAACGTGGTTGCGTCACAAGATATGGTAGTCAGCGATGTTAGTCAGGTGCGCCGCGAATTGTTGAAGAAAGAATACGGAGTCAATACCGTAGCCGATAATAGAGAGGCCGCCAAGAACGCTGACCTAATCATCCTCGCGGTAAAACCCCAGAATCTGACTCAAGTCATGGGTGAGATAAAAGGCTTAGCCCCGAACCAGCTGATCTTATCTATAGTAGCTGGCGCCACGATATCCAATCTGGGCCAAGGTCTGGGCCATTCCTGTTTGATTCGAGCCATGCCGAATACGCCGGCACAAATTGGCGAGGGAATGACCATGTGGACAGCGACCGCTGGGGTTGGCCAGAAGCAAAGGAACTTGGCTAGGACCGTACTAGGTGCCCTGGGTAAAGAAATCTGTGTCACCGATGAGAAATACATGAATATGGCTACTGCCGTAAGCGCCAGTGGCCCAGCTTACGTTTTTCTGTTCATCGAGGCATTTGTTGATGCCGGTGTCCATATTGGCTTGCCCCGGGATATGGCGCAAACGCTGGTGATGCAGACTATACTTGGCTCCGCTCACACTGTCGAAAAGACGGGCAAACACCCTGCTGATTTGAGGAACCTGGTCACCTCGCCAGGGGGAACCACTACCGAGGCCCTGCTTCAGCTAGAAAAAGGGAGATTCCGTTCTCTTCTCTTTGAGGCTGTGGCTGCCGCCTATGAGAAAGCTAAACGCCTTTGACAACTGCATGACATCAATTTATTTCTTCAATATCGCAACTGTCCAAGTTGTACCCAGGATTATTTTGAGGCGCTCCATGAGCATACCTTCGACATGGATAACTGTACAGTGATTGGTTTCAAATAGGGGAACAGTATATGGCGCATATGTCTCTATTACAGGGGATTGAGCTTGCCAGAGGGGGAATACACAACTATATAACTAAGCACCCTATAGTAGTCTCGTATGAAGTAACACTTTCCTGTAACTGCAATTGCCATCACTGTGACCTTGGGGGAGTAATAAAGGATGAAAAACAGATTACACCAGAAGAATACAGGGATTTGACGCAACGCTTGAAGCCACTGGCAGCGCAAATTTCTGGTGGTGAGCCGCTTCTACGTAGGGATATAGCAGCCATAGTCAGGGCTATCAAGCAAGCTGGAGTGCAATACGCAATACTGGTTACCAACGGAGTGTTGCTGAACGAGACCAATTATCTGCAATTGCGTGAAGCAGGGGTGAGTCAATTCTCCGTATCACTTGACTTTCCTGATGAGCGCCATGATGAGTTTCGGCGCCGGCCCGGTCTCTATAAGCGTCTGGAACGAACTCTTCCGCAGCTGGCAAAGCTTGGATTTCGGGATATTATCTTGAACACGGCCATAACCAAAGCCAATTTGAGGGAAGTATTGCACTTGGCAGAGAAGGCCATTGAATGGGGTGTGGATATATCATATAGCGCATACACCCCATTGCGAACAGGGAATGGTGACTATTGCCTCAACACCGGAGAAGACCTGGAAATCCTGCGCCAGGCCATTGATGAACTGATGATACTGAGAAAAGAAAACGCTCATCTGGTTAATCCCGACCTGACACTCCGGGATACTGTCAGATTCTTTGAACAGGGATTTGTGCCAGATTGTAAGGCTGGCGAAAGGTTTCTTGTCGTAATGCCTGACGGAAGCCTTGTTCCTTGCTCACTGCACCGCACTAAATATGCCACTCGCAATGAGATGATGAAGAATTTTTCGCGAACTAACCGATGTGGAAAGTGCTACGTCGCCATAAGGTCATATAGCGAGATGTCGTTTTTCAGTCACGTGAAAAATTTCCGCGGGTACCTGCGGGACATGATTTTTCACTGAAAGGTATTTGCTGACCACCTGCGGTGAGCATCCGCGTGGATCCCTCCCCAAGCCACGCCAACGTGTCAGCCACACTCACTAGCGCCTTAGTTCATCGTTTGACACACTCGGAGCGAACAGACCACTGGACGAAAACTCGTTGGTGAGGTCTTTTGTAAGCTTTGTCTTAGGTGCTGGCCGGAGTCTTACCCGGGTTCAGTTTCTTCCACTTGTTCAACAGTTGCTCCCGTGTTTCCTTGTGAGCAGGGTCGGAAACGCAAGAATCCACGGGGCAAACCTCAACACATTTAGATGATTCAAACCAACCTATACACTCAGTGCATTTGGCGGGGTCAATAATATAAATTTCCTTCCCCTCAGTTATGGCCTCGTTTTTGCATTCTGGTTCGCAGGCACCACAACTAATGCACTCCTCAGTAATCTTGTATGCCATCTTTCTATTACCTCCTTGATTTTTAGCCACTAATTCTACATTCTGTGCTTACCTGTAGCAACCTCAATAGTCACGGAAAATCTTTCTCTCAGCGCAACAGCGACATGGTCAGGAACCATACCTTCAAGACAGCCTCCTAACTTGGCCACTTCCTTAATCAAAGAAGAACTGAGGAATTGGTATTGAGAGCTAGTCATCAAGCACAGTAGCTCGATGTCCGACGCCAGCTTTCTGTTCATCAGCGCCATTTCAAATTCGCGTTCGAAGTCTGAATTTGCTCTCAGACCCCGAATCATGACCCTTCCTCCTATCTGGTGTATAAAATCCACGGTCAGACCTTTGAAAGCTTTGACATGTACATTAGACAAGCCAGTTATCGCTTCTTTCACTAGTTCGACCCTTTGTTCCAGAGGAAAAAGCGGCTGTTTAGATGAGTTCTCATAGATGCCAACAATCAACCTACCGAACAATGCTGCTGCTCTTTCGATGATATCCATGTGCCCGTAGGTGAGCGGGTCAAAGGTACCCGGATAGACTGCTACGACCATAGCTAAACCTCCTTTTGGTATATGAAAATAAAGGTGTCCCCGTAGCGGCGCTGTCTAACAAGATGAAGGCCATCGTAATCGGAATCTAGGGGGAAGCGATTTGCGTGGCAAACCACAACTGTGGAGCTCTCCTTGAGTAACTTCGACTTAGCTAGATTGATTAGTACAGTGTCAACAGAAGGGTCAGAGTACGGCGGGTCTAGGAAGATAATGTCGTAATTGTTTTCAAGGAAGCCAATTGCTTTGTTCACACTACAGCAGTAAATGTGTGCCCGGTGCAGTTCCCCTATCTTTTCCAAGTTGGTCCTGATAATGTCACAGCAACTCTTTCTATAATCAACAAAATCGACCCATACTGCCCTGCGGCTTAGAGCTTCGATACCCAGAGCACCACTGCCAGCGTATAAATCAAGAACGTGACCCCAATTCGCAGTGCTGTTGTCCAGAAGGGAGAATATAGCTTGCCTCACCACGCTGGTTGTGGGTCTAATGGAGTGCCTAGGAAGAGTCTTCAGATGAGTGCCTTTGACTTTGCCACCAGTTACTCGCATTTCCATTGACCTTCAATGATTCTGCAGTATTATAGTATATTATCATACTACGCATTAGTTCAAGTAAGCTCGGTTTGTTGACTGAAACAGTGGTATGTTCTATACTTTAGAGCAGAATTGCGAGTAGGGCTGAAATGAGCACAGGATTTGAAAGGTTTTCTGAAGGAGCACGCAGAGTGCTGACTCGGGCTCAAGGAGAGGCACAACGCCTGGGTCACAGTTACATTGATACTGAGCACATACTATTGGGAATAGCAGGGGAGGAGTTGGGCGTTGCAGCTAAGGTTCTGACTAACTTCGGTATTTCCATGAGTAAGATACAGGCAGCTGTAGAGTTTGTAATTGGCAAAGGAGAGCGTCGGGCTGCCAAGGGAGAGGTTGACCTTGCTCCTCGGGCAAAAAGAGCCATCGAGTTCGCTGTTGATGAGGCACGCCGTCTTAATTCCAGCTATATAGGCGTCGAGCATCTTTTGTTGGGATTACTGCGCGAAAGTGAAGGCGTAGCTTTTAGCGTCTTGGAGAGCTTTGGCATTACATTGGAGCGGACACGCGATGAAGTCAATCGACTTGTCCGGCAGGAAACCGCGAGAGCTCGTACCACAGGTCGTGCCGCCACACGGACACCGACTCTGGACCAACTTGGGACTGATTTAACTGCTCTAGCTCGGGCAGATAAGCTCGATCCTATTATTGGGCGTCACAAGGAAATCGAGCGAATAATTCAGATACTGAGTCGTCGTACTAAGAATAACCCTGCACTTATAGGTGAAGCAGGTGTAGGCAAAACCGCTATTGTTGAAGGCTTGGCCCAGCGCATAGTGGCTGGGGAGGTTCCTGAGATCTTGCAAGGTAAGAGGATAATAAGCCTGGATATAGGCGCTCTGGTGGCGGGAACAAAATATCGTGGTGAATTCGAAGAGAGGTTGAGGAAGGTTATTGAAGAAGAGAAAGCTGCTGGTAATTGCATCTTATTCATTGATGAAATGCAGACGATTGTGGGTGCTGGAGCAGCTGAAGGTGCAGTTGATGCCTCTAATCTCCTCAAGCCTTCCTTGTCGCGTGGCGAGCTTCAATGTATTGGTGCCACTACTCTGGACGATTACCGCAAATATGTGGAGAAGGACCCGGCTTTGGAACGGCGGTTCCAACCTGTCCTGATAGCCGAACCCACTATGGAAGAGACTTTGGAAATACTGCGGGGCATCAAACACAGATATGAAGAATTTCACCAACTGGATATAAGCGACGAAGCGTTACAAACAGCTGCTACACTTGCGACCAGATACATAGCGGATCGCTTCTTACCGGATAAGGCTATTGATTTAGTAGATGAAGCCGGCTCTCGAGTTCGCATTAAACGTGGTAGTGCTCCCATTGGCTTATCTGAGGCAAGGCGGGCTTTGGAAAGTGTACGCAAGGAAAAAGAATCAGCGATGTCATCTCAGCAGTATGAATATTCCGGCGAACTGCGTGCTCGCGAGCTTCAGCTAACGGAGAAAATCGAAACCATGGAAAAGGAGTGGCGGATTAAGCGGGAACAAGGCCGACCTGTAGTCACGTCCGAAGATATTGCTGAGGTAGCCAGCATGTGGACAGGGATACCTGTCGTAAAGTTGACTATTGATGAATCCAGTCGCCTCTTACAGATGGAGGAAGGTCTACATCGCCGCATCATTGGCCAGGACGAAGCCATAAATACCGTGGCTAAAGCGGTCAGGAGAGCTCGAGCCGGGCTGAAAGACCCCAGGCGTCCCATTGGTGTCTTTATGTTTTTGGGCCCCACCGGAGTAGGTAAGACTGAATTGGTGAGGGCCTTATCTGAGTTCATGTTTGGCAGCGAAGATGCCCTGGTCAGGCTTGACATGTCGGAGTTTATGGAGCCTCACAATGTGGCCCGCTTAGTCGGAGCACCACCAGGCTATATTGGTTACGAGGAAGGTGGGCAATTGACTGAGGCAGTGAGACGGAAGTCCTATTGTGCTATTCTTCTCGAT
>JALHUO010000084.1 GCA_022866545.1 Dehalococcoidia bacterium | reverse complement strand
TACCGGATTCGTCCGCAGAACAGCCCTGGCCTCATGACTCGAGCAACATTACTCTCGCCCTGAAACTGGCCCAGACCCCGGTTGGGGAGAAACCCCACATCGGAATAATTTTCCGGGGACGTAATGCCTGATCTGTAGCGGGCCCGATCCTTCACCTTGTGAAGGATGGTATCCCTGTAATTTGATTCCGGCTACTTTTACACTCTTTGTTTGCCCGGCACCGAAGAAAGGTGCAGACTGCTTCCGGCGGGAATTCAAACTAACTTCCGGATTCTTTCTTGGGCGCCAGAAATGTATGCACTTTCTCCAGCCACCCGGGGATGTCTATTTCTTGAGGACAGGCATCCATACACTCCCCGCACCTGGTGCACTGGTCCGCACGCTGCTCCTCCTTGAACCGGCCGTAGACCCAGCGTGCCTCCCGGGGGTCTTCGTATATCATTGCATCGTCATACATCTGGAAGATGCCTGAGATTTCCACACCGCTGGAACAGGGCATGCAATACTTACATCCCGTGCAGGGAATAGGGGCCAGTCCCTTATAGGCCTCCCGTGCCCGGTCGATCAGTGCCAGTTCCTCCGGGCCGAGGACGCCCGGCCTGGCGCTATCAGCGAGGGCAACGTTTTCCACGACCTGCTCCATGGTACTCATACCGCTGAGAGCAACCGAGACCTCCGGCTGGTTCCAGACCCACAGCAATGCCCAGGCGGCGGGACTGCGCTTCCGGGCTGCGTTTTCCCAAACCTCGGCCACTGGCCCCCGTGGCTTGGCAAGTTGTCCCCCGCGTATCGGCTCCATGACCACGACCGCCAGTCCCTTGCTGGCGGCATATTCCACGCCCCGGCGGCCGGCCTGATAGTCTACGTCCAGATAGTTGTACTGGACCTGGGCTGAAGTCCAGTTGTCGTAATCGTCCACAATCTGCTTGAAGGCCTCGAAGTTATCGTGGAAAGAGAATGACAGATGGTCGAAGCGCCCGTCAGCCATCGCTCCCTCAGCCCAGCGTATCACTCCCAGGTCCCGCACCTTGGCCCAGCTCTTGCTATTCAGCCCGTGGAGAAAGTAGAAATCGACATTCTCCATCTGCAGACGCTCAAGTTGCTCATTGAGGTAGCGGTCAAAATCCTTTGCGCCTTCCACCAGCCACACCGGGAGCTTCGTCGTCACCTTCACTTTCTCACGATATCCATCCTTGAGTACATTGCCCACTATCGCTTCACTCCGCCCTTCATGGTAGCGATACGCAGTATCGACATAGTTGACGCCGTGGTCTATAGCGTAACGCATCATCCTTATCGACTCGGCTTCATCCACTTCTCCTGCTTCTTTACCGGCGAGCGGCAATCGCATCGCTCCGAAGCCCAGTACCGATACCTCCCAGTCCAGCTTGCCAAGCTTTCGATATTGCATCTGCGCTTTCCTCTGCTGTCGTAAATTTGCCTACGGAACGGGAATGCGGGCCGCGTGTGGTTGTATCAGGCTGCCCAGCCAGAGATAGCCATCTGCCTCGTTGACGCTGGTAACGGTATGGTAGTGGCCGCTATGGTCCTGCAGGTTGTGCACTACATCTCCGTTGTGGTCCAGGGCAATGATCAGGGCTAACGGGTCGGGTTCACTCACGCGCAGCGCCAGTACCTGCACTGCCTGCCCCAGCTTGCGCCTTCGGTAACGCGACTCCACTCCAATATGGAGGGTGTAGGCATGATCAGCACCGTCAAAGCGGGTGATGGCGCACATCGCTGCCCATGTGCCGCTGGCCGTATCAATTACCACAAACTGCCCGCCGGGCCTGTACCAATCGGACCCGCACACGCTTCTTCGGAAATCTTCAAAGGAATCCCAGGCAGATTCGCCATCCGAGCCCGGGACAGCCCTGGCTGTTGCGTCATTCAGGACATACAGCTTGCGCTGCGCGTCTTCGGTGTCTCCAAATTCCTCCATCGAAGTGAAGCGAAATCCGTCGCTTTTGAGCCCGGCAATGGTCGCGTCATACAGACGATCATCGAAAGTATCCAGGTTTAGCTCCAGGATAATCTGCCGTTTCCACTCGATAAAACCGCGATGTTCAGCGAATGTCCTGCCTTGCGGGCAATCATCCCAGATGCTTACCCGCAAGCTTTTCGCCCGCGCCATCTCAGCGGCGTGCGCTAGATCCTCATACAGCCGGCAACCTATCCCTTGCCCGCGCTGCTCCGGTCTCACGAACAGGTAAAGGGACATCCGGCCCGTCATGGACCCTCTGCGATGGATCCAGTAGAAACCCAGAAGCTGTCCTTGCTCATCTTCAGCCACCCTCTGGATGGTTCTTTCCCGCTCCTTATCAAAGTACTCCTTGAGGCCGGATTCCGAATTTGGCTCACCTTCCAGGATTGAAAACCAGTCGGCGAGCTGCCCAAAATCACGTTCAGGATCGGCTGGACGTAGAATAATGGTCTTCATGGTTGTCTAGTATCCTCCAGCATTGTTGCAGAGATCAAGAGGGAGCCTTTTCTCCCTTTCAAATATATCACAAGCCAACCACTGGGTGCAGGTGAATGTGTTCCGTGAGATAAGGCCTGATCGGTGTGGTGCCCCTGCGGTCGCTGATTCCGAGGACCTGGTACCACTCTCCTAGTACGTAAGAGGAATTGACAGGTGGTTACATGTGTTCTAGTATGAACACAGTCCCGAGTAGCCGACCAGAGGCCTGCCAAAGGAGTCGGGCTTGGTGCAAGCTGAAAGGTGCGGGCAGTGGCCAGCACAAGGTAAGCTGAGAGCCAGGCCGGAGCATAGCAGGTGAGACAACTGAGGTTACTCGGGGCTCTTTGTTTCTTGCTGGCTAAGCATCCTTGTCGCAGTTTGAAATAACCCAATAAATAGACTTGATACTTCCATGGATATCAGCCTATCCAAGTTCGACTCTTAACCAGAATTCACCATCTACGTCTCTAATTCCGTCGTATTCTGGGTACGTAATACCTGACTTGTAACGAGCCTGATCCTTCACGGTGTGAAGGGTGGTATCCCTGGAATTCCCACGTACTCTCTTATTATGGACGAACAGGCAAGTTGCCTGAAAAGATGGGTATTATGCTTGACATGCCATCTAGGTTAATCACTCTAGATAGCCCCTGAGCTTTCGACTGCGGGAGGGGTGACGTAACTTGCGCAGAGCCTTGCCTTCAATCTGCCGTATTCTTTCTCGAGTTACACTAAATTCTCTGCCCACCTCTTCCAGTGTTCGAGCGCGTCCGTCTTTAAGGCCAAACCTGAGCTGGAGTACCTTTTTTTCTCGTTCGGTAAGTTCGTCGAGCACTTTATCTATTTGCTCTTTGAGTAGCTGCTGTGAAGTGGCTTCAGCTGGTGCTAAACTGCCGCGATCTTCAACAAGGTCACCTAGACGGCTATCAGCATCTTCCCCAATGGGCATGTCCAGCGAAATTGGCTGACGGAAAAACACAGCCATGACTTCTTCTACTCTTTCTGCCGGCATATCTAGACGGCCGCCAATTTCCTCGTAACTTGGTTGGCGTCCAAGTTCTTGAACTAACTGCCGTGTTGCGCGTAATAGCTTGTTGATTGCTTCTACCATGTGTACCGGAACGCGGATGGTACGGGACTGGTCAGCTATAGATCGAGTG
>JALHUO010000083.1 GCA_022866545.1 Dehalococcoidia bacterium | reverse complement strand
GTTGAAGGCTTAGTACGAAAAGAGAAATTTGTAGTGCTGCTCGGTGGAGAGCACTCCCTTTCTTTAGGGGCAGTCCGAGCTTTCAAGGAAGCGTTTCCCAGACTTTCTGTTTTGCAGCTGGATGCTCACGCTGACCTTCGAGATCAGTATCTGGGGACCAAGTATAGTCAAGCTTGTGTCATGCGCCGCATCTTCGAGCTTTGCCCTATCTCCCAGGTAGGAGTACGGAGCCTCAGCTGGGAAGAAAAGCAATTCTTAACACGAAAAAAACTGACGCCCTTTTACATGTCTGACCTGGCATCGGGTACAGCTTCCATAGACCAGATAGTGGACTCGCTTAGCGAAGATGTCTATGTCACCATAGATGTAGATGTCCTCGACCCTTCCATTATGCCAGCGGTAGGCACTCCTGAACCTGACGGCATGTCATGGCGGCAAATCTCAGATATAGTAGAATCGGTCACGCTTCACAAGCACGTAGTGGGCTTGGATTTGACGGAATTCTGCCCGGCGGAGGGGCCCAGTTCCTGCGCCTTTCTGTTGGCTAAATTAGCCTACAAGCTTATTGGTTGGGCTGTGCCGCAAGAACGATGATGAGGGGCAACATAAGTCTGGGTAAGGTCCTGGGGATTCCCCTGCGACTCCATTATACCTGGTTTATTATCTTTGCCTGGGTCACCTTTTTACTCGTGTTTTCCATCCTAGACCAAAACTACCCCATAGAGCAGAGAATAGGTTTGGGCATAATAACCAGTTTGCTCTTTTTCGCTTCCATCGTTATTCACGAATTAGCCCACAGTGTCCTGGCTATTCGTAACCATATCCCTGTCAAAGAGATTACCCTCTTTGTTTTCGGTGGTGTTTCTCAGATAACTAAGGAAGCGACCAACCCCAGAGCAGAACTCTTAATAGCTATGGTTGGCCCTTTAACCAGCCTAGCCTTGGCCGGTATTTTCTACGGATTGCATCTTCTACTGGCCGGAAACCAGCAAATCCTGGCCGCTAGTTCAATGTGGTGGCTAGCCTCGATGAATGTAGTTTTGGCTGTATTCAACCTAATCCCTGGCTTTCCCTTAGATGGAGGCAGAATACTTCGTGCCCTTGTGTGGTACAAGACTCAAGACTACCACAGAGCAACCCGCATCGCTGCCAAAGTGGGGCGAGGGATAGCTTATGCCTTCATCGCCGGAGGCATTGCTCTCATTTTCGTTCTCCGGCCATGGTTTAACGGTATGTGGCTAATACTCATTGGCTGGTTCCTCAACGATGCAGCCAGAGCCAGTTATCAGCAGGTTTTGCTCCGAGATGCGCTTATCGGTATCACAGCGCGCCAGGTGACGGACTATGCTAGTCCCCTGGTCCCTCCTCACATGAACCTGACAGAACTGGTCGAGCAATATGTGTTGCCCACAGGACGAAGTTGCTTCCTGATAAGCTGGGGAGCTGAACTGGAAGGCATGGTTACCCTGCAGCAGATAAAGAAAGTCCCCCGCACCCGTTGGGCAACCACCACGGTACAAGATGTCATGACCCCAGCAAACAAACTCAGAGTAGCTTACGCTGATCAAGACCTCTTGGGCGTGCTCCAGGAAATGAGTGGGGAAAGCACCAGTCACATTCCGGTGATAGAAGCCGGCAAAGTGATTGGGATAATAAACCGGGAAGACATAGCCCGCTTTCTTCGCACCCGGGCTGAGTTCGGCACAAGCTCAACGCCCAGATAGCAGCATTCGAAACTGATGCAGAATCCGAAGTGAGCCGCCAGGGTCTCGAACCCTGAACCTGCTGATTAAGAGTCAGCTGCTCTACCAATTGAGCTAGCGGCCCGGGGCAATAATGTTAGCATTAAGGAACAGCGCAGACAAGTAGAGTTACAACGAATGAATCGACTCTATGGTTTATGATAGAATGACCCCTTGCCAATGAAAATCTTTCGTGAAGTTGCCATAACTGTTCTTATCGCTGTGGCAGTGTTTCTTGCTCTTCGGCTCACCGTACAGAGCTACACAGTGATGATGTCCAGTATGGAGCCCAACTTCTACCAAGGTGACTGCATTATGGTTAACAAGGTATGTTACCGGTCCGCCGGTCCACTGCGAGGACAGGTAATAGTCTTTGACCCGCCCCCACCGAATGACGAGTCACGATACCCATTCATCAAACGCGTTATTGGCTTGCCCGGCGATATCGTGGAGATCAAGGATGGCCAGGTTTTCATCAACGAGATTCCTATAGATGAGCCCTATATATCTCCAGAGCCCCCACAGAACAACAAGGACTATGGCCCAAAACTAATGTCTGACGACGAATACTTCGTCCTCGGTGATAATCGCAACAATAGCAGCGACTCACGTGCTGGCTGGACGGTGCCGCGGGATAATATCATCGGCAGGGCCTGGTTCACCTACTGGCCGCCCAGCAAATGGGGAGTAGTCAAACACTACAGCTACCCGGAGTTGAACGGAGCCAGTCAGCAACAAATGACGGCTAGCCAGTCGCTTGGGGTGCAACTTGAGTAACGAGGTACTGGAGATATTCAAGACGGCCGGAGCAATCAAAGAGGGGCATTTCCTGCTGACTTCAGGATTGCACTCTCCTGTTTACTGGGAGAAGTTTCGCATCCTGCAATACCCGCATCTTACTGAGAAACTGTGTCGCCTCATCGCCCGACACTTTAAGCCGCAAAAGATAGACGTGGTAGCTGGACCGACTACCGGCGGCATTATTCTAGCCTTCGAGACTGCCCGTCAACTAGGAACGAGGGGTATCTTCGCTGAAAAAGAGGGCGCCGTAAGGGTCTTCCGACGGGATTTCGAAATTACGCCTGGTGAACGTGTCCTTATTGTGGATGACATCCTGACAACAGGAAGCTCACTTGGAGAGACGATAAGTGCCGTGGATAGACTTGGGGGGATTGTCATCGGTATTGGAGTGCTGGTTGACCGCAGTGAGAAGAATTTGGGTTTCAACCTGCCTTTCTTCAGTTGCCTCCGTGCTCCCACCACAGTTTACTCGCCTCAAGAATGCCCTCTGTGCGCTGCTCACATCCCCCTGGTCAAGCCTGGTGCACCAACCTAGTAGCCGGTCTGGCGTCACTTACCCAGGGCAGTCGCTAAGTAACTACGAATATGCTTGCTTGACACTGGAACGGGCGAAAACCTACAATATCTCTGATGCCGAGGTAGCTCAGGTGGTAGAGCAGCGGACTGAAAATCCGCGTGTCAGCGGTTCGACTCCGCTCCTCGGCACCACGCATGAAGTTGGACACCGGAATTATATTAGCGGTAGATTGCCTCTAAGGAAGGAGAGACCGCTGAGGAGAGGACTGAGGTTTCGAGGGCCAGTGCGCCGAAGTGGCGGAAAGGTAGACGCGACAGTCTCAAAAACTGTTGGGGGGCAACCCCCGTGTCGGTTCGAATCCGACCTTCGGCACCAGAAGGTAGTACGGTGCCGGGTTGTGTAGTGGTAGCACAGAGGACTTTGGATCCTTTAGCCCAGGTTCGAATCCTGGCCCGGCAGCCAATCAATATCAAAGCAAGGATCAACGGACGGAAATTGTTTGGAAACAGCTTCTGTCATTCTGAGTACAGCAAGGAATCTAACCCCTTGGTACTGACTAGGTTGACATAATAAGCAGCTTCGATGGGAATAGTCAAACATGTTACTACCTATACGGATGGTGCCTGTCTGGGAAATCCTGGCCCCGGCGGGTACGGAATAATACTCCTCTATCAGGGTCACAGAAGAGAGCTATCAGGGGGCTATCGCAAAACTACCAACAACCGAATGGAAATAATGGCTGCGATTGTCGGTTTAGAGGCTCTAAAAGAGAAATGCAATGTGACGCTGTATAGCGACTCCGAGTACTTGGTCAAGGCGATGTCGAGAGGATGGGCCAAGAGATGGCGAGCAAATGGTTGGAGGCGCAATAAACGGGAAAAGGCGTTGAATCCCGACCTCTGGGAGAGGCTCTTACAACTATGCGAGCATCATGAGGTACAGTTTAACTGGGTCAGGGGGCACGCTGGAACCCCGGAAAACACACGCTGCGATGAGCTAGCACTGCAGGCTGCCCAGCAGCTGAATTTGCCTTGGGATGAGGGTTACACATCTCAGAACGGGACAAGCTAGTTAGCAGTGTATGCCACATCACAGACTCACCGTGGTGGTGTAGGGAGATGAAGATGGGCTTAGAGGCGGAAACGCAGAGAAACACATCTTGAGGAAAATCCTAAGAGATGCCAAAATCAGTACTGGCGCACTTGAGCAGTTGCGCTAGGGTATTCATTCCCCGGTAGCTCAACGGTAGAGTGGGCGGCTGTTAACCTCCGGGTTGTTGGCCCCCAAAATGGGGTTGGTATGCGAACAACCGCTCCGGTTCACCGCGGCCGCCGTTAAATCCTCACAATCGCCCTAGGCCGAGTTGCTTTTGAGGCTAGCTAAATGTATCCTATACCGTAGGGGATTTCATTAGCAGTAGCACTTTGGTACTGAAAAGCAATTGGCATCCACTACTGCGAAGGGTTAAAAGCTGCCCAGAGGAGGTAAAACAAATGGAAGAGACGGAAAAGGTTAGGGCCTTGATAGGGCTATCTTTGGCATTGATGGGTTGTATATTTCTAGCTGAGGCACCATACCTAATTATCATAAGTATACTTGCTGGATTAACGGCATTGCTAGCACTAATGCTCTTGCTTAAAGAAAAGTTCCCGCTAGGTCTTCAGAGACATCTCACAGGTATTTCCGAGAATCTTGGTTTGTTAGCTTGAGGTCTCGGCTTTTTCGGGTTTGGAATCAAGTGCTTCCAAATTCAAAATCAAACTAGGTCAGCACCGTTAGTATGGTTAGGAATAATATTTATACTTGTTTGCGCATTGTTCATTGGGATGACTATAGGAATAAGTGGTAATAAAATTCCGAAGCAAAATCCAGAAGTGCTCATTATTTTCGGCTCTATCGTCTTAATAGGAGGGTTAATATGGTTTGTCATTAATTGGGGGTCGTTAAATACAAATACATTGTTGGGAAAGCTAAATGCTTCTGCTTCTCAACTAACCATAGTTTGTATGGGAATCATTTTCATTTATTTTGGATGTAGCAGAAATAAAAAACCGACATCACCAAGAGAGGAACTGGCAAAAAAAGTCTTACCAGGGCAAAACTAGCCCCACACAGGTCCGATTACAGCTTCCCATGACAATGCTTATATTTCTTCCCGCTACCGCAAGGACAGGGGGCATTGCGACCAACTTTGGGCACTACTGCCTGCTTCTGTTCGGCTACTACAGAGGCACCAAGTAATAACAAACCCGTCACCTTCGGCTTCATCATCAGCATTGTAGGATTAAGTGACTTTAATATCTCGTGGGTAATTTGCCTAATGGCAGCTTTCTCCGAGCCTTCAAGTGGGAAGTCACCTCTTGGGCTGGTGAATCGCCACGCAAGCGAGTTGCGACGCGAAAGGTCTGCGTACTTTCCGTCCAAAACAGGGTCGACATGGGCACCACCGTCTTTGTTCGCAACTGTAAGAATCAAGTCCTTACGACTGGTCTCACTTCCTTTCTGGTCAACGAAAATCACTTTGTTCCACCATTCATCAAAACTCACCCAGCGTGGAGGGGCGGCAGGAGGTAACATATCCAAGAGAGCTACATATTTAGCCCCTTCAGGCGTTTGCTCAATGGCGGTAAGCCCACTGTAGGTCATGATGGTTTTGAGGTCACGCGGAATAGAGGTTTCGTAGAATTGGATGGATTTCTGCCCCAGTTGACCTAACAAAGATTTTGAAGAGCCAGTCTCATGCACGAGAACTCTGATAGCAGCAGCGAGCCTATTAGCCTCTCCTTCAAATCCCCCATCAAATGAACGTGAGGATAACTCAAGAGCCTGTATTGTGTCCCTGAGATGCTGTTGAAGTTCCTCTTTGGACTGTATATATTCGCTACTCATCGGACTGTAATAGCCTTGTAAGAAGTCCTGTCTATGATAAAACTGGCTCCCCAGCTTGGACTCGAACCAAGAACACCTCGGTTAACAGCCGAGCGCTCTACCATTGAGCTACTGGGGAATTTCCAAGAAAATGTAGCCTTAATTGGCTTATTAACCCTATCTTACTTTAGCTTTGATTTTTTCGCAACTATTAGCTATAATGCTTCCCGCTACCGCTTGGTTGCGGGTTCGAATCCTGCCCGGGGAGCCAAAATTCATCTCACTGTTATCATAATCACTTTGTACGTCACTGAATTCCATTGACAGCGTGGGGGGTGATATAATACGAGCCATGATTGAAGCAACGCATGAGAAACTAGAGCCAGAAAGGGAATGAGAAAATGAGTGAGACCGAGACCTTTGCGCAGTTAAAGAAGTTGATCGTGGAACTGTTGGAGGTTGATGAATCAGAAGTGGTTCCTCAAGCATCATTTGCTGATGACTTTAATGCTGATAGTTTAGACTTCATTGAATTGATTACCGCGGTGGAAGACGCCTTCAAAATCGAAATCCCGGATGAGGATGGCGAAAAGCTGCAGACTGTTCAAGACGCAGTTGACTACGTCGAATCAAAAATCTAAGAGGTAGCGATTGCCGGAGTTGGCACTCGTGCCTCTCCTTACTGCCTGTGTCGATGCTGACAAAACCGGAACACCAGCTTAGCAAGTCTTTCAGCCTACAAAATGAGTGTTGAAC
>JALHUO010000082.1 GCA_022866545.1 Dehalococcoidia bacterium | reverse complement strand
GTGGGGAAAGGAACTACTTTCAGTGTCTACTTGGGCGTCCATGACGATGAAAAGAGCTAAAAATACTAGTGGTTGATGGCGGGATAGGAGCATAATCTTTTTAGGCACTCTAAGCAATCAGGAGTGGACTTTGCCAGCCAGCACAGTGGATTGACGAATTAGAAGGGATGTGCTGTAATTGTGATCACAAATTTAAGTGCTGGACGGGAAGTTGGCATATAGGGAATGGAAAGCCTGCAAATGAATAAATCTGGACATCGCCTGGCTTGGTTGATGGCACTTGCTCTGGGAGCAAGCATGATGGTAGTACGAGGCCACCCATCCCGACCAGCATGAAGGCACGGCATAGATAGAACATTGGGTTCGAGCCTCTTCACTTCCACGAAAGGAGCAAAATGGCTAAGAAAAGGATCTTGATAGTAGATGACGCGGAACTGTTAAGAGAAGGACTTCGTGAGTGGCTTATTGCTGATGGGTTTGATGTAGAGGCGGCAAGTACTGGCAAAGAAGCCATCGACAAAGTCAACAGTAGCAAGTTTGACATAGCTATTCTGGATTTGAAATTACCGGACATTGACGGGTTACAGCTTTATGAGTATATCAAGAAAATAGATCCGAAAATTGCCGGAATAATGATTACTGGCTATCCGTCACAAGAAACCGAGGAGAAGGCAAAGAAGCTCGGGCTTGCCGATTTCTTGCCTAAACCATTTGATCTCGATGGTTTGGAAAAAGTAATCGATCATGTTATAGCCGAGGCAGATAGGAATCACAGTTGGGAGGCATTGCAGTTAGTGTCGTTCAGATTGTGTGATCGCAGTTATCAATGTAAAACTTGCCCGTTCTTCCAAAGTATTCAAGATAGGTTGTTGCAACAGATTTCAGTTGCCATGTCAGAGTCTGATGTTGCTAAATATATGCAACTACCTGGTCCCGAAAGGTTGTGTCGCTTTGCTGCGGCGAAATTTGCTCCTAGGAAATAATAGAAGTGGGAGTTTGACCCGGCAAATCACTAAATGAGTGTTAGAGAAGAGTTGTCGTCTGATGGCGAGGAGATCTGTTTCTCAAGCAGGTAATATCGGTTCGAATCAGTTCGGCTCCACGGCTGATCTACTTTTTTATATACCTCCTTCATAGATTCTTGTTGGGATGATGCGGGCCTTTTGCTTTCTCCAGACACCCCAAATGAAAATTGACATAGTTGGCGAAATTTTATGCTACCTAACGTCTCTTTTTCAAGGCAGTTTTTGGGAAGCAGAACACTAACCTTCAGCCTTGCTTTTTCTGGCGGAGTTTGTTATACTTCCCAGCCGTGCTGAATCTAAATCACGGAAAAAACAGGGTGGCTACGATGATTCTGTGCGGCCACCCTTTTTCGTAACCAATTCTAGAGAGTCGAGGTAAGTATTAAGATGGAAGTGCTAAGTCCCTATAAAGAAGCTACAGATGTAATACTCGAGGCCGGCGGCGAACCTCTCAAATTGTGTTACCAATGCGGTCTTTGTACCGGCATTTGTCCCTGGAATACGGTCCGGAGTTTTCTCGTTCGTCGCATCATGCATGAAGCTCAGCTGGGGGCAGTTGATTTTGGGAGCGAGGACGTCTGGACCTGTGTCACTTGTCGAGCTTGTGTTCAACGTTGTCCCCGGGGCGTAGAGATAATAGATGTTATGAGAGCTATACGCCGAGCCGTGGCTGGCCTGGGTATCGGCGTTGTACCTGATGCCCTGAGAATCTCGGCCAAGAACATTGCTGGCGTAGGTAACCCGCTGGGTGAAGCACCAGAGAAGCGAAATGACTGGGTTAAGGATCCTAAGGTAAAAGAATTCACCTCGGGCACCGAAGTACTCTATTTCCCGTGCTGTGTCCCCTCATACGACCCCGACGTAAAGACAGTAGCTCGATCTGTTGCCACAATCTTCAACAAGGTTGGGGTTGATTATGGCCTTATAGGCACCGAAGCAAAGTGCTGCGGCGAGTCAATTAGGAAGGCCGGACACGAAGATACGTTCCAAAGTCTGGCCCAGAACAATATTAGTCTCTTCACCAGTAATGGTGTCAAAAACGTGGTAGTTTCCTCACCGCACTGCTACCACACTTTCAAGAATGAGTATCCCGAGCTTGGAGGCAAATTCGAAGTGATTCATATCACCCAATACCTAGCTTCACTTATCGACGAAGGGAAATTGAAGCTCTCCAAGAAGATAAACAAAAAGGTAATCTATTCCGACCCCTGCTATTTGGGGAGGCATAATAATATCTACGATGAGCCCAGGAAAGTCCTGCAGAGTATTCCCGGCCTAGAATTAATTGAATTTCCGGACGCTCGCGAGAATGGGCTTTGTTGTGGAGGTGGCGGCGGCAGAATCTGGATGGATACCCCGAAAGGGGAAAGGTTTTCTGACATAAGGGTGGAACAGGCTGCCGGGAAGGGCGCCGACATCATAGCTATAGCCTGTCCCTACTGTTTTCTCAACTACAGGGACAGTGTGCTCTCCATGGGCAAGGCGGAGACTATGCAGGTGAAAGACATTGCTGAGCTTGTTGTTGAAGCAATAGGATAACGGAGTAATGATATGGAAGACATAAGGATCGGCGTTTACATCTGCCACTGCGGGCTAAATATCGCTGGCACAGTGAATGTGGAAGAGGTGGCTAAATATGCTGCAGCTCTACCTAATGTGGCAATCGCTCGACACTACAGATACATGTGTTCTGACCCGGGACAGGACCTCATCAAGACTGATATCAAGGAGTTGAGACTCAATCGAGTGGTGGTTGCCTCTTGCTCCCCGAGGATGCATGAGCTTACCTTCCGTAAGGCTGTTGAGGGTGGTGGGTTGAATCCTTACCTATACGAGCATGCCAACATCAGAGAGCACTGCTCGTGGGTGCACGATGATAAGAGACTAGCTACCAATAAGGCAAAAGACCTAATCAGGGCAGCCGTAAAGAGAGTCTATTACCATGAGCCTCTTGTGATTAAGGAGGCGCCGCTTAATCCCAATGTATTGGTTGTTGGCGGCGGCATCGCGGGGATGCAGGCGGCATTGGACATTGCCAACGGGCAGAACAAGGTGTATATGGTGGAGAGGGAGCCCAGCATTGGCGGCCATATGATACAACTTGACAGAACGTTTCCTACTCTGGACTGTTCCGAGTGTATTCTCACCCCTAAGATGTCTGACGTGGGACACCATCCCTTCATAGAGCTCTTATCTTTAAGCGAAGTGGAAGAGGTTTCCGGCTCTATAGGAAGTTTCAAGG
>JALHUO010000081.1 GCA_022866545.1 Dehalococcoidia bacterium | reverse complement strand
CCACCCGTCGTGGCTCCGAAATAGATCGAAACAATAACGCCACCTATCAGTACTATCCACCCCACGACCCTCAAAACAGTGGTCGCAAACCGTAGAAAAGGATACTTTTGCATTTTGCCTCCTTTCTCTTCTCAAGATTGCTCAGAATCTGATTCAGACAACCTGCCTGGTCTGATAGTTCACGTAAATTCGCGCTTCCCCAGGATGACGAAGATGATCGCTGGTATGCCCAAGAACCAAACGCAAAAAACCGAGCAAATAGATCCGGCTAATGCAAGTCCCCAGCGTCTCCTGGCGAGTGCCTGAATGCTGCCTAGTATAGCCACTATCCCCAATATTAGCGGTATTGCTGCTGCGCCTGCGATCACGCCTCCCAAGGCAGGCAATCCGATTATCGCCAAAATCCCTCCGCCGGTCGTTCCCAGTGCGGCAAGAACTATTCCGAAAATTACACCAACAATTCCAGCAATAATACCTAATATGCCAGCGGTTGCGGGCTTCCACGTCTTCTCCATTGTTTCCTCCCTTGTGTTCCTTACATAACAATATAGCTAGAGACTCTCGTTGTCAATACCCTGAAACCTGAGACGGCGTCACGACACCGCATCCGATTACCGCAACCCAGCCCGTCGCTGCAACCACCACAGCTATCCGGGCAATGACAAGTCATCACTACAATCCAGGTAACCATCCAAGGCAACATCCCCACGGTATGCATACCGCGCCCACCAAGAATAGAACGGATAGGATTCCCCCGACTACCACACATATTCCCAGGCTAATAAGAAGCATCCTCCACCACAGTCCCCAGGCTAATCTCCAGGTTGGCCTTACCTCGTTATCCATCTGGTCCTTCTCCTTTCCTTGTTTTCTCCAAGGTTCCGAGCTTGTTAATTGGTCAAATAACGTCTGCCGTAACTTCAATTCATTATAAGTATAGCTATTACCCGATGTCAATATGTTTGGTCGGAGAGCGTTCAGCAATGTCATTCTGTGGAGCGCCCTTGGGTCGGGACAACGACGAATCTCTGAAATTCTTCGCTTCGCTCAGTACGGAACCGACATTGCCAAACAGCGTGTGAGCAGCTTAACCAAGCTCTTTGACCATGTAAGCCCCTTCCAGACGATAACCAAGCGAGCGGTAATACTCCCGGGCACCAACGCCACTAAGCACCGATAGCTTAGCAGCCTTGAATTCCTCCTCGGCTATTCTCTCTGCCTCTCGAAGTAATCCCTCGCCGAGACCGTGGTGCTGAGCGCCTTGTTCTAGCCTTTTGCCTAGAGGGACTTCAGGACCAAAAATGTGTAGCTCCCTGACTATTGTTTTTTGTCCATTCACTCTCAACCTCAGCAAGCCAAACAATGTCTCGTTCTCATCCTCGTAGGAAAGGAAGATCTCCTTTCCCCCCAAGGTTTCATAATCCAGCCTGGTCAGACAAGGCTCGCCAACTGGCCAACCATCCCTTCGGCGATGACCATATTCACGACAACGAATGCAGTTACAGCGAAGACCTGTTTGTTCCATCTCTTTTCTAATAGTTCCTCTCATGGCTAAGTCACGACTGCCCGCGACAATGAATTTGCCGGGAATATCGCGCATCAATCTGGAAACCCTCACATATTTGGGAATCAGAGTCTTGATAGCTATAAGCAAATCGATCATCACATCATCACTATAAGGTCGATACCGGTTATCTCGATGCCAACTCTCTAACTCAGCCCCCCGAACTACCAGTGTGGGGTAAAGCTTGAGCCCATCAGGTCGAAAACGGCCGTCTTCAAACAGTTGCCGTGATTGCTGCAGATCATGCTCAGGCGTTGATCCCGGCAAGCCGGGCATCCAGTGATAGTGGACCTTAAAGCCACAGTCTCGTAATAGTCTGGTAGCAGAGACGACTTCGGCTACTCCGTGTCCCCTTTTTGTCAAACAATGAATCTCATCATCCAAAGTCTGAACTCCGAGCTCCACCCTGGTGGCGCCAAAATCGAGCATTGTCTTTATCTCCTCCTCTCCACAAAAGTCCGGCCTGGTCTCGATGCACAGTCCCACACAGCGATGCTCGGCATTTTCATTCAGTTTCCTGGCCTCTTCTAGACTGCTGGAGGTGATGCCGTTCAAACCGTCGTAGCAATCCTTAATAAACTCGTACTGATAGTCGCGGGGATAGGACAGAAATGTGCCACCCATGATGATGAGCTCTATCTTGTCCAGGGCATGTCCCATCTCAGCCAGTGTCTTGAGCCTGATCTCAACTTGTTTCTTGGCATCAAAGCCACAAATTCGAGCCCGAAGCACTGCTGGAGACTCTATGGTATAACTCTTGGGCGCCTCAGGAGAGCTGGGGCAGTAGACACATTTCCCTGGGCAGGCAAACGGCTTGGCCATGACTGCCACCGGGGTTACTCCGGAAATCGTTCGAGATGCTTTCTTCATGGCATAATATGTTAGAGTCTAGCAGAGTGTATATATGACCACAAATAGAGAGGTTTTCGACCAAATAGCCGAAAGCTGGTATGGGGTAAGGCATTGGCCTTTGTTGAAGGAAGAATTGGATGCTTTAGCAGTAAGATGGCAAGGCGGGAACCTGCTAAACATCGGCTGCGCACACGGGCCTGATTTTTTGCCTTTCAGCCACGGCTTCGAACTGTGGGGGCTGGATTCCTCCCCTGCTATGCTCAAACAAGCCGTGAGGTATTCGACCAAGTTCAAGTTTTATGTCAAGCTAGTCGCCGCTGATGCGGTGTCCCTGCCCTTCCCTGATAACAGCTTCGACTGGGCAATATCAGTGGCGGCTTACCACCATATCAGAGGGAGAGAGGAAAGAGAGAAGGCATTCAAAGAATTAAGGCGGGTATTGAAACCGAAGGGAGAGGCATTTGTGACGGTGTGGAACCGGGGGCAACCAAGGTTCTGGTTCAGATCCAAGGAGCAGCAGGTGCCTTGGAGGCTGAAGGAGAAAACGGTTTATCGCTACTACTACCTGTTCTCCTATGCCGAGCTAAGAAAGCTGCTAATCAAGGCTGACTGGGAGATCATCACCATGTCGCCAGAAAAGTCCTATCGTTTCCCGATAAGAAGCTTCTCACGAAATATATGCGTCCTCCTGAAGAAATGCTGAATTCCAGGTCTTATCAGAAGTCAACGTGGGAATCGCATCTCGGTACAGAATTAATAATCAACGATGTGAATATGGTTCGCCTGTATTTCTATTTGCCGGCTCGTACCAGCCAGTTTTGGTCAGCATAGCAGGATGTTGTGTGGATATTCGCAAAGCCGACTTCTTGGAGAATTCTCTCTAAGTCTTTTTCGGTTAGAAAGTGATATTGTCCTCTTCTCCCCTTCTCAACAATGACTTTGTTGATTGCGATAACAACCAGATTCACGGGGATGAGCAAAAGAGATATGAGAATTTGATAAACCTTCCTGTAAAAGGGAGTGAGTCTATTAAGTGCCGATATGTGTCCTCTTATGAGCGCGTTTTGTCCGGCGTTTGGTTTGGGATTGGCAATAATCATTGCACCACCCGGCTTCAGGACTCTGTGAAACTCAGAAATGGCTGCTTGAGGCTCTGCAAGGGCGTAGAGCGTGTTAGAGCAAATCACTTTATGAAAGGTGTTGTCGGGAAACTCGAGGCTTCTATTCAAATCGACAACTTGAAGCTTCACATTCGAAAAGTCTTTGCATCTCCTGTGGGCGTGCCTTATCATCGTCCTATTGATGTCTACACCTGTGATACTGATTTCCTTTCCCCTGTTTTCTTCTAGGACCTTCTCTATTACCAGTCCGGGGCCACACCCGGCGTCCAGAATACTGTCTCCCTCTTTGATGTCCAATCTATTATTCAGGTCTTTCAAAAGGGAGCGATACGGGAACAGGTTTCTCAGGGATAGACTATAGAAATACGAATAGATTTCCCAGAATGGCATTCTAGATCACGAATCTAATCAACGATAGAAAATCAGGGCGACAGATAGTAATGCAAACCTGCTTCATTTTCCTGGCAGATTCATAGGCACATTGATTGAATGGGTCCAGCAACTCTGACCTGTCATTTTAGTTCTTGATTCCTCACTCTCTGATACTGTTTTGGGCTTCCAGCCGAATTATGAACCGGGTTGTTGGCTAGATGCGTCTTGACTTATCTTCACCCTTCTCGGAAGTCCGGCCTCCACAATGTCAATAAACACCTCCACCAATTTAGGGTCAAACTGAAGCGCGGCACCCTGCCTGAGCTCAGTTATTACCTCCTGGATAGACAGGGCAGGACGGTAAGGGCGCGCGGAGGTCATAGCCTCGAAACTATCAGCTATGGCAAGGATGCGTGCCTCCAGGGGAATCTCTTCCCCTTTCAGCCCTTCAGGATAGCCGGTACCATCCCACCTCTCGTGATGATACAAAATGCTATTCACAGAAGGAGCCAGCCTGGGTATGTTACTGATGATATTTGCCCCTAACCTGGGATGAGCCTTAATTGCCTCCCAATCTTCCTTAGTGAGCTTTCCCTTTTTGTTGAGCACTTTATCGGAAATGCCGACTTTCCCAATGTCGTGAAGCAAAGCAGCAGCGCTCAAGGCAGATACCTCATCGGGCGATAATCCAATCCTTTCCGCCAACGCCGCGGCGTAAACATTGACTTTCTTGGAATGACCATAAGTATAAGGATCTTTGGTCTCCACCGCCGAGGCTATGTCATAGACCTCAGTCAAACTACCGGGTTTGGCAGTGACCGCAAAATTCTCTCCGTCATCCGGCGGTTTGGACAGAATATTGGAGGACAGAAAGATGCGATTACCTCCCGTCCGCTTGGCACTATAGAGGGCAGTGTCAGCCACATCAACAAGTTCACCGGACAGCATCCCATCCGCAGGATAGCTGGCTAAACCGATGCTGCAGGTCACGGCGATTGCCCTTTTCTCCATCTAATCGGCAATCTGACTTCGAACCCGCTCCGCTACGACATAGGCGGCATCCCTGCCTGTCTGGGGCAAAATGATGACGAATTCATCGCCACCGTAGCGAAAGGCGAGGTCAACATTCCTCACAGAGTTTCTGATAATTCTTCCTATCTGGCCTAGAAGGACGTCCCCGGACGGATGCCCATAGACATCGTTATAGGCCTTGAAGTTGTCCAGGTCAATCATGAATATGGAGCACACATCGCCGTAACGAGAATGCCGGGAAAGCTCTTCTTTGAGTCGCTCTTCGAAGTAATGTCGGTTGAATAGCCCGCTAAGCGTATCAATACGGGACTTTTGTTCCAGCCGGGCATAGAGCTGAGCATTCTCGATCGGCGCAGCAATCTGCGAAGCTACCCTTTGCAGAAGTTGTATTTGACTGTGACTGTAGGCATTGGGTTGGCGACTGGCCAAAATCAAGCTGCCGATAGTATGGTCTGCCACACCAAGGGGCAGATGAACAACAGAACGAACTCCTTGCTGCAAATGACCCTCCGAGGTCCAGAACTTGTGCTGCCGTTTCAGATCAGCTTCGTATACGGCATGCCTCTCGCGACACGCCAACTCTGTAGCCGTCCCTTCGAGTGGTATCCTTTGTCCCGGCTGCCAGGCAGAACCTATGATGCTGGATAGAACCATGAAGTAGACCTCATCTCCATCAATCAAAGCAATGGTTGCCCAGTCGATATCCGCCACCTTCTTCAATTCTTGGGCGAAACCTTCAAATATCACTTGAATACTCACGTTGGAGGTCATAATTGAAGTCAGGCGGTTAAGCAGGGTTGTTTCCTGGTCTTGTTCTCTCAGGCGCTCGCGGGAATACTCCTTCTCCATGCTTGCCGCCACTTGACGTGTGATGGACTCCAGCAAATCAATGTCCTCGACGGTGTAAAGCTTCCCGTCTCGCCTCTCGCTTGTTGCTACTATCCCCACAATTCTTCCCTCGTTCATCAAGGGAACAAACATCTTCACCTCGGCCGACTTGATTTCCTCTCTCTCCTCCTCCCACATAGACTGGAATTCAGGAAAGATGGTGAGACTCCTTTCCGGCAATATGGTATTCTTGCGTTCCAGCCAGGTCACAACAGGGCTATCCTGCCTCAACTTCAACTCCCCGATGGGATTGTCCTCCACGGGAGGGTAGACAAATTGAGCAGCAAAGCCTCCATTTCCAACCTGGGGCAAAAGCAGGCAAGCTCGCCGACAATCGACGGACTGGGCGAGCAGTGATACGAAGCCGTTGCCCATCTGCTCTAAGGAAGGAACGCTATGCAGTCCTGCGATGAATTGAGATAACTGCCTGCGGTAGAAGGATTTCGCTCCCATGAAGGCATTCTCCACTTTCTTCTGCCAAACGTTATGTACCTTGTGAGCAAGAATCAGGATAAAGGGAATTCCCAGGCCCATGGTTATCGTTAGAGAGGCAAGGTCAAGCTCAAAGCCCGTGAATCGGTAAGCTAGGCTGAAAAGCGATAATACAATGCCAACACCGGTGCCGTAGAGGGCTACATATATAAGAGCCTGGCGGAATACGACGTTGATGTCCACCAGACGATGAGTTACCACAGCATAGGTCAAGATGCAGGCAACGACTAAGTTGCCGATATGGTATACGGGAAATTCGCCTCCACCAATACCGATAAGAAAGAACACCGCGAAGATTGCAATAGAAGCAAATAGATAAACAATCTGATTACGCTCTGCTGGATTGGGCGAAAGCCTGCGTTTCTGCATTAAGGAATATATATCCTTGGCGCCTACCGTGCAAAGAAAAAGTGAATATATCGCAATAACACCGGGACCATATTGGACAACGTTGCCGTTGAAAGTAAACTTGATATCCTGTGGGATAGGCAAAACCAGGAGAACAACGGTGGCTATCGGGAAGATATAAGCCAATGGCATGTTGATGCGCTCAGACTGATAAAAGGAACGTACGAGGTAATGGAATTGGACGAACATCAAAATAGCAGTACAAATTACAATGCTTACATCGAGCTCTGTATTGTGCGTGATGTGTGTGAGCCAGCCCTTCATACTAAGGAACGTGGTGAAGCTCCAGAGTACGGCGGGAATCAGAAACAGGAAAAAAAGCCTGTGCCTTTGTTGCCATGGCCGGTTAGTTAGCAAAATAACAAACAATGGGATATAAACAACCGTAGCGATTAGCGGAAACCAAAAATACTGAGAGTTCATAATACCATCATCATGTGATCAGCTACATGAATTCTAACACAAGTTTCCCGTCATTCTGAGCTCTTGATCAATACCATTGTGAGCCCCGAATCGCTCTAATACGAAGTATTATTCACGTAAATTTGAAAGCTGTCAAGATAACTAAGGTAATACCTTAAGGTACCAAGTGTTTTCAGTCAAGACTCTTGGGCACAAGATGGGCTTGAACCTTCACCTTTTGCGTACTGACCTGCTGCCGATAAGATTTCGAAGGACTTGAAGTGCTAAACGAAAGGGCGAGATCTTGACCTCGCCCTTTCGGTCTTTGCGGGGTATCCTAATTTTCTGTGGACTAGACTAATGCTATCAAGCAGCCGCACGCTCGGCTTCCGTCGCCGGCACAGCCTCCACCACGACCTTGGGAGCTCTTAACAGAGACAACGCTTCTTCCGAGGGATTAACACGCGGGAGTCTTAGACTCTCCATAGTCGCTCCTTCAGACTGTCGTCGGGCAACATAGTTAGAGAAGGCGCCCTGGGGAAGGGAAGTGACCTCCACAGGCTTCAAGCCAAGCACATTCTCCATATCCCCGATAAGTCGATAGAAGTTGCAACGATGCTTTCTGTCCAGTCTCTTGAATTGCTCTCGTATTGCTGTCGCCAGGCTTTCTTCGCTGGCGATATAAACGTCTTTCAATTCGAGATAAATGTGCAACAGGGGCCTATCATCAACTATTTCCTTGCGTGCCACCCAATCAACGTAGGGAAGGTCGGTGTTTGCAATCGCCTCCCCGATCACTCTCTCTGTCACCCGACCAAGACTGGCAATATCGAGGAGGTCGTCAGCGCGGCTATCGAACGCCATCTGGGGAATATCAATATTGAGTTTCTCATTCCTCAATGAGGTTATCTTTATCACATCACCGATCCGATACCTCGTCATAATGCCGCCGTGAAAGTTGGTGACGACTATCTCGTATTTCTGTCCGGCCTTCACCTCGTCCAGCAGAATGGTCTTTGGCTGGTAGGAATGGTCCAATTGCCATTTGAACATTTCTCTTTCGGGGATGAACTCGAAGAAATTCAGATTGGGAATAAAAGTCATACCTTCATGGTCCCAGGTCTGGGTGGCATAAACGCCACCTTCGGTGGCACCGTATATCTCCAGAGGTTGCCTTCCCCAGAGTTCCTCTACCTTCTTTGCGAAGATAGCGCTATCGGCGCCGCCCCCCACGACAACCTTGACCGGCCACAAGTCCTTGGGCAACAAGGGACGACCAGCGATTCTGCTCTTGATTAATACTTTCAAGAAGCAAACAGATGCCCTGGGATGCGATAGCAGAAAACGAGCGTCCATATTTATTACGCCCTGCCTAAACATTTCGCCGACATAGACGAGGACTGACGGCAAACCGCCGAAGGCGTCAAGTCCCTGAGATAAAGCTTCCTTGACGCCGGCCTGTACTCTTTCCTGGAATGTCATGTCCGTTGTATCAGAGGGCAAGAGGTCGAAGCCGAGTGCCTGTTGCATCAAATGGGCCACGATACCTGACCCGTAATCACGGGTTGCCATCGTGGCCAGGGTTTTCAAATGTTCTTTCACCAGGAAGTCACCCTGGGCATTGCAGGAAGCCAGAAGACCAACTCCACCGGCTATCCGCTCGAATTCATGCAAAAACCTCTCAGATAAGGGCACCCACTTGAAGTTATACTCACCGATCCTGCCCACAGTGTGCACCCACATGGCGGGCTTTGCCGGCAATCCCTCTTCCTGCTTCTCCACAAGCTCTGGTAGGTAATCGGCGTAGGTGGTCAACGGCACCTGTGTTCGGAATTCTTCTATCGTCTCAGGCATAGCACCCCCCATCACCCTTCTGCCCAGTTCGCTGTTCTCTAATAGCTCAATCTGCTCTAAGAGCAGCCTCTTCTGAATAGCCATAAACTGCTCCAGACTGAGGTTGAGAAAGCCGCAACACATCTGCCACAGTTCCTCTTTTCTGCCCTGACGCAGTAACTCGATCGGTCCTGTCATGACTGTCCCTCCAGCTTTCCCCCGTGTCACTCGGCATGACAAAGCGGAAATAGCTATCTTGATGACAGTATGACAATAGTGGAATAGCTTGGGAAGAGATTATGTTCTAGAAGATAGTTCTAGTTGAAGCTGTGGAGAATGTGATCGCGGCGAAAAATGCGAGGAGATTAGGAGCTTTTTGCTTTTGCCGAGCCGCCCAGAGTCTGCAATTTGTGGCTCAGGTGCTCGAATTCGCTATCGCTGGGTTGCTTGCCTAACTCCAACCCATAGCTGATGAAGAACTCCAGGAAACTGCGCAATAGCTCCTTCGTGCCTTCCTGAAACTGGTGAAATTCTTCCCGGGTTATGCTGCCCTGCTTCTTACCGTCTTCCTTCTCCTTCAACTCGCTCTCAATGAGAAAGTTGATGAAGTCGGACCGCCCCAGATCACCACGGTTGTCATCTATTCTCTTCACCAGTTCGGCATCTACTATCAGCATTCTTTTCTCAGACATGTACCGCTCCTATCATGCTAGCTCCTTACATTGTTTTCATATTAAACAAGGGGTGACCTCACTCTGCTGCCGGGCACCCCCTGGTAATTCTACAACATTCGAGCCTCAAGCTCCGTGGCCGTTGTTGCCGTTTCGAAACTCGAGTACTTCAACTATGCTGTCTATATTTCTAAGTAGCTCTCCTCCCTTTTCACTTACCTGATAGGAAACTGATGGATTTCCTAGCTTTACTTTGTTAATGAATCCATGGCTCAAGAGGAAACCGAGGTATTTCTGTATCTGGGAATAGCTCATATTAGCGGTGTACATAATTTCCGTCTTGCCGGCGCCATTTTCGCCGACTCGGAGCATGTCAGCTATAATTTCTATATTAGATCTTCGCCTATTCATCCTGCCGCGCCATTCTTTGGTACTTTTGGCCCACTACTATTATACTACGGCAACGACGCTTGTCAAGACCCTCTGTCCCTGTTCATATGATTATGTGACGACTCTTCTCGTCGTTGTGAAGGACCGAAGCGACCAGGCGACCTTGTGGCGTGGCTGGGAACAGAGATCTCCATGTCCGGCCAACTCGGGGCTGAATTGACCATAGAGAGTTATCGCCCGACGTTACAAACACGTGAAGTGTTACCTAGCTGGATTAGTGCAGCCCTTTGAATGCTTGACGACCCGAGATGATATAATATTGACACTGGAAGCAACTACGTTATACGATAGACCGGTGGAGCTGAGTTAAAATAACCATGAGGCTCTTTGAAGCACCGATCTGAGCCTTCACGAGGAGGGAATTGATGGATAAAATCAAAGTAATGATAATTGATGAGCAGGCAATTTTCAGAGCCGGAGTGCGCGAGGCACTGTCCCGACAATCCGACCTGGAGGTATTGGAATGCGACCCTGCTCAGAACGCACTGGAAACAATTGAGGCCAATCTCCCTGATGTCGTTTTGCTTGGCTCCGACCTGAGCAGCCTCAGCGGGATTGAACTGGGCAGAAAAATCTCCCAGTACTACCCGAATACGAAAGTGATAGTGCTGAGCCCCGACCCTAACGATGAGGAGCTTTTTGAAGTCATTAAGACTGCTGCTGCGGGTTGCTTGAGCAAGAGGGCCACTGCCGATGAGCTGGCGAATACCATAAGACGGGTACGCAGCGGCGAATACCCCATCAATGAGAATTTGATGACCAGACCCCGAGTTGCCAAGCAGGTCTTGAACCAGTTTCGCGGTTTTGCCAAGACTATGGAAGGCGTGGCTGCTCCCCTTACCAAGAGGGAAACTCAGATTCTGACCTACGTTGCTGAGGGCAATTCAAACAAGGCAATCGCCGGAATCTTGTCAATAAGTGAGCAAACAATTAAGAATCATGTCAGCGCTATCCTGCGTAAGCTGAATGCTAATGATAGAGCCCATGCTGTTACTCTCGCCCTGCACGGCGGCTGGATTTCGCCGGAAGCAAAACCGCGTAGGATGGCAGAAGACATTGGTGAAATTGAACGCCACTTCGGCGCCGGCTCCTAGGCACGAACATTCGGCCATCAGGGGTCTGTTTTGAGGTCCCTTATCTGCCAGAAACGGTTGGCTAACCCCTGGTTCCTGGTCCCTATCCCCTGACCCCTGCCGACACCCCCCAAAAGTTCTATTGACAAACCAGTAGCATGTGCTACATTGTATTCGAAGTATGAAAAGAGCAGATTGTTACGTCCTGACCGGGCTGGATTGAGACATGGTCAAGAAAGTTGACTTGAACGAATTTGCGAATTACACTTTGCCTGACTCGCAGAAAGTGAATGTTGAGAAAAGTCAGATGGAGAGTAGTTCGCAGCTAAGGGCACAGATTAGAGACTACCTTGACCAACAGGGGTATGCGGTAACCGAGGAAGCGAGGCGCGTCGGAAAGTCGGGGATCGAGCATACCTTTGACATGCTGGCTCAAAGAGACGACGGCTTTACCAGTTACGTTGTTGCTATTGGCATTGCTCCAGCTGGAGACCGTGAGGCAGAAGTGGGCACTATCTTCAGCCTCGCCAACAGAGCCTACGACTGCGGAATCCTCGACAGGATTCTCGTTGCTATTCCTGGGCTTGGTGAAGAGGCGAAACAGCTGGCTCGCAAACAGCGAATAAAGGTTATTGACGGAGAGCAAATCGGACAAGTATTAACCTTGAAACCCGGGAAGCCAGTCAAATCGGAGGAGCCTGTCAGGCTAGAAACAAAAGAGGAACTCGTCAAATCTTTAACCAAACGCGGCTACGAAATAAAGGAAAAGTCCAAGATTAAAGGCCGATCGGGTATTCAATATACCTTTGACATACTGGCTCATGCCGAAGAGGGTCAGGTGGAGCACAGGCTGGGCATAGATTTCCTGAACGGGGACAAGGAAGTAAACCTGGAACAGGTGATGTTGTTTGATACCAAAGCCTATGAAGTTGGTATCGATGAAAAGGTCGTTCTGGTAGTGGTGGAGCTTAGCCCGGACGCCCGGCAATTTGCCGAGCACCAGCATATAAGAGTCGTTAAGTTGAGTGAAAAACCGGTCTTTGAACCTGTGGCTCAAGAGCTGCCTGCTCGGGCAGCGGAGAAGCCGGTCAAGACAGGTAAGGTCCACGTCAAACTGCTGAGGCAGATGCCCCAGCCTGAGGCGCTGCAATTGATTCCCGAAGCGATGGCTAGAAGATACAATGCCATACCACTGACTATATCCGGTAAGACGCTGGAAGTGGCCATGGCGAACCCCACCGACATCTTTGCCCTGGAGGCCCTGGCGGCCCAGAGCCGGATGAGGATTAAGCCCGTCGCTGCCAGTGCTCAGGAAGTCAGGGATGCCATTGATTTCAATTACAAGGGTTTCAGTGAAATTGAAAGGCAGGTCTCTAACATCGACATACCGGCTGAAGAAACCGATGAGAGACTTGCCATCAGGGTCACTACCGATACTCCGCTGGTCCAGGCCCTCAACCTTATAGTTGATGAGGCAGTCAAAGCCCGCGCCTCTGACATCCATATCGAGCCGGAAGAAGATAGGTTGCGAGTGCGTTACCGCATAGATGGCACTCTTCAGGATACAATGTCTTTACCATTAAGTGTGCATCGCGCGCTCATTTCGCGAATTAAAATCCTGGGCCAAATGAATATTGCTGACCATTTTCGTCCTCAGGACGGTCAATTCTCTACCGAGGCTAAAGGGCGACAGATAGATGTGAGAGTCGCCACCGCTCCTACCGTCTCGGGTGAGACGGCAGTCCTCCGGCTTCTGGACAAGTCATTGGCCGCGCTGGGATTAGCGGAGCTCGGTATGTTGCCCGATACTCTGGAGAAGTATGAAAGGATGCTCAAAATTCCCTACGGCATGATTCTAATTAGCGGTCCTACCGGAGCCGGCAAGACCACTACTCTATATGCCTCAATCAACTCCCTCGATACTCAGGGCAGAAACATCATTACTATTGAAGACCCTGCTGAGTACCGCTTTAAGGACATTAACCAGATTCAGGTCAACGCCCAGGCTGGCATTACCTTTGCCAGCGGCTTGAGGTCCATACTTCGTCTCGACCCTGATGTGATATTGGTTGGCGAGATACGCGATCCTGAGACAGCTAACATAGCTGTCCAGGCGGCCTTGACCGGGCACCTGATGCTGTCTTCTATCCACGCCAATGATACCGCCAGCGTGATCTCCCGTCTCGTTGACCTCAAGGTGGAGCCCTTCCTGGTAGCCTCAGCGGTTATCGGCGTTGTTGCCCAGCGGATGGTTCGCTGCGTCTGCCCCGACTGCGGTCGCCTTATCGAGGCTCCGCTGGTGGAACAGATGGCTTATGAAAGGGAATTGGGGGAGAAACAGACCACGTTCATGTATGGAACAGGTTGCAAGTCCTGTGCCTATGCCGGTTACCTGAAACGCACCGGAATCTTCGAGATCTTGAATATGAGTGACGCGATAGGAGGAATGATCTGTAATCAAGCCAGCAGCGGCGTTATCCGGGCTCAGGCTCTTAAGGACGGAATGACTTCTATGATGAATGATGGCATGCGTAAGGTGAAGGATGGTATTACCACTCCTGCTGAAGTGCTGCGTAACGCCTACGTTACAGCTTAGTTTTTTGGAGGTGATAGATGGATTTTGCCTATACGGCCTACACTGAAGACAAAAGATTAGTCAAAGGCAAGGTTTCGGCTATCAGTGAAGAGGCGGCAGCCGAGCTATTGGGCTACGGCGGCTATAAGGTAGCTAGCCTTAAGGGAACGCTTCCTCTCATTAATAAAGAAAAACTGCTATCTCTCTTTTCCCAGATAAAGCCAGCCGAAATAGTGATGTTTTCCCGCCAGATGGCATTACTCCTGGAATCCGGCACCGATATTGTTACTGCATTAGATCTATTACAGAACCAGATAACTAACCAAACCTTGAAGAAGACAATTGGTGAGATATCCTCGGATATTCGTGGTGGTAGCTCGTTGTCCAAGGCCATAGGCAAGCACCCTCGAGCTTTCTCTTCAATGTACTCTCGGGCAATAGCTGCCGGTGAGCAAGGTGGTAACCTGGAGGTGGTGTTGCGGCAAATGGGTGATTATATAGAGAAGGTGATCGTCACCGAGAAGAGGATTAAAAGTGCCTTGACCTATCCTGTTGTCGTGGTCATTGTCATGATTGTTGTGATAGTGGTGATGGTCACCAAGGTTTTTCCCACTTTTATTCACCTGTATTCTCAACTTGGCGCTAGCTTGCCTACGCTTATGAAAATGCTTATGGGCTTCACTAACTGGACCAACCATTACGGGCTTTTTCTTCTGCTCGGGCTTGTAATCGTTGTCGCTGTAATCTATATCTATAGGAGGACACCACCCGGGAGATACCGCTGGGATACCACGATGCTTGGTTTGCCTGTATTTGGGCGTATTATCCAGCTTGGTGAGCTTTCCCGCTGCTGCCGGACTATGTCATTGCTGATCAAGGTTGGCTTACCCCTCCCGGAAGTCTTGGGCGCAACCGTTCGCGGTATTGGCAATAAGGCTATTGAGGAGAGTATGACCAGAGTTCAGCAGAAACTGATCAGAGGCGAAGGCTTGTCCAAACCTATGACCCAGGAAAAGTTGATAATGCCCTTGATGACGCAGATGGTGGGCGTCGGGGAAGAAACCGGTAACCTCGAGAATACGCTGACTACTGTAGCCGATAGCCTTGAGGCCGAGGCTAATGATAAGACCAACACGGCTTTGGGGCTCATTCAGCCGGTGATAACGATAATCCTGGGTTTAGTGGTCGGTCTCATTGTTTTAACCATGTTCTCAGCTTTGTATTCCGTATATGGTCAGATAAAAGGTTAGTGAGGGTTATGAAGGAGGCAATGACAGATTACGGAGGTCAAAACCCAAAAGGAGCAAGAAATAGCTTTGGCATTTAAGCGTTTGGATTTGAATTGTCATTTGGATTTTGATATTTGGATTTCAGACTAGGCAATGTGGGAAAAATGAAAAAGGTAGCACTGACTAGCCAGGCAAGGAAAGTCTTTCAAGGCAGCTCCCGGGGGTTTACTCTGGTTGAGGTGCTGATAACTATAGGTCTTATAGGTGCAATTAGTGTCGCCTTTTTCAGCTTCATGTCCGCTGCCACCTCGGCTCTCATCCATGCTGATGAGCGGACCATTGCCGAAAGCCTGGCTCGCAGCCAGTTGGAATTTGTTAAGAACCAGGGTTACAACTCTACTCTGGTGAATGGCCAAGCCACCTACGAAAAAACCCCAAGCGCAAGCATCCCTGCTGGTTATGCTATGTGCAGTGTCAACGGTAATGGTTCGGTTGTGGAGAATGTCATAATAGGTGTACCTTGGGATACCGATACCGACGACAATAAGCCATCACCCACTGATACCGGCATTCAAAAGATAGCACTGGTGATTAAGCACCAGGACAAGGAAATATATACCTTTATTGACAACAATAGCGCCTGGCATCAGGGCAGTGTAAAAATCACTCTGGAGGGCTATATAAGAGAATCGTGATATAGAAGCACAGAAATGAAATACCAGATTCCAAATTACAAATACCAAACAGTATTGAAATGAAGATGAAAAAGCTAAAGAAAGGCCAGCGGGGTTTTAGTCTGGTTGAGCTGGTAATAGTTGTAGCTCTTGCCGGTCTCGTCGGCGTCGCCATTACCGCCACTGCTTTTCAGGTGTTTACTTTCACCACCCGCATCTCTAACCAAATGACCGCTATTCGCCAGGTGCAGCAGGCTGGCTTCTGGGTCAGCCCGGATGTCATGATGGCTCAAAATGTGAAGGAGGGTGGATGTGCGAATTGTCTTCTCACCTTAAACTGGACTGACGGGGCCAGTAATAAGCATGGGGTTATTTATAGATTAGTAGATATGTCCGGTGGACTTAGGAGACTCCAGCGAGAGCATTATATTGGCACTCCTCTAGCTCTTAATTCCACTACCACAGTGGCTGAATATATTGATGTCACTATTGACCCTGTTACGGGAAAGCCCAAAACTAGGTGTGAACCGCCTGGCGTGCTTCCGCCTGGCGTTGCGCTTAACTTCACGGTGACCGCTACCGTGGGCGGACGAAGCGAGACGAGGACATATGAAGTCAAGCCCAGGCAGGGCACATAACAGAAGTCTAAAAATCAAAATGACAGGTCAAAACGCGGAACCTTTATCCTTTACTATGTCATTGCGAGTCCCGATTTATCGGGACGAAGCAATCTCGGGGAGGGGGATAGAGATTGCCACGCGGAGTTTACCCTGAGCGAAAGTGAGATTCTTCGCCTGCGGCTCAGAATGACAAAAGCGAAGAGTTCACAACGACATTTCTCCTCTTTGTCATTGCGAGACTGATGAGATTAATCGAAGCAATCTCGATGAGGGTAATAGGGATTGCCGCGCTTTCCTTTCGCTATGCTCAGGGCTTTGGCTCACCGCAATGACATTGCCCCTCTTTGTCGTTGCGAGGGGCGAAAGCCCCGAAGCAATCTCTGAAGGATTCCTTACTTACACTCGGAACAGCTTCTTTTGACAGTGTTCGTTGGCCTATATATAATTTCTGCGGACGGATAATCATGTTGACGGAATACGTTGAGCGGGCGATGAGCAAGGCTGCGTATGAAAAGCTTGAAGATGGTACCTACTGTGGCAAGATCCCTGAATGCCCTGGGACGATTGCTTTTGGTCAAACACTCTATCGGTGCCAAATTGAACTTAGAGCAGTTCTCGAAGGGTGGCTCTTGGTTAAGATAAGGCATGGTGACTACCTGCCCATCATAGATGGACTCGACTTAAACAAGGGCATACCGGTACTTGAGGAAGCTAGGGCCCCTGGCTAGATGGGCACCGTGCAAACGAAGAGTTTTCACAAGGAAACTAATTAGATTAGGTTTTAGCCCACCTGAGCCAGGTGGGCGTCATTTTTATATGCGTTATGGGACACATACCCTGGCTATTCCGCGCAATGCTGAATACTCAGTGCCCCAGCTCAAGACGCTTCTCAAGGAAGTGGAACAGATCATGGTAAGGAAGATTTCCTTGCAGGAGTGGCGAGGTCTTTCCTGAGTAAAGCTGATTTTGGGTCTTGGATTTCACTTTTCGCTTGACTCCCGGCATTTGAAAATCCAGCCGATCCTCCCTCCCCCAGCGGGAGATAGTTGGAGTGAGGGGGAAACTTAGCATCACTTGTTCTCACCATCACCTCAGTCCTCTCCCCTTGCAGGGAGAGGAGACTAACCTCGCAAAGATATCGAAGGGAGAAGCCATTGGGGTCGACGCTTGTTGGCTGTGCTATAATTATGTGAGAGAGATTATCCCGGGCAAGGACGGGCGTCTCTCCTGCAGTGCCTACACAGGGATGATCGTAAAGGAGGCGGAATGGTAAAAGGTATCGTAGGATGTAAGGTACGGAAAAACACAGACCTGGAGCCGATGTTGCTCAAGCTGAAGTCCCACGCCACGCAATATGAGGGCTTCAAAGGCATGGAAAATCTGGTCAACGAGGAAAATGCCTCTGTCGTCGCCATGGTAAGCACGTGGGATAGTCTTGAAGCATGGAGGGCATGGGCGCGATCAACGATAACGCAGGAGCTGCTCCGGCAGGTTGAAACACTTCTGACGGAAGAGCCCAGGCTGACGACGTACAGGATGATGATGCCTGCTCCGATGTGGGTCTAGGTGCGAGACACCCCGCATGACGTGCGCAGACGTGGTGGCGGCATCTTTCTCCATGTCGCGTGCGCAGGAAGACCCCGTCCATGCAGAATGCCAAATTCCAAAGCCCAAAGCTCAAACAAAATCCAAATGACAAAGCTCAAATGTCAAACGAAGTTCAAAGCTCAAAACCCAAATACTTAAGTCCAAAGAACTAGCCCGTCTTTGCCACTTGAGGGACCTGATTCCATGACTTTTGTCCAGAATTCCCCCTCTTAAGGCATGTCCTGAGCGCAGTCGAAGGATCGGAGGGGCCAGGGGAGTTATGACAGTCGTGAAAGTAACCCCCTTTGTCCCCCTTACTCCAAGGGGGAGACTCGAGGGAGAAGGTGATTTATGCAGTTGACAGAGCGGGAACGATGGTTCATACTGTGGTATGAATAGTGTTGGGAGGTCGTTATTATGGGTAAGACCGCTAAGGTTGCGATAAGCCTGCCGGAGCACATTCTAGCCGCTGTGGAAATGGAGCGTCGAGCCAAAGGGGAAAGCCGGAGCGAGTTCTTCCGCCGCGCGGTCGAGACGCGTCTCAAGCAGGAACGGGAGTCCTCGGCAATAAAAGACTACGTGCGCGGGTACCAGCAATACCCGGAGTCACCTGAGGAGGTTGAGGTTGCTCACAGAGCGGGCAGCACCGTGTTGGCTACGGAGCCCTGGTAGTGAAGCGAGGCGAGATATGGTGGGCGGAACTGGCCTCGCCTGCCGGGAAGCGTCCTGTGCTGCTGCTGTCGCGCAATGAAGCGTATGTTGTTCGAGAACTGGTAATGGTGGCCCCGTTGACCACCCGCATCCGCGGCATTCCATCAGAGGTGCCGTTAGGAGATGAGGATGACGTGCCCCGTGCCTGTGTTATCAATCTGGACACTATCACCACAATCGCTAAAACCAGTCTGCGTGAACGATTGACCGCTCTCAGTGCTGAAAAGCTGAAGGCGGTAGAGGAGGCCCTGCATTTCTCTCTCGGCCTGGAATAGTAGTGGGTGTGTCGTGAGTCAAATGTAGTGGCGGAGTTCATCTCCGCCTGACCCGGGTGGGGTCAAGCCCCCCTCTTAAGGCATGTCCTGAGCGAAGTCGAAGGATCAGAGGGGCAAGGCTTGCCCGCCGAACAAGTGCTTTGGCAGGCGGGGGAGTTCTGAAAACTATGAGAGTAACCCCCTTTTCCCCCCTTACTCTAAGGGGGAGATTTAACGGAAGAGGCAATTTTGACATTTGGAATTTGTTTGTCATTTGAGCTTTGACATTTGGGTTTGTTTAGAGCAATGACAAAAACTGAAAGGCGCAATGACATCCCCCCTTGTCGTTGCGAGGCTGGCGAAGTCAGCCGAAGCAATCTCAGTGGGGGCAATAGGGATTGCCACGCTTCCCCTTCGCTATGCTCAGGGCTTTGGCTCACCGCAATGACACAAGGGTGACAAGATCATAGGCCTTTAGTACTATTACTGATGAGTTATTGACGGCAAATATGATTAGGCTATACTAGTAGTAACCAATATCTGCTATAATGCGGGTTCAGGTAAGGAAAATTGACATGAAAAGACTAATCAGAGACGAAAAGGGATATATACTGATCCTGGCGCTTCTGGTCCTTGTTGTCGTGGGCCTCATCAGCGGTCCCGTGCTGTCCTATATGGTCAGCGGGCTTAGGGCCGGTCACGTATTTGAGACGGGGGCGGCTGAGCTTTATGCCGCCGATGCCGGGGCGGAGGAGGCGGTGTGGAAGATACAGAATCAAGTAGACATCCCAACTGGTTGTGGTGGAGACTTGAGCCGGTCCTACAATATATCTGGTGTTAATGGCAAGAATGTGGATTTTACCATAACACGGGCGAATAATGTAACTCAAATTTATCGCGTCGAATCAACAGCCACTAGCAATGGCACTGGGACCAAAATAGACGCTTATATTAACGGTACCAGTATATACGGTGATTTTGCCGGCATAACGAACAACGTTATTACCAGCAAGGGTGGCATTACCCTCAAACCTGGGACTGAGGTCAACCCTTCAACAGGAAATCATTCCCCGCAGGCGGATTATGGTGGTGCCTGGCCAACAGCGGGGGAACTTTGTGATTGGTACTTTGAGGATGTAGAAGACGAGGAGTCATACGGTTCAGACATTATGATACTCAACAACGACACGGAGTTAGGGCCGTTCTATAGAGACGGTGAATTGGAAATCAAATCAGGTACGGCTGGAATTACTGTAACCCTTACCGGGACTATTTACATTAGCGGTGACACATTGGTCGGCACGACTGGCAACGATTTTACCCTTGACCTAAACGGGTATACTATCTTCGTTGAGAGCAGTTCTGCTGACCCCCAAAAAGCACTTTCGATAGGTGGGCATTGTACCTTGGTGGGTGAGGGCGCTATTATAGCTGTAGGGGATATCTATTTTCAACCAAACACGGAAGCAGGCGTGACCGACCCCGTATTTATTATGTCGGTTGAGGGCACGTCGCTCATACAGCCTCAAGGTGATTTCTATGGGTCTATAGCCGGTAGTGTCGAGGTGGATTTATGGCCCGGTACAAGCCTAGATTATCCAGAAACAGGTTTTGGAGTCCTCAACTTCCCCGGGTGTACTGCAGGTCGGTTTATTTACAGGATTGATTCGTGGGAGGTTAGCCGGCTATAGGAGCCGTAACTTCAAATAATGACAAATGACAAAGCTCAAAGGCCAAATGAATGGGAAGATGACAAAGTTCAAAACCCAAATGAGAAGAAGAACTAGTTTAGGCATTTAAGCATTTGGATTTCATTTGTTATTTGGATTTTGGGGATTTGGGTTTTAGCTAAGGGGCGGCATATAAATGCCGCCTAAAAATGTGACAGATTAGGAGGAAACCGAGTAGGTTATGAAGATAGGCAGGAAAGCGTTACTGGTTCTGGGCGCGGTGGTCATCGTGGCGGCCATCGTCGTGGTGGGCATGTTCTACTTCCGGCAGGCCGGAGAACGGAGTGCCTTCAACGACAGGCTGGATGCGGCCCAAGCTCGGTCGGTCGTGCTTACTGCCAGCAAACACAGCCTGGAAGACCAGCTGGCTTCTGCTCAATCATCGCTTGAGGAAAGTCGGGTGAAATTCCCTGAATCGGTGGAGAGCATCGAATACGGTGAGTATTTGTTTGACATTGCTGATGAGTGTAGCGTGAACCTGGACTCCCTCACCTTCCCGAGACCCGCCAGCAAAACGGTAGGGGGTGTCACCTATTCTGTTGTCTCCCTGACATTGCCGGTTAGCGGTACACTGGAGAACATATTTCAGTTCATTGACACGATAAGAACTGATGACAGGTTTGCCAGCGCTGATGTGAGGAGCGTAAATATGGATATCGGTGGCTCAAAAGCTACCATCACCCTGGATATTTACGGCTATAAAGGGTAAATCAACATGGCGAAAAGAGCTACCACTTTATTCATCAGAGATACCGGCATCAACCTGCTGGTCGTCAAGGACGACAAGATAGAAAAATGGGCCAGCATGCCGCTGGACCCAGGCCTGGTCAGTCAAGGGCTTGTCGTTGATGAAGCCCAGGTAGCAGATAAGGTCAAACAACTATTCAAGGAGACAGGAGTCAAGGCAGACAAGGTTATCACCGCTTTAAGCGGGCATGATTCTCTGTATCGTATCATCTCTCTTCCCGAGTTGCCTGACGCTGTGCTTCCCGAGGCGATAAGGCGTGAGGCGAGGAGAACGATCCCGACGCCTCTGGAGGAGGTCTACTTTTCATACCAGCGCCTTCCTTCTTTGACCAAGGGAGAAAGTCGCATTTTCCTGGTCACCTTCCCGCGTAATCTGGTTGATGCTCTGGTCAGAACGCTGCGAACGGCTGGTGTTAAACCGTATATCATGGACCTGGCTCCTCTGGCCTTG
>JALHUO010000080.1 GCA_022866545.1 Dehalococcoidia bacterium | reverse complement strand
TCTTCTGCTGAACAAGCAGAGCAACATCTCCTAGTGTCAAGATCCCCCTCTTAAGGTAAGAGGGGCAAGGGGAGTTATGAGAAGATGTTTACCGCAGGGATATTGACCATCAGTGACAAGGGCTCAAGAGGAGAGCGTCAGGACAAGAGCGGAGAGGCTATTCGCGAAATCCTTTTCCGTACGGACTTTCGCATTGTAAATTACGATATCGTTCCCGATGAGAAGGAACTTATTATTGAAAAACTGATTAAGTGGGCCGATGAAGATGGTTTAGATGTTGTCATCACCACGGGTGGAACAGGACTCACTCCCAGAGATGTGACCCCGGAGGCGACTCTAGCCGTGGTGGATAGAATTGTCCCCGGTTTTGCCGAGGCGATGAGGGCTGAGAGCCTCAAGAAGACTCCACATGCTATGCTCAGTCGAGCAGTGGTGGGCACTCGCGGCAAATGCTTAATTGTCAACCTTCCGGGAAGTCCCAAAGCAGTACGCGAATGCCTTCAAGTGATACTGCTGGCGCTGCCTCATGCTGTGGAAACGCTTAAGGGTCAAGCCGGCGAGTGCGGCACATCCGAAGCTTAAGCCCAGAACATCAGAGAAGGTAACCTCGCCCTTCAACTCGTCGCCATAACCCGCGGGCTTCAACACAAGTCGGCAGGCGCTCTTAATCGGTCACCGCTGGAAGGATGCAGCCAGCTTTTACTAAGGCATCGTGGGTTGCCTTGGCACTGTTTATCATGGACTCAACCTTCTTGCGCAATTCTTGGCGGCTGATTTTTACCGAGGCAATTCCTTCTTTCTGAGCTTCCATCCCCACATCTACTGCTTCCCGAACAAAAGCTGCTGTCTCCCCCATTGTCGGCACGATGTTATCTTCATTCATGCCGCGCTCTTCGGCATATTTTGCCAATGACCCGGCAGCGACAATGCACATATCGTCAGTGATAGTCTTTGCCCCGACATCTAGAACGCCACGGAATATGGCGGGAAAGCCTACGGAATTATTTACCTGGTTGGGGAAATCGGACCTGCCGGTGGCTACGATTTTAGCTCCTGCCTCTTTAGCTTCCCAGGGCCAGATTTCAGGTATAGGATTGGCACAAATGAAACATATAGCATCCTTTGCCATTAATTTGACTTGCTCAGGCAAAATTACTCCCGGCCCTGACTTGGAATAGGAGATAAGTACGTCAGCACCTTTCAATGCCTCGGTTAAGCCTCCAGTCCTTTTCTCGCCATTAGTAGTCTGGCAAAACCGCCACTTATCGGCATATTCCTTCTTCTTTTCCGCTATATCTTTCCGCCCGGGATGAAGGATGCCCGTGCTATCAACCACAATAGTAGCTTCAGCCCTTGCTCCGCAGGCGAAAAGAAGTCTGGCAGAAGCTACGTTGGCTGCTCCTGAACCATTGAGGACAATCCTCACCTCGTTCATCTTCTTGCCCACAATCTTCAAAGCATTTATCAACCCGGCCAGCATCACTGTAGCTGTTCCTTGCTGGTCATCATGCCATACAGGAATCTCAGCTTCTGCCCTCAGGCGATCAAGGATATAGAAGCACTTGGGATTGGCAATATCTTCCAGATTAATGCCGGCGAAAGATGGTTGCAGCCACTTAACTGCCTGGATGATTTCGTCAGGGTCTTTAGTATTCAAACAAATGGGCACCGCATCTACGCCACCAAGGTATTTGAACAATAAGCACTTTCCTTCCATCACGGGATAGCCCGCCTTAGGACCAATATCCCCGAGTCCCAGCACCCTGGTGCAGTCCGAAACAACAGCTATGGTGTTCCACGCGTTGGTTAACTCGGCAAATTTCGACGCATCTGCCTTTATCGCCCGGCAGGCCTCAGCAACACCGGGGGTATAGTAGATGGCAAAATCATTAAAATCACGAACCTGGCATTTGGGCACCGTCTGCATCTTACCCCGATAGAATGCATGCAATTTCATAGCATCTTCCGCTGGCTTCTTTGCCTTGGCTAAAAGCTCTTCCTTGGTTACTTTTTGTGACATTACTCCCTCCTTCTGATCGACTCGGGTAACTACATTAGCTACGCAAGCTGAGTTTCTCTCTTTCGCTTCTTTAGCACACGCAGCAGGTCACGCTTCTGGCACTACCTGGTGATGGTCGAAACAGTGCCCAATATAAGCAGCAAACGCTACGTATGCCATGAATTTCACTCCTTCTCAACTCCTTCAATAGCATCCCATCAGCAAAGGTGATCTTTCTCCACTCACTCCCAGACTTCGTCTTCGGCGAGGTCGTCTTCCACCTCCAAGTCGTCAGCCTCGTCCTCCAAATAATTCAGGGGGCCTTCATGGCTAAAGGACTCTCTTCGGCCTAGGAATGGGCGAGAGAAGAGCTTCTTTATCTCAGCGCCGCATTCGGGGCATCTTTTCAGCGGTTCATCATTTATCCCCTGCCTGACCTCGAACCTTCCTTTACACGCCTTGCAATGAGCACCATTTTTTGATTTATACTCATAAATTGGCATTTCACCCTCCTCCTTTCAATAAAACAGTTCTTCCTTCATAACTCCCCTAGCCCCTCTTAATCTTAAGAGGGGAATTCTTGAACTCCCATTACTTTCCGCAGCAATGCTTGTATTTCTTGCCCGAGCCGCACGGGCACGGGTCATTACGCCCAACCCTTTTGCCCACCGGCACTGCTTCCTTGGCGATACCAACGTGGTAAATGCTATGGGCGACGTCATGCTGAATGCCGGCTAGGAGCTGTTCAAAATAGTCATGCCCTTCTCTCTTATACACTACCAGCGGGTCTTGCTGCCCCACAGCCTGCAGACCTATTCCCTGACGCAAGCGGTCCATTTCGGTAAGGTGATTCATCCATGAGCGGTCAATAGCCCAAAGCATTATCTCGCGCTCACGTCGTCGCATGTCATCAACGCCGACCTCTCGCTCCAGGCGCTCGTATAGATCTTCAGCATGATGGACTAAGTAGTTGACACTTTGTTCGAGCGGCTGTCTCGATAACGCATGGGGATTGAACTCGGGTGGTAAGTCGGGGAATATGCCTAGCACAATAGTCCTGCGACCGGGACGTTCGAAAACGTGGTCAGTCAAGTGATTTTGAATTAACGCTGGTATTACGAGATGTTCCACCAACTGTCTGCTTTCACCATCCATTTCGGGATCCCACTGTTTGAATAGCCTTTTCCCATGTTCAACCAACTTATCAACGATCTCTTCAGCGCCTAGACCAGATAAAATTTCGCCGTTGAGCCCGCCTGGTATGGGGAAACAATCGGACATAGTTCTAAGCAAGGCTTGTAGATTTCGGTTGCCACGGTTATGTTCAAAGTGGTCATATACTCGGCTCTTGATTTCACGCTTGATTAACGAGTTGATACTCTCTCCACTCAAGAGCCCTCGGATTTCATCTTGGACCATAGATATTATGTTGGCTTTGAGGTTGGCGCCGGTGAGGATTTTCTTCCTTTCAGCATAAATCACCTTGCGGTGGGTGTTGACGACATCGTCATATTCCACAAGGTGTTTACGAATATCGAAATGGTAGCCTTCGGTCTTGACCTGGGAATTGGTCATAGCCTTAGTGGCGAAGGAATGCTCGATGGGGGTATTTTCATCCATACCCGCCCACTGCATAAGTCCCTGAATACGGTCGCCACCAAAGCGGCGGATAATCTCGTCCTCCATGGAAGCGTAAAAACGAGAGCTGCCCGGGTCTCCCTGCCTTCCTGCCCTTCCCCGAAGCTGATTATCAACACGTCGGGCTTCGTGATGTTCAGTACCTACAATGTGCAGCCCACCCAGCTCGACTACTTTGTTATGTTCCTCCTGCCATTCCGCCGGGTCACGCCCATCAGAATTGCCTCCAAGTATAATATCCACCCCTCGCCCGGCCATATTCGTGGCTACAGTTACCGCTCCAAGACGACCAGCTTGAGCGATTATGCCTGCCTCCTTTTCATGATTCTTGGCATTTAGGACTTGATGGGGTATGCCATTTCTCTTCAGGAGGTCAGACAAAAGCTCTGATTTCTCGATAGAGGTCGTGCCCATAAGGACAGGCCTTTTCTGGTCATTTAATTCCTTGATTTCCCTGGCTACGGCGGCAAACTTAGTTTTCTCGTCTTTGTAAATCTGGTCAGGATATTCAGTGCGGATCAAGGGCTTGTTGGTGGGTATAACCACAACATCTAGCTTATAAATCTTGTAGAATTCTTCGGCTTCCGTAGCTGCGGTACCGGTCATGCCCGCCAGTTTTTGATACATGCGGAAATAGTTCTGGAACGTGATAGTAGCCATGGTAACTGATTCTCGTTGAATCTTTACCCTCTCTTTGGCTTCAATGGCTTGATGCAATCCCTCAGAATATCTCCTGCCGAACATCAATCTGCCCGTGAATTCATCCACGATGATGACCTGTCCGTCCTTAACCACATAGTCCTTGTCCCTCCTGAACAAGGCATGAGCTTTAAGGGCGCTGTCCAGATATTGAGTGAGAGAGTAATTGGAGGGGTCATAAAGGTCAGGCCCTTCGAGCAAACCTTCATGCTTCAGCATCCTCTCCATCTTGGTCACGCCCATGTCAGTAAGGCTGGCGGTATGTGTGCGCTCATCAATGGTATAGTCTTCGTCCTTGCCAAGGCGGGAAACCAACTGAGCGAAGGCGTAGTATTTCTGAGTTGCTTCCTCGGCAGCACCGCTGATAATCAGTGGTGTGCGGGCTTCGTCGATAAGGATGTTGTCCACCTCGTCGACGACGGCATAGCTCAAGGGACGCTGGACGCATTGAGACAAGTCCCTGACCATATTATCCCGGAGGTAATCGAAACCAAACTCGTTATTGGTGCCGTAAGTTATGTCTGCCTCATAAGCCTGGCGGCGGGCTGCCTGGGGTCGGTTAGGAGGGTAGGGAATAGGATGCAGATGTTTCCACTTCGGGTCCCCCGAATCAATATCAGGGTCATAAATATAAGACGGGAATGGGTTATCGGGCGTTTGCATTGCAGTAATAGCTGCAATGCTGACACCCAGGGTGTGGTAAATAGGACCCATCCAGTGACAGTCCCGCCTGGCGAGATAATCGTTAACGGTGACCAGATGGCAGCCTTGTCCGGCCAAGGCATTGAGGTAGAGAGGCAGGGTAGCTACCAGGGTCTTCCCTTCACCAGTTTTCATCTCGGCTATCTTGCCCTGATGAAGGATGATTCCCCCTACTAACTGGACGTCAAAATGCCTTTGCTTTATGGTTATGGTTCGCTTGGCGGCTTCTCTAACAGCGGCAAAAGCCTCGGGCAGAATCTCATCCAGACTCTCGCCATCCTTCAGCCGCGCCTTAAATGCATCGGTTTTGGCTCGAAGCTCAGCGTCGTTGAGTTTTTCAAAGTCGGGCTCCAACGAGTTTATGTGGTCAACCAGAGGCTGAAGTCGCCTCACTACTCTCTCGTTGGAATCAATCAGACTGCTGAGCCACTTAACCATCGGTCGATAAAATCCTGAATCCCAATTTCTAGGCTCTAAACAGATTTCCTCGAAAAGCAAAATGTAAAAATAAAAACGCAAAATGACAGAGCAAAAATCAAAAATCTTTACATTCTAATTTGTCATTTTGATTTCTAATCTTTGATTTTCACTTTCTACAGTGTTTAGGATTTTGGGTTCCCTAACCCCTCTTCGTCTCCAGCAAGTTATCCCTCAAACATCGCTCCCACTGATAAGCCGGTATGGATGCGATGAATGGCTTCTCCGATAAGCGAGGCTATGGACAGAACGGTAATCTTGTTCAGTTTCTTATCGCCATTGACAGGTATGGTATCGGTAACCACTACCTCTTTCACCGGGCTGGCTGCTATCCTCTGGATAGCGGGACCAGAGAACACGGGATGAGTGCAGCAGGCATAGACTTTGGTAACGCCACGTTTTAGAAGAGCATTGGCCACCCCGACCAGAGAACCAGCGGTGTCAATTTCATCGTCGACTGTCAGGGCATGCATTCCCTCAACGTCGCCGATTACGTTGAGGGTTTCACTGGCATCAACATTGCCTATCCGCCTCTTTTCCATGATAGCCAGGGGCGCTCCAAGCCTGGCAGCGACGTCACGGGCCACCTTGGAAATACCAATATCAGTGGCAACCACTACCAGGTTATTCAGAGCTTTCTCCTTGAAATACTGCGCCAGCATGGGCCGAGCAGTGAGCTCATCCACAGGTATGGTGAAGAACCCTTGAATTTGAGAGGCATGGAGGTCCACGGTGAGCAATCTATTAGCTCCAGCGGTACTGATCAGGTCGGCAATCAGGCGAGCAGTGATGGGAACTCTGGGCTGGTCTTTTTTGTCAGTGCGGCTATAGCCATAATAGGGAACAACAGCCGTGATGCGCCCCGCTGAAGCTCGCCTGAAGGCATCAAGCATGATAAGTAACTCGACCAGACTTTTGTTAACCGGAGAGCAAATAGGCTGAACGATAAAGACGTCCCGTTCCCTTACATTCTCAAGGATGCGCACAAAGATATTCTCATTGCTGAACTCGAAGACCTCAGCCTCCCCCAACGGTATGTCCAGGTAGTCACACACAGCCCTCGCTAAGGCAGGGTGGGCAGTGCCGCTAAACACTTTCAATTCGTCCATCATTACCTCTCAGCTATCCAATATCCCATGGAAAATTTCGTTTTTCAGAGATACTTATGGGGACACTAAATTATACCATGAAATCATCGCTGTTTCTTGTCTCGCTGCACCTTCTCGTCACAAGCTTGTACGGTGCCGGATCCAAAGCATCGCAGGTATGAAGAGACATTAGAGAGGACCCTAATGCTCTTCTCCGCTCGATCTTGCTTCCCTCAACCGGAAATAGACAAGAGTTATAGCTATGGTCGTTAACGGGTCAACTATCAAGCCACGGAGATATACTCCTGCTACCGGTATCCGGCTGACAATTGCCCCCATTGTGCCAAAGATCAAGAGAATTGCGAAGAGTTTCCACCACTTCCTTTTCACCAGTCTCCAGCTTGTTTTCAGGCCGAAGTTTCTTTCAAGGACGCTTGCCGGGCCGTAAAGACGTAGCCTTGTCGCGAAATATAGCCCAATTATAACCAGAAAGCCCACTCCCACTTGAAGAACAATGCTTGGAGAGCTCACGTCCTGACTTGGCAAGGAAGTTCCCACAGAGATGTAAGGACTAACGGCTATAGTCAGGCCGACAGTCATCAGGACGTATAGCGCTAGCCCCGTCATGGCTGGGACCAGCAGCTTGGGGACTCTTTCGAGCCCTTTTGATAGGGCTTCTTGTAACCCCATTTTGCCTCCTTTCTCAAGTTCCGTTACTTTGAAGATAGCTGCAGCCGATGCCCACGCCCCGAAAAAAAAGCCGACGACAAAATAAAGGACCAAAAGAAGGATAGAACGCACTGAAGGAGGCTCCTGGAGGCCCCAGGACGACGAGAAGCATTAGACCATTGGAAATCATTCTTTCAATGGGAAACAGTGCAGGCAGAATAAAAGGCACTATGAGAGCAGGGTCCTTTTTAAGCAGGCCAAAAGATCTTCCTACCGTGTCAATTATTCTCAACTCGGCCATTATCCAGACCTCAAACCTATCACTCTAGTGCAGTCAACGAACCTTGACGAGAGTCAACAGCACAAACCTAAACGTATTCTATTTGAAGTATTCCCTCGATAATGCACCTGTTCAGTCTTGTCTCTCCTTGCCGCAAGCAACTAGCGCCGTTAGTCGAAGAACAGATGCCTCATGCCAGCCCAGGAATGGGGAATCGTTGGCACATCTCTCGCACTTCCTCACGGACTTGCTTCTGGACTCGCTTATCCCCCGCAGGAGAAAGCACTTTGGCAATGAAGGAAGCAATGCGCTTCATCTCCTCTGCGCCAAAACCTCTCGTGGTCACTGCCGGGGTGCCCAGCCTGATACCGCTTGTAATCACTGGAGGCTTGGGGTCAAAAGGAATGGTATTCCTATTTACCGAGATACCCGCGCTCCACAAAGCCTGTTCGGCATCCTTACCGCTTATCCCTTGCGGAGAGAGGTCAACAAGGACAATGTGGTTATCTGTGCCCCCGGAAACGACACGCATCCCATGTCTCTGGAGCTCAGAAGCCAAAACGCGAGCATTCTTAAGCACTGACTTCTGGTAGTCAACGAACTCAGGCTGCATAGCTTCAAAGAAGCACACGGCTTTGGCAGCGATGATATGCATGAAGGGACCACCCTGCATCCCGGGGAAAACTGCAGCATCAATAGCTGAAGCCAGCTCCTCATGACACAAAATGAAGCCACCCCGCGGACCCCGCAAGGTCTTTTGCGTGGTAGAAGTGGTAACGTGAGCATAGGACACAGGGGAGGGATGAAGACCCGCGGCTATGATCCCTGCTATGTGAGCCATATCAACCAATAGCCTGGCTCCCACCTTATCGGCGATGTAGCGAAGCCTCTCAAAATCAATAATACGAGAGTAACTACTCGCCCCAGCTATAATTAGCTTGGGCTTGTGGGCCGAAGCTAACCCCTCGATCTCCTCGTAGTTGAGAATCTCGGTTTTGGGGTCGACTCCGTAAGGGACAATGTGATACCATTTTCCTGAGAAATTGACATCAGAGCCATGAGTGAGATGGCCGCCGTGCCTGAGACTCATCCCCATGACAGTATCTCCGCGTTCCAATAACACTGAATAGGCTGCCATGTTAGCTTGAGAACCGCTATGAGCCTGGACATTGGCATGTTCGGCTTCAAATAGCTTCTGGGCCCTTTCAATAGCCAAATCTTCAATTTGGTCTATGTATTCACAACCGCCATAATAGCGATGCCCGGGGTATCCTTCGGCATATTTATCCGCTAGCACCGAGCTTTGAGCTTCAAGGACTGCCCGGCTAGCGTGGTTTTCAGACGCAATAAGATTTATGCTGCTTGCTTGCCTCGCTGCTTCCAGGCTTAGGATTTGAGCTATTTTGCTATCGCGTTGTGCCAAGGAAAATGCCTTCGCGGTCTTCACATTTGTGTCATAATGGTACTTAATATTTCATTATCGGTCAATAAGAAAACCCCATTTCAATGGGCTCCGAAACCATCGTTGACAGAACGTGTTCATAGTGCTAGATTAATCTGTTTAGCAATCAAAAGCGGAGAGTGCTAAATGGCTTTGAGAGAAAGAAGAGAGACTGTCCTCAGGGTGATCATTGAAGACTATATCACTAGGGCAGCACCAATAGCTTCAAGCGCTATTGTGGAAAAGTATGGCTTGAAGGTAAGCTCGGCTACCATCCGCAACGATACAGCATACTTGGAACGAGAAGGATACGTCGTGCGTCCTCATCGTTCGGCTGGAAGCATCCCTACTGACAAGGCTTACCGCTACTATGTGGAATTGATAGGGGCAGAGATTGAACTCCCCCGTGTTGAACAGTATCTGGTTCATCAGATATCTCAGGAAGCAAAGGAAGAGTTAGAGCAATGGTTGAGGACGGTGGCGGCGCTTTTAGCGCGTCTTGTTCGCAACCTGGTAGTAATAACCACTCCCAAAGCGGTTCGTTGCCGCTTTAAGCATCTCGATTTGGTGGCTTTGCAGGATTTCATGGCTTTGCTGATCGTGGTTTTGTATGAAGCAGAAGTCAGGCGGCAGGTCTTATCTTTTGATAGAAAGGTTAGCCAAGATGAACTAACGAAGCTAGCTAACAAACTTACTTCCGTGTACGGGGGGATGACCAGCAGCGATATCTTGGCTAAGAGAGAGAAACTATCTTCTGAAGAAAGGCAGATATCTGAATCCCTGGTAGAAATTATGGCTACCCAAGATAAGCTAGATTACGGTGAGCCTTATCTTGAAGGACTGCGTCTGCTGCTGGGTCAACCAGAGTTCACCAACAGTCCAAGAATACTGGGAATTCTAGAAGTTCTGGAAGGAGAGGATTGGCTTAGAAATATATTTAGCCAAGAATCCAGCAGGGGAGGGGTGAAAGTAGTCATTGGCGATGAAAACCCGGAGCCAGCGCTGCAAGACTTGAGCTTGCTGGCCAGCCAGTATGGGGTACCTGATAAGGCTAGTGGCATTGTGGGAGTGATTGGCCCCAAACGAATGGACTACGCTAAAGTTATTTCTTCGCTCAATTGCTTCTCAACACTATTGAGCGACTCAGTGGCTGAATACATTTAAAGGAGGCCCAACGTTGGCTGAGGGTGACGAAGTAGTTGAAGCAAGAATTGAGCAATCGGAAGACATAGAGACATTACACAAAGCTCTAGCTGAAGAAAAGGAAAGGGCGGAGAGGTATCTAGCCAATTGGCAGAGAAGCCAGGCTAATCTCGAGAACTACATAAAACGCGCTGAGCAGGAGAAAGCAGAGACGGTTGAGTGTGCTAACAGGGTACTTATCTTGGACCTGCTACCTATCGTGGACGATTTTGAAAGAGCATTTGCCTCTCTGCCGGTCGAGCTTGATGAACAGAATTGGACTGACGGCATAAAACTCATCTATAATAAAGTCAAAGCTGTTTTAGAAACGCAGGGGCTGGCTGAAATTAACGCCAAGGGAGAGTACTTTGACCCTTATTGGCACGAAGCGGCGGGCCAGCTAGAGGGGGAAGAGGGGACAGTCGTAGAGGAGATTCGCAAGGGTTATAAACTCAAGGACAGACTGCTTCGTCCCAGTGTGGTGATGGTAGGCGCAGGTAACAAGAACAAGATTCAAGAAGAAAGTTCGGAGGAGACATAATATGGCTAAGGCAGTAGGTATTGACCTAGGAACAACCTTGAGCGAGGTTGCTGTCGTAGAGGGCGGAAAGCCCAAACTTATCCCCAGCTCTGAAGGCTCTAACTTGTATCCTTCGGTAGTGGCGATAAGCAAGAATGGAGAACGATTGGTAGGGCAAGTGGCTAAGCGTCAGGCTGTTGTTAACCCCGAAAACACCGTTTACAGCATCAAGCGCTTCATGGGAAGAAAATGGGGGGAACCACCGGGAAGGGAACTACCCATAGAGGAGGATGCGCGCCGCGTCTCGTACAAGACGACTCGTGGTCCTAATAACGAAGTCAAGGTAGTCATGGGTGGAAAAGAATACAGTCCTGCGGAAATATCGGCAATGATATTACAAAAGCTAAAAGCCGATGCCGAAGTCTATCTTGGCGATAAAGTGACAGAGGCAGTGATTACAGTGCCAGCTTATTTCAATGACAGCCAGCGCCAGGCAACCAAGGATGCCGGGACAATCGCCGGCTTGAACGTTCTTCGCATAATTAATGAACCAACCGCTGCTGCCTTCGCTTATGGCGCAGATAAGAAGAAAGAGGGAATAATTGCAGTATACGACCTTGGTGGAGGCACCTTCGATATCTCTATCCTGGACATAGAGGAGGGTACCTTCCAAGTCAAGTCCACTAGTGGTAATACCCACCTGGGTGGGGATGACTTCGACCAGCGTATTATCGAATGGCTGTGTAATGAGTTCAAGCGGGATCAAGGAATCGACTTAAGGAACGACCGCATGGCAATACAGCGGCTTAGGGAAGGGGCAGAAAGGGCGAAGTGTGAACTCTCCACAGTACAGCAAACTGACATAAACCTTCCTTTTATTACCGCCGATGCCTCGGGACCAAAACACCTTAATATCGCCTTGACCCGCTCCAAGTTAGAACAACTGGTCATGGATTTGGTGGAACAAACTCTCGAGCCCTGTCGCCTGGCAGTTAAAGACTCAGGGTTGACTACAGCCCAGATTCATGAAGTCCTCCTTGTCGGTGGTCAAACTAGGATGCCTTTGGTTCAGGAGAAAGTGAGACAGTTCTTCGGCAAAGAGCCGTCGAAGGGAATCAACCCCGACGAGGTTGTCGCCATGGGGGCTGCCATTCAGGCTGGGGTGCTTAAGGGCGAAGTCGGAGAAATTCTTCTTCTCGATGTCACCCCACTCACTCTAGGGATAGAGACGCTGGGAGGAGTAGCGACGCCACTTATTTCCCGCAACACCACCATCCCTACAGACAAGAGCCAGATTTTCAGCACTGCCAGCGATAATCAGCCAAGCGTGGAAATACACGTTCTTCAAGGGGAACGCCCTATGGCTGCCGATAACCGGACATTGGGACGCTTCATACTCGATGGTATTCTGCCGGCATCACGAGGTATGCCCCAGATCGAGGTGACTTTCGAAGTAAATGCCAATGGCATCCTTAATGTCAGCGCTCGTGATAAGGGCACGGGGAAAGAACAAAAGATTACTATTACCGCCTCAAGCGGTTTGAACAAAGAGGAAGTAGAGAAGATGAGGCGAGAGGCTGAGCAACACGCTGCTGATGATATTAAACGTAAAGAGGAAGTGGAGATACACAATTCTGCTGATAGCCTCGCCTACACGGCAGAAAAAACTCTCCGTGACTACAAAGACAAGATACCCGCCGACGTAAAGAAGGACATAGATGATAAGATAGCCAGTGTAAAGGCATCTCTTCAAGGGAAGGATGTAACCGCCATTCGTCATGCGATGCAGGAGCTATCGCAGGCTATGCAGAAGGTTGGGGCATCGGTCTACCAGCAACCGGGGCAACCAGGACAGCAGCCGCCTGGCGGAGAGAAGCCTGGCGGGGGAGAAGAAGGCACGGTTGAAGGGGAGTTCCGCGAGGTCTAAGCAATAAATATTGGCGCCTAATTTCTGAAGATTAGGAACGCGAGATCGCATTTCGCCCAGGGAGCGTAATAACGATGTTTGACCTAGAACAATTCGTCACAACCGCCGACAGAATCTGGCAAAAAGCGCGAGAGGAAAAACGGTTGACTCATAACACCACTGATGGGGAATTGAGAAAGCTTGTGGAAAGAGAGCCGGGGGTAAAGAAGACGTTGTATAGAAACTTTGTCGCCCGAAGTGAGCCCACTTCCAGATCAGCAATGTTTACCAAGAACAGCATTGACCATTCTTTTGGGGAGGATGAACTAGGACTATTAGCTCAGTGTGAAAAGGTTTTGGGCAGAGAAAGACTGATTTCCGTAGACAGAATTGTGGGCAATGAGAGTAGTAACACCACGGTCAGGTTGATCGTTCCTGAGCGATTTGCCCATGTTGCCTATGGGGGCAAGAACCTGTTTATACCCCCAAAGGGAGAAGTCAAGAAACCAACCTACTACATCTTATTCTTCGCTGACGGGGCTTTTGAAACTAACCAGTCAAAACCTCTCCCCGACAAAGATATCACTATCAGATTGGCTATGCTGGATGACGGAAGGTTTGTCAAGATAATCAGGAATGGTAACTACATAGGTGAATACAAAAAGGGAGTGTTCGCCGCCGAGGATTGGGTAGCTAAGACGAAAAGAGGGGGCATCTTCATACATGCTGGCTGCCGGGAGGATTACCTTCAATCAACACACGGGGACTGTCGGCTCGCCAGGACGCTACTTGTGGCATTAAGTGCCAACGGGAAGACAACTACAACCTGTAGAATCCTGGCCAGGAAAGGAAAGGAAAAATCCTGGCTTATTCAGGATGACGGTGGGACTCTCATGCCCGATGGTTCTTTTCATGGATTTGAGGCCGGGGGAATCTTTGTAAAGACAGAGGGAGTGAACCCCGGGGAGCAAATCGAAATATATTACGGACTGCTAAAACCACAGACTGTCTGCGAGAATGTTCACGTTACCGAAGATGGGGATTTTGACTTCTACAATTTGGACAGAACATCCAATGGCAGAGCTGTGGTATTAAGAAGAGATTTTATGCATGCCAGCCGCTATATCGATGTAGATAGGATTGACAATCTGATTCTTATCACCAGGGGGCCCTTGATTCCGGCAATATCAAAGCTAACCCGGGAGCAAGCAGCCGCCTTGATGGTCATTGGACAGGCAATGGAGTCCTCGGCTGGTGACCCAACCCAGGCCGGGAAGATCAGAAGCGAGTTCTTTTACGACCCCTTTGTCGCCGGCGACCTGGCCGAGCATGCTAATATATTTTATGAGATAATAAAAGGCATCCCCCACCTGAATTACTATTTGATCAATACCGGAGGAATAGGAGAAGCAGAATATTACAAAGATATAAGACTGGAATCTACGATGGCAGTACTCGATTCTCTACTAAGGGGAGGTCTAGAGGATTGGGTGGATTCCCCGACGGGCTTCAAGGTGCCTAAGGCGATAAGACATGTGGACGATATTTACTTGCATCCCGAGAAACTTTACTCCCGAACTGAGTTCGGAGAAAAGCAGCGGGAACTTAACGAAATTAGATGCGAATCCGTGAAAAAACTCGGAGACTCTTTGCATCCTGAGGTAAGGAAGGTTTTCAGGTAGCTCGACGTTGCATAAGAGAACTGCGAGTCTCACGTGGTTCGTTTGGAACCGTGGTGTAGGATAACTGTAGATCATCGGGAGGGCAAAAAGTGATGGAGTTCGCTGAACTTTACGGAAGATTGAAGAAAGAGAAAACAGACCTGTTAGAGAAGATAGAACAGTTGAGAGCTCTCGGTCAACCGTCGGCGGAGAGAAAGGAAGGCAGTCCATTCGGCAAGAGGGAGGAAGGAGCCGACGAAGCCTCCGAACTGGAGAAAAGACTAGCCCTGGGACAAAGGCTGGAGGAGTCTCTCAAGGAAGTGGAGCATGCCCTAGAAAAATATGAAGCTGGCACCTATGGATTATGCGATTCCTGTGGAAAACCCATAGAGCATGCTCGCCTTGAAGCTATACCTCAAGCAAGTTTATGTCTCAACTGTAAGGCAAGCCAGGCAAAGGATGCAAAAGGGACAAGATAATGAGTCTCCAGGTAAATTGGAGACCGGCAGAATAACGGATTTCGTGGGTGAAGATAAATCGGAAGTCTCTCCGGACAAGTACAGAGGCAGATTAAGGTTATTTCTGATTGTCGCTGTCCTGGCAGTTATCATTGACCAACTGATTAAGCTATGGATCGACGCCAACCGACCCCAAATTGAATTGCTGCCCGGATTTCTTGATTTACGTTACACTGAGAACAGTGGGGCCATTTTTGGCTTGTTTCACAGCCACACCCAGGTTTTCATCGGCCTCGGCATAGCCGGTGTGATCGTTATCCTCGTATTTCTTCATTATTTCCCTCCAGCTAACACCCTAGGTGTGGTGTCCTTCGCTCTAATCCTAGGCGGCGCTGTGGGCAATCTTATAGACCGAATACGCCTTGGCTATGTAATCGATTTTGTCAGCCTTCATCTGCGAGATCTCTTCCGCTGGCCCGCCTTCAACGTCGCTGACACGGCTTTGACAGTAGGTATACTTGTCCTCATTTATTACTTCTATAAGTCAAGGGTATTCGGGAAAGCATATGAACGCAACGACGAGCCCCAAGATTAAGACAGCGCAATTCAATTCACATGTTTCCGACGTCCGCCTTGACAAGTATTTAACAGAGGTCCTTCCACAATTCTCTCGCGCCTACTCACAGAGATTAATCAGGCAAGGTCACGTTCTGATAAACGGGCAAACGGCAAAGGCAAGCCAGAAATTACGCAAGAGCGACAGGATAACAGTTGAGTTTCCTCCTTTACCAGGCCATCCTATGGCTGAACCAATCCCTTTGACTGTAATCTATGAAGATGAAGATATTCTGGTGATAGACAAACCTGCTGGCTTGACAGTTCATCCTGCCCCGGGCCATCCCAGCCATACTTTGGTCAATGCTATCTTAACCCTCTGCCCTGGTCTGACCATGAGCGGCGACGTCACGCGCCCGGGCATAGTTCACAGATTAGACAAAGATACCTCGGGTCTCATAGTCATTGCCAAAAACGACTTCGCCCGGGAGCATCTAGCCGCGCAGTTCAAAAGCCGCACTGTAACCAAAAGATATCTTGTCCTTGTTAAAGGGAGCCTATCTCCGGAGCAAGGGATAATCGAAGCACCTATCGGGCGAGACCCTTATCACAGAAAGAGAATGGCGATAGTAGAAGCAGGAAGACAGGCTACTACGCAGTATCAAGTCCGAAAATACCTCGGTGAGTATACTTTGGTCGAAGTCAGTCCCTTAACAGGGCGCACACATCAAATCAGAATACACCTGTCAGCTATCGGCTATCCGGTCGTCGGTGACCCCATTTACGGAATCAAATCGGCTCATCTCGACAGGCAATTCATTCATGCCTACCGCCTCGGCTTTCGTTTGCCATCAACCAAGCAATACCAGGAATTTGCCTCTCCCTTACCTGTGGACCTTGAGCGCGCGCTCGAGCACTTTGCTCGAAACGACTGAAGGTCTCTTCGAATCATTGGTCAGATGAACGGGCGTAGTTTCTTGCGCAGAGAAAACTTGTCTGATATCATTAGCAGACCAACATGGACAAAATAGAGTTGAAGGTTGCTAGCCGAGAGATTCTCGGCAAGAAAGTCAAGCATTTGCGCCGCCAGGGTATTACTCCGGTGCATGTTTTTGGGCACGGTATCGAGTCTCTGGCGCTCCAGTGTGACACCAAGGAGCTTGAGCGAGTGCTAAGTCAAGCTGGGCAGACGAGGCTTGTTAGTCTCAAGCTCGCCAAGGAAAAGAAGCCCAGGACCGTTGTGGTTCGTGAATTTGATAGAGACTGGCGCAGGGGACAATTGGTCCATGTTGACTTCTATCAGGTCAGAATGGAGGAAAAGATAAGGTTAGAGATTCCTGTCGTCTTGATTGGGGAAGCACCAGCCCTGAAGGCTAAAACCAACATGCTCGACCATGCGCTGGGGACTTTGACTGTAGAGTGTTTACCGGCAAAAATCCCCGGTAGCATAGAAGTGGACATCAGCTACCTCGCTGAGTTAGATCAAGCAATACGCGTCAAAGATATCACGCTGGACAAAGATATTACCGTTCTTAACAACCCGGATTTGGTTGTGGCGAAAATCAGTTTGCGACCTGTTGAAAAGGTAGAAGAGAAGGTGGTAGAGGAAGTAGTGGAGGTGGAGGCCGAGGCGAAGGCGGAGGTGGCAGAGGAAGCAGCTGAAGCTCCCAAAGAGGCTGCGCCACGCGAAAAGAAATCAAAACAAACATAATGATCTGACTTGTTTGGCAATTGCTTCTGCACCTATACCAATATACGAGATTTACCCAGTTATCAAGTCCCTGATATAATATCCAGAATTAAGTATTAGCTCTCTCCGAGCTGTCTTGCCTAAAGAAAACCCATGGCAAGCAGACGGTGGGCTGAAAAGCCTCGAAGGCACAGATAGAAATGCCTGTGCCTCCCATGTTTGGAAAGGAGGGAATATGAAGCTCGGTTTTCGGACAGCACCGTTTTGGTAACGGTGCTTTTTTGTTGCCGCTCGTTGCTTCGTTACTACCAATCCGGTGTCTGACGAACTTGAATTGAGGAAGGCTGGAGTAAGGAGCGCAATTAAGGCTTCGGGAATTCCTGTCCTACAAAAATGTACATAATAATCGGAGGAGGTTCGTGATGAAAGGTATCTTACCTAAGATAGCTTCGATTACTTTGGCCCTGACATTGCTCGTAACGGTTCTCGGCTGTGGCCAGCAGACAGAAGTACTGAGGGTAGCAACCACTACCAGCCTCTACGACACTGGCTTGTGGGATGTGTTGGAGGATCTGTTTGAGCCAAAACATGACGCCGACTTGCAGATAACAGCTAAAGGCACCGGTGCTGCTTTGGAATTAGGCAAAAATGGTGACGTGGATGTGGTTACCGTTCATGACCCCGATAAAGAGGCAGCCTTTATAGCCGATGGCTACGCTTCTATAGCACAAAACTTCAGTGCGGATCGAGTCACTTGGGCTTATAACTATTTCATCATCGTGGGTCCAGAGTCTGACCCTGCAGGGATTGGTAACTTGACTGGTAGCCTGGCTCCAGAACAAGCCTTTCAAAAGATTCAGATAGAGGGGAAGGTCGACCCAGATGCCGTCAAACTCGTCTCTCGAGGGGATGAATCGGGGACTCACGGCAAAGAAAAGGCCATCTGGGCATCAGCGGGCTACAATTACACAGCGGATATTGTAGGGAACGGGACGGCAGATGGTTGGTATATCGAGGCTGGGACAGGCATGGGAGCAACGCTGGTTATGGCTGATGAGATGATGGCCTACACCCTGACAGACAAGGGAACCTTCCTTGCTTACCAGGGCGACCTGGATTTGGTCCCCCTAGTG
>JALHUO010000079.1 GCA_022866545.1 Dehalococcoidia bacterium | reverse complement strand
GCGATATAGGCTGAGGTATCTATGTATACATTCTCGTGTTTCGTTGCCACCGCTATCATTTCCACCGTCCAGGGATACCCGATGTGACCCCCCACGATTTTGAGTTCGGGGAATTCAATAGCTACTTCATCAATATAAGGGATAGGCCGTCCCGGTTCGGAAGGACAAAGAGGACCGGTATGGCCGACCTGGCAACAGAATGGGATCCCGAGCTCGATACACTCGGCGTATAGAGGATAATAGCGTCTGTCAGTCGGCGGCAGGTTCCAGTACCACTGGACAATTCTCAAGCCCTTAAAGCCAAGCTGACGCACGCAGCGCCTCAGCTCTCGAATGCCATCCATGGGTCGGTACAAATCAACCGACGCGATACCGACAAAGCGGTCAGGATACCTTTTGACAATAGCTGCCACCTCGTCGTTTGAGATGGTTGGCCCCTGAGGACCCCACCAGGCGCATATTAGACCCAACTGAACACCCGCTTCATCCATGGCAGCGATGGTGGTCTCTACCGGAATATCGCTAGTCAGTTTCTCTGTGCCCGTCCATCTGCGAAGAGAATCAAAAATGGGCTGGTTTATATGTTTAGGTGTTGGGTGCTGCATCCAGACATCAATGATTCCATAGTCTTCTGCCATGATATCCTCCGATTGGTAACAACTTAAATCTTATGCCTGGGACATATTACAGCTATAATAGGGAAATCACAACTTGGCCTTTTCACAGCCCTCCGTGATAATGCTTGGCTGCCGACTGAAGTGGGGTCAATGAAACTAACGGAATGGTGGACCAAGGCAATTTCTCTTGGAACCAGCTTATTGGTGAGCTGAAGCAACTCTATAGTATAGTATCTGGAGCTATCACACATCCTGCTCCCAATACTACCACTAGGTAATAGAACCGTATACTATTACATATATGGAGGATGGATAAAGGAATGTCTATGAAGACTACCCTTGCTGAATTCTGGTTCTAATTCTACGCCAATACAGCTGAATGATGATTAGGATTTTCGATCTGTGGTAGACCGATCCGACTCAAATAATAAGCGAATCTTTGAGAAAGTTCTTCTCTAAACAATTGGTTTAATGTCCCAATATAATGGTTCTGAAGTTTCTCATAAACTGTATCTCTTGGAACGGTAAGATATTGTTTGAAATCCATAGCAAGAAAAGGTATCTGCAGGGACATCTCGTTCTCTAGATAATGGTATCTGGGTACTTCATTTAATACGACAAAATCCCATTTCCTTGTGGGGATATGTTCCATCTTTAGCTGCATGTCCTGCAGATGGTTTCCTCTTCTAAGGCTTTCCGCTGGGTAGGCTGGACAAAGTAATATCGAGTGGAGATATTTATCTTGGTTCTTGTCTAGGTCGGAATCGTTATTCGCTGAATCGCGAGCCCTGAAGTCTCTATCAAGGTCACAATCTTGGGAAAGAATGACGGTATAGGGAAATTTAATTCTACTAAGTCTTACTTTCTTCTTCCCCGAAGCCTCTGGATCATCTACTATGGAGATCCATCCCTCATATTCGAAGTCTCTGAGAATGTCCCCTTGGCAAACCCTTTTACAGTCATGCGTAATATATCGGGATTCAATCGTTGATTTCATATTCTACAATCTCAACCTTTGCCGACGTTCTATCATACTTCTCAGTTGAGATGTCAAAATTCTTGGCATCTTCTTCAGCACTTTCTTTCTTATATACTGCAGATTCATAGTATTCATCAGAACAACTGATATCTATGTTTGGAAGATATTCTTTGTTTGGAAGATGTTTTTTAGCCATGCCTTGTAACCCCCATCTTGGATCTTAGGTCATCACATATACTTCTTTCAAACCATTTTGTTATTATCACATTAAATTCCTTTGCTATGTCGAAAACCCTACTCGTTTCCTCCTCCTCATCATAATAGCAGTCGTAATCCAATATAAACTCTTTTCTGGCGACAGGATTCGGATACTCGCTATTGAATATTCCATAGGTGAATCTTAAGCTATACTTGCCTTCCTTTGATTCTAGTGAATGCATAGATCTCTTTAGAGTATTGGGGTCAGATATTAACTTCATATTTGCCTCATATAGCGGGGCAAATAGTAGATTCCCCCAGTTTAGAGGATCTCCTGCATCCATCTTTATCTTATTTATATATCTCAACCCTAATCTGGTGCATATTGGCATGGGATATATTTGAAAAAAGGACTCTAGAGTCTTCTTTAGAACTTCAAAGAACTCGGGAAAATGTGTATATTCAAGGAACTCCTGCACAAAGGACGTAGGTTCTATGACGATTTTCTGAGTCTTTTCCTTATTTATGAATTCCCACTGTGGCATTTCCTCTTGTTTGGCAACTGTTGAACTGTTCTGCATATCAATTGATAATGATCGTGTTTTTCGTTCATTCAAATGAGGGAATAAACCTATAATTGTATCTTGGAACTGTGCAGGCGGATCTGCCCTATCTAGTCTTAATATTTTTGGGAAATCCACCCTGAATATCACATGGGTTAAATAATTGCTTTGGTAATGTAATATTTTGGAGTCACTCATAGTGATTTAGCACCACTAACTCAAGCAGTCAAATAATGATACAAGTGATCAGTTTTGTCAACAGACATGAATATTCGGCTAAGTATAAACGTGGTTGTCCATTCTAGGGATATACCCTCCTCCAGCCCCTATGGGGTTTCCTTGAAAGCCGTTCTCCCTTCCTGTCTGTGTAAACAGCTCTAGGTGATGTTATAGCAACTTGCGTATAGGCTTTCCCTATGAGTTCTTTGGGTCGTCTCTTCGGGTGTCTTGTCTTTAAGATAGGCTGTGCCATAGTGGGCCACAGTGTACAATACACAGAACTTTTAGCTTCGCCTTCAGCCTCACCATTTAGCAATCATAGTCAGAATTTGATTAGAGGTCAAATTGTCTAGATTTCGGTCAGAAAGTCAAGAGCACAGTCAGGTGGTTGGTCAACTAGACAGTCAAATAGTCAGATGACAAAAATTTTCTGCAGAACAGGAGGCTCAGAATGAGAGAAATATCAAGAGCAAGAAAGCTCGAGGTGGCGCAGTACTACATCTTAGGCTATCCCTATAGCGATATAGAGAATCGGACAGGCGTGTCGCATGGCAGCGTCGCGAATATCGTCAAGGGACTGGAAGACGGTAAACTAATCATACCTGGCACTTCATTTGACCAGGTGAATGACCTTCGTCAACTGTCTTTTGAGCTTAAAAAGAAAGGACTGGAACCCTCTCAGGCGCTACTCGGACTCATATTATTTGACAGGCTCCGGGTTTTGGAAATAACACCAGAATTGGTGGACAAGTGGTCAGAACTGGTTAAGAAACTCATTCCCATTGACTTCCCAGCCAAGGATTTCCTTGAGGCAGCATTAAGACTTAACGAGTTGGAAAAGGCCGAGGGCAAACCTTTTGCCGCACTAGCTGTAGAGTATGTGAGGCTGAAAGAGAGTACTGATAATCTCAAATCGGAAATAGACTCCCTGGTCAAGAAGAGGGAAGAGTTCATAGAAAAGGAAGGGCCACTGCGCTCAGAACTTGAATCGCTGGAAAGAACCAAAAACAGGCTTGAGAACGCTGTTGAGATACAAACCACAAAGTTAAATGAGTTGAAGTTAAAGACGAAAGAAACCATAGAAGAAAAGTCCCGATTAAGCAAGGAAACACAAGACCTACAAAGAAGAAAAACAAAGCTCTCCTCACAAGTTGGTGACAGAGAGGAGTCATTAAGGAGGCTCAATGCTATCGGCTTATCGGAGGAAGATCTCTTGCGGATCACAACCTTCATCGAGAAAACCAGCGAGAAGGAAGGTATCAGCGGTAACAAACTCAAGAAGAGGTTCCTTTCCGCGTTAGGCTTGTTTGAAGACATATCTGGTCTTGAGAATCAACGAGAAGTGGAGACACAACAAGTAAACGGACTCATCAAGAAGAAATCTATTCTAAGCGGTGAAATTGCCGAGCTGGAAAAGAAGAAAGGACTTCTGGAGGGCGAAATTGCCGGTATTATGTCCTCGACATTACAAAGAGTAAAAGACATAGGAGAAGATGCTGCTTCACAAATACAGCAACACGTAGCCGAAATCAAGGATCAATTCAATGCTTTGTTAGCAGATGCCCTAAAAGCAGGAAGAGCCATAGGTGAAATGAGGCAAGTATTAAAGAGAGGCGAGGAGTCGGAAAAGAGTTTGAGTAGCTTCATCGAGGAAGTGCAACGCAGACTTGGGAGTAACTGATGTCATATGATAAGTATGTGCAAACCATAGTCGATTTGAAGAAAGAACTGGCTTGCATTGAAAGTAACTCCCAACAGGTTGGCAGACACTTTGAAATCCTGCAACGGGAAGCTGAGTTCTTGAAGATGGAGTTTCTGAAATATTCTCTCGAAAAACAGAGAACGGCTGCAGCACGTCAAAGAGGATTTGCCTTGCTCATCAGGGACAGAAAAAAGATAGGAATCGGCTTGGCGGTGACTGTGGGTGGGTCAATTCTTGGAGGATTACTAGCCAAAGACAAGGATGCTGCCTTGAACGCAGGGCTGTCAGGCTTCAACGGTGTGCTGCAGGGGTTCGGAGAAACAAGATGGGCGGTGTCATTACAGAAGGAACTGGTCATTGTGCCGTACGATGCTATCACGGCTGCAGGAACATGGGCTACACTAGAGAGTTTGGTTGCTGCTATCGATGACCTAGAAACGGAGACCCTACAAGGAAAACGACTCGGAACCATTGACAACATCATCCAAACACTTCAGCAGTCAGAAGGAAAGCTAATCTATATCGCTCTGCCCAAGTGAAACTGAGCAAAACAATGGCTTGTATAGCCAGGTAACAAAACAGGTCTTTGTGTGATTCTGCGGTCAGGCAGAGTCCATACCTCTTCGTCGTCGCCTCGTTGTCCATATAGCTAGTGCCGCAGAAACCAGCACCAGCAAGCCTATTATGACCATCTTCTCGGCCGGAGTGGTGTTGACGGCTACAGTGCTCATGGCCACAGCGGGCAATAGTCCAGCCCTCACTATGGGCTTCAGGCTAGAATAATCAGTTATGAAGCTGGCCATTGGTGGGCTGACTTGATAATAGAAATCCATGAAGGCTCGTCCTAGCGGGTTGGTGAGCAGGTATTCATCTCTGAACTCACGGAGACTTTGTATTTCCTCGGTCATTGGCGTGCCGTAGGCTGCGGCGTCGATGAAGCACACTGGACGAGCCTCCTCGCAGGCATCACCAATGCCATCGCCGTCGCTGTCAGTCTGATCGGGGTTGTAGGTGGACGGGCAGTTGTCTGGATAGTTGGGGATACCATCGCCGTCAAAGTCCACGTTCTGGGCGACAGCTAGGGCCTGGTCGCTTGTGACCTCGGGAACCCCGGAGGGGGTGGTATGGACGCCATCCGCGAAGTCCGGCGAGATACGGAAATTGTAGACAAGGTTAGCCCAGTCATTAAAACCGGTGAGGTTCTGGCCTGGGCTTGCTGCGCTGAGCCCGTTTATGAAGTTGATATCCGCGGCTACGGTCCCAGGGCTGGCCAGGATGGTGCCATTGCCGTCCCAGTCGAGCGGGTTATTAGCAGCGGGGAGCGGGGTCGGCGGGGAGCCCGTGTTGTCGCGTCCGTAGACGACGAAGCGGCTGGCTGGTCCACCAATCCCCGCCGGCTCGCTAAGCTTTGCCTCGTTGAGGACGGCCAGGGCCTGTTTGGAATATTCCAGAGGGCGCGTGGGGTCGATATCGCGGCACTGGAGAGAATAGCTCATTACGCTAAGGTAGTTAGGTTTACAGTTAGTCTCATCTGAACCACCGTGACGAAGGCCGAGGGTATGTCCCAGCTCGTGCATGAACGTGCCTGCCTCGACTTCGCACCGTGCCATCGCTAGATCTCCCCGTGCACCGACGCCACCTGCAGCTCGGATGGCATTGTCTGACCAGCCGCCCAGGGTGACCATAAAGTCGTTGCCCCCAATCTCCGCAATGCCCGATGATCCAATCCAGTGGGCATGATTGTAGCCGAAGATGACGTAGCGGAAGACCAGCCACCGGGCTGCCCGGATATTGACCCAGTTGCTGTCATTCCGTTCACTCGCGTTGCCGAAGGCGTTAGCCTTAAGAGCATCGAAGGTGCCATTAGGGGCCACCTGAACGGGGAGACTGCTGCTGAATTCTATCGGTTCTATCGTAGACACCTGCTCGTCCACAACAACGTGGAGATCGATGCCACCCTTTGTACCTGCTGGTGCTCCAGGGGGAGGAGCCAGAGGCGCAATGGCGAACGCCTCGATGACCATGGCTATGGCATCATCATCCGGCTTTTGTCCCGCCATGTAATCGACCTCGACATACACATCCTTGCGCCACTTGTTTGCTCCGGCCAGCACAAAGTCTGGATTCCCGTCCCCATTCACATCAATGCCCTTCTCTTCCCACTCGTCCAGGAGCGCGTCCCCGTCCGTATCTGCCCCTCTGACGAAGACGTCAGGAGTATAGCCGTTGGTGTCGTTCAGAACCAGGTTGGAGGCTGTGGACGCGAAGGCGACGCAGTAGCCTTCGGCGTTGATGGAGGGCCCATAGCTCGGCTCATTCCCCTGGCTGCCGTTGGAGGCGACGCTCGCCCGCTCGGTGGCGATGGCGCCGGCCTCATCGAAAGCCCCATCGCCGTCGACGTCTCGATCATGGACGAAGACATCCTTTTTATTATTGGTGTCGCCAGGCACCAGGTTGGAGGCGTAGGACACGAAGGCCACGTAGCGGCCGTCAGCGCTGATGGAGGGCGGAATATCCTCAAAGCTGCCGCTATTGCCTTCGCTGCCGTCGGAAGCGATGCTCACCCGCTTCGTGACCCCGGTCTGCCGGTCGTGGATGAAGATGTCTGTGTCACCGTTGGTGTCGCCGGGCACCAGGTTCGAGGCGTAGGACGGGAAGGCGACGTAGCGGCCGTTAGCGCTGATGGAGGGGTAATAGCTCTCGTTATTCCCCTCGCTGCCGTCGGAGGCGATGCTCACCCGCTCCGTGACCCCGGTCTGCCGGTCGTGGACGAAGATGTCTGTGTCACCGTTGGTGTCGCCGAGTACCAGGTTGGAGGCGCCGGACTGGAAGGCGACATAGCGGCCGTTGGCACTGATGGTGGGGAATTGGCCTGTGCCATTCCCCGGGCTGCCTGGGGGGTCGCTCACCCGCTCCGTGACCCCGGTCTGCCGGTCGTGGACGAAAACGTCTTCTCGATTGTAGTTGTCGTTGGGCACCAGGTTCGAGGCGTAGGACGGGAAGGCGACGTAGCGGCCGTCAGCGCTGATGGAGGGGTAAGCGCTAGCGCTATTCCCTTGGATCCCGTTGGAGGCGACGCTTACCCGCTCCGTGACCCCGGTCAGCCGGTCGTGGACGAAGACATCCCATGTATTGTTGGTGTCGTCGGGCACCAGGTTGGAGGCGGCGGATTCGAAGGCGACGTAGCGGCCGTCAGCGCTGATGGAGGG
>JALHUO010000078.1 GCA_022866545.1 Dehalococcoidia bacterium | reverse complement strand
TTCCCTCACGCGGTGTCGCTGGGTCAGGCTTTCGCCCATTGCCCAAAATTCCTTGCTGCTGCCTCCCGTAGGAGTTGGGGCCGTGTCTCAGTCCCCATCTGGCTGGCCATCCTCTCAGACCAGCTACTGATCATCGCCTTGGTAAGCCATTACCCTACCAACTAGCTAATCAGACGCAAGCCCCTCTTGGAGCGCCCGAAAGCTTTAGTAATGAAGCCTGCGCTTCATCACCACATGGGACATTAGCTTGCCTTTCGGCAGGTTGTTTCCCACTCCAAGGCAGGTTACTTACGTGTTATTCAGCCGTTTGCCACTGGGTTACAATCCGAAAACCATAACCCCGTTCGACTTGCATGCATAAGGCGCACCGCCAACGTTTATTCTGAGCCAGGATCAAGCTCTCCACTTAAAACCTTCCTTCCACTATTCAATTGTTAAAGTACCAACGCACCAATATTCTACAAGAACCCCTCTTCCTCTGTCAAATTTCCCCCCTGACCCAAAGGCAAAACAATACATCAGCCCGCGGTACTAAAGCAAGTTTGACATCAAGCAAGTTTTTCGTTATATTCTGTAATGAATTCGTACAGGGCCCCGTGGTGTAGCGGTCTAACATGCCACCCTGTCACGGTGGAGATCAGGGGTTCAAATCCCCTCGGGGTCGTATCCTTCAATACGCGGCTCAGCAGCTCATCATACCGGACACCAAATAATAGCCTTAATTCGAATCTCCATTGCCAGCAGCCATCCTGAGGCGGACTCCATCCTTGAACACTGTTGATAGAAGCCCCGTGTGAAGACTATGACAAGAGAGGGCGAGATGCCCTCTCTCTTGTCTAGAATTCATCGCATTCAGCCCCTGTAGGCCGAAGAGGCCTGAGATTAAGGAAGCAAATCGTTATCGAAAGAATCGCTTATTATCGGCTTTTGCACCTGGCAGTTGGCCTTGGCATAGTCAAAAGCCTCTTCAATCGTAACATCTGGACAGGTAGCATTGTTGTCATGGTCATATCTATCGGCCTTGCCCGCTAGCATGCCCTGGGCAACGAAGTAATAAGTAAACTGGCCATTCCCCCACGAGGCATCCTCATAGGACACCCCGCTCTCGGAGCAAGCCATGTTAATGAGTCTTCCCGGAGACTGCAGGTCGGTCATGCCGCCCGCCAGACAGCTATCAAATATGAAGATAATCCTTGAGGTATTGAAGCCCGAGAACCAAGCCTTTAGCTGTCCATCCCATATGGCGACCAATCTGCCGGATGGATTACCGTCATGACTGACAATTGCCTCATCAGTTTTTTCCTTGTCCCCATCATCTGCCACGGCCTTGGTGCCGTGGCCGCTGAAGAAGAAGACGACTTCATCGCCAGCGACTTCTTGCGACTTTACGTCGCTAATAGCACCCTGAATCGCAGTGAAACTGGCATCCATATTCAAAAGCAGGTGAATGTTATCCGGGCTATAGCCATAGAGCGTAGTTAGGGCAGCATATATGTCGTCTGCATCATCATCACAATATTGAAGGTCGCTTCCTGTACCCGGGTAATCGGAAATACCGACTATGATGGCGTACCTGTCAGCTCCTGTGCCCAGTTGTTCACCCAACAGACCAGTGGCTGCCTGACTTACTGGCCCACCTCCACCACCAGGCTTGCCGCGGAGGGTGACCTTCTTGACCAGCTCGACATCAGTTGCCGGTAGTGGTTTATTCATATCAGGCTTGGCCAGCACGGCTGGTGCTATGAGCACCAGGACCAGCACCGCCACCAACACACCTACCATCAGTCTTTTCATCTCGGCCCTCCTCACTTTGTCTGAAAATTGTGTGCTTATTCTAGCACGCGGTGTTGCCCTGTCAAAAGTCTGTCACTATCTAGACAATGGGACTTCCAAAGTAGATTAGTACGATGACGATGATGAGTAAAGGCCAGTATAAAGCAGGGACCGGCCCCCACCAGTCTTTATGCCACCAGATTCTTCCCTTGCGGAAGTTCTTAATGCCGTAATGTCGATTTAGAACGAACCAGAAGAAGTCTTCCAGAAAAACCATACCTACATAGAAGCCCAACAGGAGGCTTTCTAATCGCCAGCTCCATGAAAGGAAAAATAACGGCAGATGAATTATGGCAATCAAGAACAGCATCATAAAAAAATGGTAGCCTGTTATCGGACGTCCACCTGCCAATTTGACAAGCCATCCTTTTTCAATTCGCCAGCATGGTAGCTTCGCTGCCCAGCCATCCTTGCCTTCGATTTGAATTTCCCAGAGGGCAAGCAGGAAAGCCAGGAAAATCATGAAAGCGATCAAACCTATAAACACTATGGTCTCCCTCGGTGTTCTTGGCTAGTTTACCATTTTCCAGCCGGTTTTGGTGAAATCGGCTACAAGATGAGCATGATTACTATAGTGCTATGGAAGGCACGTTAAGTGGCTGCCGGATTGGTGATATACCGCACACTGAGTGTTATCAATGAATAACCAGGCTAAAGAACACAAAGGTGATACCTGGTCGCTCCAAACGCTGACCATTTGGTCTAGTGTTAATTGCTCAGTCCCTCGAGTTCTTCCTCAGCGAAGCGCCTCACTGTAGTCAAACCTCTGGACTCAATCTTGGCCATATACCAGAAGCGAAAAGCATCCTTGGTGGGTTCTTTGTCCACCACACCGATTTGCCCTCTATACGCTGAAGGGGAATCGGCCTTGACTTTCACTTTGCTGCCCTTCTTGAACTTCGGTGCCATCCTCCCATACCCTCGGGGAAGATCATACTCCCTGCGCTTAATTGGGTCAGACAGAACAGCGAAAGCCTCGTTTATCCTCTCCATTTCTTCATGGGCTTTCTCACTTTCCCAATTCCTGTCCGGGTGGCATTGAAAAGCCAATCTGTGATATGCCCTCTTTATTTCCTCCAGGCTGGCATCTGGCGCGATGCCCAACACTTCATAGTAGTCTCTTCCATCTCGCGTTCCGCACATAAGGGCTTCCATGGAAACCATTATACGGCTATCTGAGGGACAGTCAATAGCTGTTTTGTACCATGTTCTAGCCGTACTTTAGAGCTAGGAAGCAACGCCCCATCTTCTGGCTCAACGGAGCAATGTTCGAGCCTCTCTCGCCCAGGCTGTACCATAAGGGCTGGTGTTCATCTCAGCCTGCGTTGGGTAGCGTCACTCCTTAGTTTTCTGGGAGTATAATTATCGCTGGTGAGCTAGCCCTCCTATGGTTCTCAGAGAAATCTACGCGCGCAGTATATTGTCCAAATCACAGGTCTTCGATTATGTGGTCAATCCGTACATTGGGTGTCAACACAATTGTGTCTATTGCTACGCCCGCTTTATGAGGAGATTCACCAGACACAAAGAGCCCTGGGGTGAATTTGTTGATGTGAAGATTAATGCTCTGGCTCTATTGAAACACGAGATAGATAAGAGGCCGCCCGGCAGAGTATGGGTGAGTGGAGAGTGCGACCCGTATCAGCCACTGGAGACAACATATGAACTGACAAGAAGATCCTTGGAGATACTGATCCAATATGGCTGGCCAATAACAGTCCAGACCAAATCTCCCCTTGTATTGCGTGACATAGACCTGCTCAGGAGAAACGACAAGGTCGAGGTGGGCCTATCAGTTACCACCGCCGACGACGGGGTAAGGAAACTGTTTGAACCAGGTACTCCACCTATTAAGGGAAGAATTGAAGCACTCGAGGAGTTACGTCTTGCCAATATTAGAACCTATGCCATGATTGCACCAATGCTTCCCGGCGCGGAGAGACTTGCCGACCAACTCAACGGAAAGGTGGACTACGTGCTGGTTGACAGAATGAATTACCATTATGGGGATTGGGTATACAGAAAACACCATCTCGAATATGCCATGAGCCATGATTTCTTCTTCTCAAAGGGCAAAGAGCTCGCCTCGGCCTTTACAGAACAGGGCATCGAGTGCCGGGTGCTATTCTGACGCCACTTGGGTAAGGGCCTTGTTTCCATTACACTGGGTAATGAGACGCTGGCAGCGTTCAGCTAGTAGAGTAATTGGTCTAAAAATGCGCTGGTATTTAGTTAGGCACTAGTAATATTAGCCGATGCGTCTCGCATTGAACGACATGGGTGCGACACAATCTCCTGATCTGAACTCAGTTTGACAGCCTTCTTAGCTCGTCCGCAACCCAAATCATGCCTTCAGTGTCGAGCCTACAATAGTTGAGCAAATCCGCCCGGACCTTGGCAATCTCTTCTTCTGTTGCATTACCACACGCTATTCTTGCGAAGGCGACGCTTGCGTCCATCCCTGCACCTATAGTCATCTCTTCGTAGCCTCTTCCACTAACTGCCGGGAGGACTTTCTTAAGTGACACCGTATCTTTTTGCGAAGCATTGTAGTAATGGAAGTTGGCGAACGGAGACAACAAATCAACCATCCTTGTGAGAATGCCTTTGAGCCAGGCTGTGTATTGAGGAAAAGCCTCAACTAACCCCTTCAAGACACCTTCCTCAAAGCCGGAACAATAGGCAATAATGCTGCCTTCAAAACCAAGCAAACTCTTTAATTCATGGAGAATCTGAGGCCTGGGATCTTCTGTTCCCTGAGCCAGGAACGAGTGATGCAGTGGTTGGGATTCCTCGCTTTCCACGACATGTAACGAGAACTGAAACGGTATATCTTGATACGGTCGCGTACCGTCATATATCGGTATCGCCTGACCAAATGTCTCAAAATCCAGATAATATAGCGGGTACTTCAATTTCTTCAGGAATTGCCGAATTTCGTCCTTCTCGACATGTACCTTGCCCGTGCTCACACATTCTTTCTGGATCTTCTGTTGCCTGGATAGGGGAATATGGCCCGGAATATCTTTAATGGATAAGATTCCCTGTTCGTACAGAGAAAACTGCTTCGTCTTCCCGCCTCGCAGATCAAAGATGCTGTTCTCAGGTAAGAATCCCCAGCATTCTACCTGAAGCGGACATTCGTATGGTGCCAAGCAGTGCCTGCCGATAGCAGTGTCAGGGCACACCTTGTTCGAGAGAACCTCAAGCAGATCAGCTACCCGTTCCTCTATACTTTCGCTGACTTCTTCTACACGGGCGGAGATATCCTCCAGAACAAACAGCTCTTGCGGATCTATCTCGCCGTTCTTTACGTATTGGTTATTTATGAAGCCCAGCTTACAGGTCTTTATCTTTAGGCCTGCTTTTTCACAACAGTATTTTTGAAAAGACACATCATCGATGTGCACATCTTTGATAGATGTACCGGATTTTATTTCGATTATATCCCATTCATTTTCGTTCACAGGATTCAATATATCTACTCTACAATAGATTCTCCCGGCTAGGATGCCCGCCTCGAACAATGGCCTTCTTTCTGCGAAGAGTTTCTTTGTTGTGACGATATTCTCTGTGAAATCGTCTTGCGGAATATCGATGCCACCCGGATATAGTCTCTTAGCATATTCACCGACGAGATGCCCCTGATCGAACACATACTGGGTAACGGTATCCGTCTGAGGCACTTGTTCAGGTTCGTAGACTTGTATCCAGAGGTACTTCCGGCACTGGAGGCCGGCCAAGTATTGGGATTTTGTCAGCAACTGTGATGGCATGTGGTATAGCTTATGTGAACTCGCGCTTTCTATTCATCGGCAGCCGTGTCTAGCCTGGTTTCAAGCCTGCTTTTTAGACGCCTGCTTGATTCTATCGACAGTTTTCCGAATTATAGGAACAAACTTCTGGTATTGCTGACGCATCTCTCCCAGGGTTATCGATCTTGACCAAGAGCCCGGTTTATTACCTTTTACCCCTATGCCAAAAAGCTGCGCTGATTCTTTCGCATAATCGTAGGCAATCTGGTCTTGAAGTCCAATATCTCGCAACTTGTCTGAAAGGTCGCCTGTTGGCTCGACGTGACCGTTCGTTGCAACTTTCAGCAGTTTCAGTTTTTCTCCGCTTCCTCCAGGATCGGGCAAAATCACGACGAAACTTATCTGTCGGTAGGCAATAATATTGCCAAGGCCTTTCATATCTTCTCTAAGTTGTATGGCAAACTCATAGTCCTCGTTACTAACAAGCGGCTTCAGAATATTGTTAAAATCGTCCTCAGACAGCGAAGTTAGTTTATCTTTTAGTTTGTCTTTTACAGGTGGGGTACCATTCTCCACAATGATGCCCTTACCTTCGACTCTGACAACAGCACGTGTGATTTCCCTTGTCCGAGCAACAACTTGGGGTATTATGAGTTGCGAACCTTTTCCACCATCATCTAATTCATAAATCTGAAGTTCCACCAGAGCCAGCGTGAAATGCAACTGGGGTGTCTGCTGAAGATAGTCAGCCATCGCTTCAACACTTTCCCTAATGCCATCACCTACCACCAAAAGGAGAAATCGTCCGTTGCGAAGGTTACGGGTTACGGTGTCTGTAATGATCGCTTCCTGGCTCTCGTCAATCTCCTGCAACTTCCTTAAAGAAGCTATGATTCCGTCATTGCGCTTGTGACGACTCAGATTATAGTCACGCACTTTTCCTTCCAGATCTTCAAAGCTCCACTGGCTAACATCTTTAGCATAATCTACTATCTGCCCAACGACTTCCCGCCTCGCTTCCGGGTTTCGCCACAGTTTGGTTTCTACGATGGTCAAATAGCCTTGACCGCTTAATAAGAGGACATCTATTGGGCCGGAATGGGTCGCGACTTCATAACCAACCGTTATTGACGGGCTGAAGGCAGGCTCTATCTCAGAAATGGGCAGTATATCGGGATTACTCTCAATAAGTCTGTGAAGAAGTCCTTCGCGCAGTTTTCTCTCGGTGAAAGGAACTCGTGTCGGTCTGCTAAGTGCACCACCAGGGCGAATCACTATGGGACTTGCATCTCTCTTGTTTCCTAGCGTAGTCATTTTCCATGCCTCCCTAAAGTGGACTCACAAGTTGTTCAACTCCATATGACCTTCGACTACTAAACTGCGGCAAATCTGTCTTAATTATAGCACTGACATACTAACAAGACGCTCAGATGAGAAATAAGGTCAGATTACACTGAAATCTGAACGCCCAAGGGATAATTAAAGGGACTGAAATCGTTAGGTACGTCCTGCACAGGAATAAGCGAGGGCCTTGAAACGAGGTCCATTAAGAGGTAGCGTGCAATTCAGCAAATAGCACAAAAGCCAAAAATCTTGGGTAACAGTCGAAGCGTTTGTTGCCCGAGCCCAACACTCCGGACTAATGTTCATCTCCTAAGCTTACTTTGAATAGCTTCACTCTCCAGTTCTCTAATGGCATCGGCAGCGATCCAGCGAGCCGCCTTTGAATCGAGGCATTGGATTTCCTTCGCGGCATTTATCGCCGCCCGGTTCAGATTGAGGTTCCTTTTCCCGATGTTCCTCAGTGCCCAGTTCACCGCTTTCTTGACGAAGTTGCGGTCATCCATGGCCGCTTGCGTTATTACCGGAAGCAATTCCGTGAATCTCTCATCGCTGGCCTTCTTATCGTGCCATGCCAGACAAGCTATCAGTGAAAAGGCAGTCCTCTTGACGAACTCTTCTTCACGGTCAGACCAGTCGACGAGTTTCTTCCAGGCTAGCTGGCTCTTTTCAAAGAGATTCATGCATACTTGGTCGCAGACATCCCACGAATTAATGTCTTTAACCCACTCCTCCATCTGCGCCTCAGTGAGCTTAGCGGGGTCACCGACCATCCCAGCCACAATCCTTGCTTCGGCTATGCCAGTTTTCCATAACTCCAGTGCCAGCCGGTGGTCTCTCCCCAGCTCTTTAGCCAGTTTTCTCATATCAGGAACGGAGACGCCCAATCTCTTCTCAATTGTCATCCCGTATTTAGCCATCCCTTTTAACTGCTCTGGTTTCGCCTTGCCCTGGAGTTTGTCCAACACATCCTTCACAGAAGCCATTGTTTCCTCCTATTCCATTACTTCAAAATGCGGAACATATCATATTTATGGATGCACAAGCTCTTTGGACTGGGCAGTGAATCGGAACCCAACGTATCCCCGCGGTTCACCTACTCTTGCCTAACAAACCAATATGATGCTATATCACTAGATAATCAATAGTCCAACCAACGTAAAGGCAGCGATAGGTGGCAGAGCCGGCATCGGCTTTCCTTTCAAGAATATCGCCTGAATCGCATAGACGCTAATCAGTCCCGCTAATCCTAGTGCTGCAATAATAGCCGCTGGTTCTAG
>JALHUO010000077.1 GCA_022866545.1 Dehalococcoidia bacterium | reverse complement strand
TGTAGATGGTGACACCCAATATGGTTGTTGTTCCCGGCATAATAGAGGGAGCCCCCAGAAAGATATTGCCAAAGAACAACACCATGATTTCCTGGAAAACCATGGCCAGGGCCATGGTTATCAGCAGGACAGCTACTATGTGGTGGCGGACGCGGTTCAGAAGGAAGCGGTAGGCTAAGACACCCAAGAGCGTAACGGCAACTATCGTCACAACGACTGCTTGCCAAGCGCCCCAGCCACGTGCAAGCATGAAATAGTACATGCCGTAGGCTGCCAGCATGAAGAATGCCGTATGAGCCATGTTGATAATATGAGCCATGCCGAAGATAAGAGCGAAACCTGACGCCAGGAGGCCATACACACCGCCTTTGAACAGCGTCATAACTACGAGTATATCAAACATAACCCTGGTCCAAAGAAGGGAAGTCCAAAACAAAGCGAGGATAACCCCCGCCCCTATACTGTGTGATTTCGATCGGCATTTCGAATCCGGGCAATTGAGAAATCCTTGGCCTTACTGTTAATTGGCAGATACTATATATCGAGTCTTCCCATCCTGTCAAGGGGTTTTCCCATTTTCAGATAGTCCTTAGAATTTCCCCTTGGCTAAGTTCCAAATGCCGATTTCATCGAGCATCCTCGTCAAAGTCGGGACAAATCCAAATATTGAAATTCTAAACTGTTGGGGTCATTGGCATTTTGGGTTTTGATATTGTTTGGGATCTGGCACTCGTAGCGGCGGGGCTTGTTCCCGCGCCTACATTTTTGACGGGAAAAAGAGCGGTGACCCCGGGTTGTCCGGGGTCACCGCCAAGATCAGCAACTAATTGCTGCCCGTGCTACGGCTATGGCCCAATATAATTCAACCACCACAAGTATGGTATCTGGACGGATACCGTGCCGGGGTACTTAAAGTTCCAGTAGCCGTAATTGTCAATTACCCCAATCCAGTAGAGATATGCCTGTGTGCTGGCTGGTAGGGCGGCGATAACAGCGTTGGGGTTGGTGCCATTGCCACCACTGGGTAGCGCTGGGTCAAGAATGCATGGCCACCAGCCCGCCTTCCTGAGAGTTCCAGTAACGTTTTGCCACTGGGTGCCCACGCCGGTCTGGAGCCCAGGACCATAGACGGTGTCATGAGCGCAGAATCCGCCCGAAGTGGTCCAAGCAGTAGCGGTCCAATTCCACGCCTGAATATCGGTGGCACAGAAAGAACCATAACCAGTACCACTTAGGGGACCAGGAACGGTGAAGTTGGACAGGAACGGATATTTCGCTAGTACCTGCGTTGAGTTGAGTGCCCAAATGCCTGGTGCCACGGTTACGGCGCCGCTAGGGTACAGTTTGGTCAACGGGGTACCTGCGCCCTCGAGGGCGCTCTCTTCCATGTTGGGAACCATGACGTCGGGGTCGCAACTATTCGTCGCTTCGACGGACGCCTTCAGCGAGTAGATGGCATCAAAGGTAGCTGCTGTGTAGAGCGGGTAATCGCTCTTGGCAGCCCAGTAGTCGCTGAAGAATTGCCCTGTCATCGAGGACTGATTTACGCCCCATCCCCAGGTATCCAACATAATGTCATACTGACATCCACCGCCAGTGTAAGTCACCATACCTTGTTGCTGGCCTTCTACGTTGATGCCTACACAAAGAGATGTCATGTTCGTGTCGTAGCGCACCTTAGAGAAGGACTTGCCGACCGGCCCGGAGAATATGGTGAAGATGACGTGAGGCTTTGCGGCTTTTATCGCTGCCATATCAGCCTGAATGTCGGTGGTAGTAGCTTTGTCGGACCATTTCCATGTGCCGACAAGGGTCATGTTAATGCCCTTCTTGGTAAGCAGAGTGGGCAGCTTGGCCTGGGCCGCCGTTATCATGGAAGCACACCATTCCAAGCTCTCAGCGACTATGGCGACTTTCAGTACGACGTTGGGCGGCGCTGGGTTGAACGCATAACCCAGGTCATTAAAGGTCCAGTTGCCAGTAGCAAGCAGCGTTCCAAGGGTTGCCACATAGGCACCGACGGATGATGCCGTCAACTTAAAGCAACTGGTGACCAGGAAGATCTCATTGTACGGGGTGGCCTTGAACCAGTACTTGTATTTGTTATAGTTTTCGTTTACTGACTTTTGTAGCCGCAGTGTGGCGGCACCGCAGTTCATCATAATAACTTTCTCATCCATAGCCACCGTTCGGTAGGCACTGACGGACTCGGTCCGGAAACCGCCGACGACAAAGTCCACACTGTCTATGACTGCACTACGGGCAGTCACGCCCTCAACAGGCAGCCCTAGGACTTCATTAGTGTCCACCTTGACCAACTTGACATACTGGGGCGTGGCATTCAGGGTTATGCCGCCACTTGCGTTGATAGCGGTGGCTGCCTGTATGGCGCCTTGCCAGTGGTTAAGGCCCTGGACATCAGACATTGGCCCTGTTACCGCGATACTAATCTGGCCGGCGACTAAAGGTCTGCTTCGCGGAAGGGCGGGTGTGCCGCCACAGCCGGGCAGGACCAGCCCTAGCACCAGAAGAGTGCAGATAATCAGAAAAATAATTCTTTTCAATTCAACCTCCTTGTTAGTTCTTGTGGTTACTCCGATGAAATCGGAGCGAACCTTCGGTTCTGGAACAGACCAGTCGACTACCGGTTGGCTCCAGCAACCTTAGTCTTTATACTCTACCCCGATAGACCACCTCCTTTCATGCTTTTGGTCTTTCTATTTCTGCTGCCCGTTATTGAGGCAAGCCGGGGAAAGGAAGACCAGAAAACTAGTTAAGAACTCGACCTTTTGATATCTTTGATTCTTGTCGTCGGTTTAGCCACTGCTGAGTCGCCCAGCGCCTCCGTTCTTTCTCCAAACCCCCTTCGGTATTATATACTCCCTCCAGGTCCTTGTCAATCGACCCTATCCCTTCTGTGCTGTACTCTGTCTCCTTCTTTTCTTTACCTACTTGAAGTGTAACATCCAAATATTAAGATGCTGTTAAGGGGCTCTCACGCAATGCCAAATGACAAAGCCCAAATGTCAAGCGAAGTCCAGAACTCTAAACAAGAGCGAAGGACAAAGCTCAAATGTCGAATTAACCCCGGAGCCGTAAACAATATCAAATGACAAAATTCAGATGTCAAATCAGGCTCAGAATCCAAAGGACGAAACAGTTCTTGAACTTGGAGATTATGAATTGTTTGGGATTCAGGGTTTGGCGTTCGCAGAGGTGGGTCTTGTGCGCACCGGCAATGGTGCAACCAAAGAGGAAAGCTGAATTCAGCGTCTCTTTTTCCGGGCAGCTCTCTTTCCGCCTTGTCTGTTTGTCTCGGCAGATCTTTTTCTACGCGCTAAGAAAAACGCCAGTCCCACTACTACCACCACTGCTATAATCCCGACAATGAGAGCCCAATTGACTGGTGGTCTCTCCTCAAAGTTAGCCGTTATGGAATAGCTGTCATTCATGGTAACGGTGGTTCGGGCAGCATTAGTATTGGCGATAGTGCCCACATCGCCAGCCCATCTGACAAAGCGGTAGCCATCCTCAGGACTGGCTATCAGATTGAGTATCCTCCCAGGATAATAGGGGAAGGTCCCCTCCCCAGGTATAGTTACCTCACCACCAGTGGTACTGGAGATGGCAAGGTAGAGCGCAACATTTCCCAGATTCCATTTGGCAAGCTCGACTTCAAGGCCTGCGGCGAGCGTTGTGCCGTCAGCCTTGAGCCCCACCGTGTGCCAGCCGCCTGCAGCGACTTGAGTGAGATCTGTCCAGTCACCGACATTGCACTGCCCATAGTCACTCCGTCCCACAGCGACCACGGTATGGTCGTCCCTGAGCCCAACCGTGTGAAAGAAGCCTGCGGCAATTTTCGAAATGCCTATCCAACTACCAACCTCGCACTGCCCGACTTCGTTGCCCCCTACAGCGACCACGGTGCCGTCGGCCTTAAGCCCTACCGTGTGGTAGTATCCAGCGTCCACCTCAACAATATTTGTCCAGTCTTCATCAAGTTGCCCGTAGGCGTCATATCCCATGCCGACCACGGTGCCGTCGGTCTTCAACCCCACTGTGTGCCACCAACCTGCAGCAATCTGCTTGATCTCTGTCCAGTCGCCAACCTCACACTGTCCATCGTCGTTGTCCCCCACGGCGACCACGGTGCCGTCGGCCCTCCGCCCCACCGTGTGACCATAGCCTGCGGTGATCTGGACGATGTCTGTCCAGTTGCCGACATCGCACTGCCCGTAGTAATTATCTCCGACAGCGACCGCGGTGCCGTCGGCCTTAAGACCCACAGTGTGACCGCCACCGGCTGCGACCTGGATGATATCCGTCCAGTTGCTGACATCGCATTGCCCGTAATTGTTCCAACCCACGGCGACCGCGGTGCCATCGGTTTTACACCCCACCGTGTGACCCCAGCCTGCGGCGACCTGGACGATGTCCGTCCACTTGCCGATAGCACACTCCCCATAAATGTTATTTCCCACGGCGACCACGGTGCCATCGGCCTTAAGTCCTACAGTGTGCTGCCACCCAGCGGTGACCTGGACGATGCCCATCCAGCCGCCGACATCACACTGCTTAAAGTTATCAAATCCCACGGCGACTACAGTGCCATCGGCCTTAAGCCCCACAGTGTGAGAGGCACCGGCGGCGACCTGGATGATGCCTGCCCAACCGCCGACACCACACTGCCCATCTTCGTTATCTCCTATGGCAATCACGGTGCCACCGGCGCTGAGCCCCACTGTGTGAAAGCCGCCTGCGGCAATCTGGACAATACCTGTCCACTTTCTAACATTGCACTGCTCATGGTCGTTGCGTCCCACAGCGACCACAGTGCCCTTAGGCTTAAGCCCCACCGTATGGCTGTAGCCTGCAGAGATCCGGATGATACCTGTCCAATCGCTGACATCGCACTGCCCATTCTCATTGCCCCCAACAGCGACCACGGTGCCGTTTGATTTGAGCCCCAGCGTGTGAGTGTGGCCCGCAGCGACCTGGACAATGTCCGTCCAGTTGCCGACTTCGCACTGCCCGTAGGTGTTGTTTCCTACAGCGACCACGGTGCCATCGGCCTTAAGTCCTACCGTGTGATAGCCACCGGCGGCAACCTGGACAATGTCCGTCCAGTCGCCGACCTCACATTGTCCCGAGGTATTGTACCCCAAAGCGACCACTGTGCCATCGTGCCTCAGCCCCACCGTGTGGTAGCCACCGGCGGCAACCATGGGTACTACCTTCTCTTGAGGCGCATTCAATACTGCTTCCCAAGCAGCGCCAGTGCTGTCCACCGCCGAATGAATGGAAGTGCCGTCTAGCGGATGAGCAGTTACAGAAGCTTCCGCCACCGGTGCAGCAAGAACCAGGCTGAAGACCAGAAAGATAGGAAGTATAGCCAATAGGAGTGTTTTCTTATTTTTCATTGCTGCCTCCCATATCCGTCATATAAAAACTGAAACGCCTTTCGTGCGTATGAAACTCTCCACTTCTGTAAAGTTTCGCTTTTCCAAAACTCCAGTTTACACTACATCACCCCTACCCAGTCAAGCGGTCACCAGGCTCTTTTCGGCTAGATTCTGAACATGAGCGCTCAGCAGTCAGCAATCAGTCGTCAGCTACCTACCTCTTGGCAGACAATGAGACTTAAAGCTGACCACTGATGGCCGAATGCCTGTTCTCGTGATTTCATGCTAGGGATTTAGGAGTCAACACTCGCAGGGTTGGGCCCTGTCCCTGCCCACACCACCCTGCGCGCCATTACTGGCAAGCAGCGTCCAGCCACCTGAGGTAGTCTTCACTGCCAGCGATAATAGGAAGGGCGATGATTTCCGGCACTTCGTAACTGTGAATCTCTTTGACCAGGCTGATGATTTCAGGAAACAGCGATGCTCTGGTTTTAACCAGCAAAAGGGCCTCACGAGCCGAGTCTATCTTGCCCTTCCACCGGAAAAGCGAATCCATCCCCGGCAAGATGTTTACACAGGCGGCCTTCTTCTGTTTGACCAGCAACCTGGCAATCTTGTGAGCTTCTTCTTCGCTGCCAGCTGTGATGAGGACAATTATCCGGTCTGTTTTTCTCACCGCTTCGCGCCTATTTTGAGCATCTTGTCCACGGGAGCTATCGCCTTGAGGCGAATTTCCTCGGGGACCTTCACCTCAGGGCTCATCTCCTCCAGGGACCACAAAACTTTCTCCAGGGTAATCAGCTTCATGTTGGGACATATTACCTGCTCGGAAACAGGGATAAACCTCTTGCCGGGATTCTCTTTTCTGAGCCGGTGTATTATCCCCATCTCCGTGCCCACGACCATCTCCCTGACTTCATCTCGTCGGGCGTATTGGCACATCCCGCTGGTGCTGGCTACTTCATCGGCCAGGGCAATCACCTCCGGCGTGCATTCCGGGTGTACTATCACCTTGGCTTGAGGATACTCCTGTCTCAACTCCTTTATCCTTTCAGGTTTTATCCTGACGTGAGTCGGGCAGAAGCCGGGCCAGAGAATCATCTTTTTGCCCGTCCTGGCTGAGACGTAATGTCCGAGGTACTGGTCAGGGATGAACAATATCTCCCGGGCGGCCAGGCCTTCCACGATTTCAATGGCATTGGCAGAGGTGCAGCATATATCGGATTCCGCCTTGACTGCGGCTGAGGAGTTAATGTAACAGACCACCACTGCTTGAGGATGCTCTTCTTTCTTCGCCCGGAGGCGATCGGGAGTAATCATATTCGCCATGAGGCAGCCGGCGTTTATATCCGGCAACAAGACAACCTTATCGGGGCAGATGATGGAGGCAGTCTCCGCCATGAAGTGGACTCCGCAGAACACGATTACATCGGCACCGGTTTTGGCGGCGTTCTGGCTCAGCTCCAGGGAATCGCCGACAAAGTCGGCTATGTCCTGGACCTCGCCCAGTTGATAGTTATGGACAAGGATAACGGCATTCCTTTTCTTCTTAAGGGCCGAGATCTTCTCTACCAGTCCGGCATCCTTATTTTGCATTCGTGGCTATCCTCCCGGCGTGAGTGTACACATTCATCCTCTTGCCCCTGACGAAGCCCACCAGGGTCACCCCCAGATTGTCAGCTAATCTTACACCGAGGTTAGTGGGGGCGGACTTGGAGACAATTATGGGGACATTTCTTCTGGCTATCTTGAGCACTATCTCCGAGGACACCCTTCCGCTCGTGATTATTATACGGTCATCCGTAGTTATGCCATTCAAGATACACTCGCCAAAAATTTTGTCCACTGCATTATGCCTTCCTATGTCTTCGCTGAATACAATGATACTCTTGGCATCGCACAGGGTGGCACTGTGGACGCCACCGGTGGTCCGATAAATCTGAGACCGATGTTGAAACTCTTTCACCAGGGCTAGGACCTGGAGAGTCGGGATTTCAATCTTAGATTCGACCTTCCTCTGACCTTGAGCATCCACGGCGTTGTAGAAAGAGGCTCCCCTCCCGCACCCTGAAGTTATGAATCTTTTGAACACAGCATCACCGGCAGGCTCTTTATTTCCTTCAGTTTCCACGCGCACCACACCCCTCCGGTCATCAACTGTTATCCTTCTAATCTCATCCTTACTCTGGAGCAATCCCTCGGAGGAAAGAAAACCGACAGCAAGGTACTTTAAGTTTACCGGGGAACAGAGCAGGGTTACCAGCTCCCGATTATTCAAAACGATGGTGAGGGGAGACTCTTTAGCCACTATATCTTCGATGCTGCTGCTACCCGTTTCGGTAAGCTTCAGTACAGTCAACTTCTCCGTCTCATTATCCATTCTTTTCTATCCCAATATCATCTCCAGCTCTGACGCAGCCACCGTGAATGACCCTGGCGAATATCCCCTCCTTGGGCATGATGCACTTTCCTATCTCCTGGCGGATGGCGCAACCGCTGTGGCACTCCTTGCCAATCTGTGTGACATCGAGGAGGACATTCTTGCCAATGGAGATTTTTGCGCCTATGGGCAAGGAGAAGAGTTCGATGCCCTGGGTGGTGAGGTTCTCAGCAAAGTCACCGGGGCCCACCTCGAAGCCCAGCCTTCTCATTTTATCGATACTCTCCATTGCCAGCAGGCTCACCTGCCGATGGGTGCAGCAGTCAGCGTGGGCATCGCCAACAAGGCCGTAATCTTCCTTAAGGATACCTTCGACTGCAGCTTTCTTTCTGGTACCCTTCTTCTTACTCTTGCAGACGGCAACTACTTTGGCCATTGAGAGGTAATTCGTATTATAGCGCTATTACTGTTTGTTAGCCATTTGCTATATCAGTGAGAAGCAGAAGCCCAGCGCCAGGGACATCACACAGATGGCCGCCAGATAGATAGCCAGAATCCTGCCGCCGAATTCCCCCCCCACACCGTATTCAGATATCCTATTGCAAATGCTTGGGAAAGGTCTTTCTGGTTATAAGGGAAATCCGGACCAGGAGTAGCATTATGGGAACTTCAGTCAGCACGCCCACTACGGTGGCGAGGGCTGCGCCCGATGCTACGCCGAAGAGGGTGGTGGCGACGGCTATGGCGACTTCAAAATGGTTGCTGCCGGCGATGATGGCAGCCGGGATAGCGTCGGCATATCTGAGTTTCATGATGCGGGCAGCCAGATAGGTGATACCAAAGACCACCAGGATATTCACCAGGATAGCCAGAGTTATCATGCCGACTATGGCTGGCAACTCAACGATAATGTGACCCTGATAGGTGAACAGGACAATCAGTGTGATGAGCAGGGCGATTATCGAGACCTTTCCCAGGTTAGGCTCCAGCTTGCTTTCAAACCATTCCAATCCCTTTCTTTTTATAGTCTCCCTGCGTGTAACGTAACCGGCAATCAAAGGCGTTACAATGTAGATTGCCACAGAAAGGGCGATGGTATCCCAGGGTACTTTTATTCCGGAAATGCCGAGCAGCAAGACGGCCAGTGGAGCGTACAGCACGACCATGCTGAGTGAATTGATGGCGGTCATTACCAGGGTATTTGCCATATTGCCTCTGGCCAGATAGCTCCAGACCAGCACCATGGCAGTGCACGGAGCAACGCCAAGCAGTATTGATCCGGCGCGGTATTGTTCAATCTGCTCGGCGGTCAGGAACCTGCCGAAGACAACGCTCAAGAACAGCCAGGCGAAGAGAGCCATAGTGAAAGGTTTTACTGCCCAGTTGGCAAACAGAGTGAGCCCGATTGGCTTGGGCGACCGGATTGCTTTTCTAATCTCCTCCCAGCTTATCTGGACCATGATGGGATAAATCATGGCAAAAAGCAGTATGGCGATCGGTATAGAAATACCCGCCACCTCAAGTCTGGCCAGCATATCGGAAAGTTGCGGGAACAGGCGTCCCAGCCCGATGCCGGCTCCAATACACAAGACCACCCATAAAGTCAGAAATCTTCCCCAGATACCCAGTTTTCTTTCCTTTTCAGCCATCTTTACCTCTCCTGTTATCCGTCAAATACTTGCTTGGACTGCCTGCCTTTCCTGAAACCCTTTGTGGCATCGGCTGTCTGCAGACCGAAGTATGTTGCACAAGTTGTCTCACCTCATTGTTCCAGAAGCTTGGTCAGAGCCTGTTTGTCAGTCGCAAACTCTGGCTGCTCCAGGATGGGACATTCCTCGAGACGGCACTTGCCCTGTGCTAGCTCAATCGCGAAGGCAAGGCAGGTCCGCCTGCCGCACTCCCTGCAATTTGTCTTGGGCAAGAATTTAAGGAGCGCCAGCCCCATAGCCAGCCTGGATTTGCCTGGCTGCAGAATATCCTGCTGCGGCTGACTTAGTTTTGACGCAATCTTATGGCATATCGCTGACTCAGGATATGCTCCTATGTCATAAAGCTCATAGCCCATAAATAGCACTGGCTCTTCCTGATAGCAACTCCACACTGCCTTTTCTACCACTTTGGGGTCAAGTCCGGCTAGGCCGGTATCCTTTTCTCCCGGTTGGCACAACAGATTGACAATGCCTGCGATCTGGTTTCTGAATCTCTCTATTAGCTCCATCGGAATATTGTGAAGGTAGGGAGTGGGAGCTCCTGTGCCAATGATTTGCTTCGTATCAGTGACTCCGTTTTCCTTGAGGGCCACGAGTGATTCGCCCGGCAGGTGTCCCGGCGACTCTCTTCCGCAGAGCACGACATATCGTATGTTCGGGTTAGCCACGATATTGCAGACCATTTTCTCCAATCCCATGTTTTCTGTTTGAAGCAGACCTGAAAGGGCAGCGCCAGAATCTACGCCAGCCATAACCAGCGCATTCAGTTCCGGAGGTATGGCGAAGTCAAAGGTATCCAAAATCACACAGACTGCTACTGGAGAGTAATCATTGCCCCTCATATAGCGACCTTGCTCCGGCGGATAACCGTCCGGTGGCTTTACTTTTAACACAAGTTCTTACTCCCTTACTTGTTCTATCTAAAAACCACACGCACAAGAGGGCACATTGAAGTTTATGCTCCTACCCGCCTTATTGCCGGCGACATCAGAAACTATGACCGTAACCGTAGCGTCAACGGATGACTGATTCGGAGCAGTCCAGGTAATCTTAGAGCCTTCCCCGGAAATCTCGCCGCCTGTGCATGACCATTCGTAAACCTCTCCGCCGGTCGCGTCTGAAACAATACACTCGATATCGTATTCTTTTGCTTTCCAGACCTTGTACCCGGTAGTGGTTGTTTTCAAATACTTGGGCTCTTTGGCGGTAACAGCCAGGTCTTCAATAGTTGGTGGAGTACCGGGTGACACACTGAGAAGTACCCCCCTCATATCTCCCCCACCACAGCCATCCCTAACTACAACTGTGACGTTGTAAATGCCAGTCTCTTGGGGAGCAGTCCAGTTTACGACTGTGCCTGTACCAGAAATATCACCTCCGGTAGCTGTCCACTCATAGCTCAGCTCATCGCCGTCAGGATCTGTAGCATTACACGTCACCTGTAGATTACCCGAAGGAGTAGTCCAGACTACATTGGCTACCAGATTGTTAATAGTTGGCGCCCTATTGGTTCTGACTTCGATGGTTACCTTTCTAGTGACTCCGCTACCGCGGCTATCGGTCACGATGACTGTAACATTGTAGGAGCCTGCAAGGTAGGGCGCGGTCCAGTTAACCGCAGCTCCTTTCCCGTTTATTTCGCCTCCGTCAGCCGACCAGTTGTAGCTTAGCTCGTCGCCAACACGGTCTGTGGCAGTACACGTAATCTGGCAGCTTCCCCGAGGAGAGACTCTCTCCGGCTCAGCTTCCAGGCTGGTGATAACTGGTCGATGATCGGCTAACATCGTGTAGAATAGGATTGAAAGTAGCACCGCTGTCGCCACAATTCCCGCGATTAGTAGGTATCTTTTTTTGTTCATTAGTCTCTCTCCTCTGGAGCCTCTTTCGCTCAACTCCGTATCCAGAGCACGACAAAGTATATTCCCACCCCTATGAAGATAATGGAGACTGCCACACGGATGATTTTCTCGACGCGGGAAACCGCGTTAAGCCAGTTGGACACCCTGGCCACGCCAGCGGATATAAGCACGCCGAATACTAAAACAGGTAGCCCGGTGCCGATGGCATACACGGCAGGCAATGCCACGCCGCCAGCGGATTTAAGGGACAAAGGTATCAATACCCCAAAGAATAGGACTGCGCTATAAGGACAAAAGGCAAGGGCAAAAAGGGCACCTAACAGGAATCCCCCTATCATCCCCCAACCAGCCACCTTTTCTCCTACTGAAGACAGTCTTCCTCCTCCCAAACTAAGCGGAATCCTGTTTACAATCAGCATTATTGCCCCTACTGCTATCAAAAGCGGCCCCAAAATCTGCTCGCCAAAGTCTTGCAGAAACGTGGCAACTCCTGGAATCTCAAGACCGCCCACAATTAT
>JALHUO010000076.1 GCA_022866545.1 Dehalococcoidia bacterium | reverse complement strand
GTGGCGTGCCGCATTTCTTGCACTTCGAGCCAACGAGAGACAGGATTACCTTCCTCTCCCTGTACAATGCCGACATCGGTGTCTTAATGCTTATCTCACCGCGCATGCCCAGGTCCATCGGTGCTAGGTTTCTGAAGGCAAGGTATTTCTCATAGCTGGCAAGGTCTTTCTTAGAAGCGAGGTGTTTCTTCACTGCCCTCTTACTGGCCACATTCTTTATCTTCTCGGTGACCTGGAAGAACATTGCGTCGCAGCCGTTGCCAAAGCTGGCGACCAGTATTTTGTCGCCTGGCTTGGCATCTTCCAACGCCGCTACCAGCATCATCAAAGGCGAAGCTGAGCCGGTATCGCCCACTGTGCTAAGCAATGTATCTTGAAGCTGACCGGGGTCAGCGCCCAGCTTCTTGGCTATGGCTCCGTGCTCCCGTGCATACAGACCCGGATACACTATCTTGGCAAAGTCCTTGATGTTCAGTTTGTATTTTTTCAGTAGTCCGGAAATGCCTTCTGCGATGAATTGGCTATAGCCGGAATCGCGAATGAATCTGTCCTCCCAGGCATGTTCAAACTTCTCTCCGCTTGCTCTCCAGCGGTCGGGAAAATCATAGGTAACGGAATACGAACCCTCAAAGGTAGCAATCACGTCATCGCTGCCAACAAGAATCGATGCAGCGCCATCACCATAGAGAGACTCTTGAGGACTGCCCGGTTTGCTCAACCGGCAATCAGACGCGCAAACGAGAACATTCTTCGACGTTTCTCCCCTTACCGTATCAAGGGCAGAAAGCAGGGCGGTGGTCCCTGATTTCGCGGAGCCGATGAAATCGGCAGTCCTTATACTCGACTGCAAATCAAGAGCGGTAGCTACAAGCGCTGAGTTCTGCCTCACCATGTAGGGCTGACTGGTGGTGGCCAGATACAGACCATCAACTACCTCTCGTTTCAAACCGCCCAGGCAATCGATCCCTGCGGCCACCGCCATGGTGAGAGCATCTTCATCATGATTGGCGACTGCATTCTCACCGGGCGCCGGGAACGACCCCAGAAATGCAATAGCCATGAAGAGAGTGCCGTGATCCATTCGATACCGGGGGATATAAGCTCCGTAAGACTTTATGCCGACCATTGACTGACCTCCTGACGCAAGCTTTTTGGAACAACAGACTATGGCACAAAAGCCGTATCATGTCAATCCTTGATAACCTTGAAAATGACTCGAGAACGAGGATTCTTCCACGATTGTCGCCCGATGATGGAGAGGTCAGATTCTAAATAGTAGAATATAGTAGAATACTGAATTGTAGGGAACGTACTATGAACATCGGCAGCGGCATAGAGGACAACGTCAGAAGGTTCGGCGAATATGAAGCCCTCTACTTCGAAGGGACATGGCACACAAACGTTGAGGTAAATCATGACGCCAACCGCTTGGGAAATGCACTAAAAGGACTTAGAATAGGAAGAGGAGACCGGGTGGCAATACAGATGCCCAACTGTCCGGAGATACTTTCTGCTTTTCCAGCCATATACAAGATAGGCGCCGTTGTCGTCCCATTGAACCCCTTGCTTAGGCCCGACCAGGCTGCTTATATATATCGCGATTGCGGAGCTAAAGCTATCATCACCAGTTCGGATTTTGTGCATCGGGTACTGGAGGCGCGAAAACAGACCCCCACCTTGCAGCATGTAATCCTCACGGACCGCGATGATGTTCCTGGAACAATCTCATATCATGATATTATGTCAACTAGCTCCAGTACACTGACAGTTGAGCAGACTGATAACGACGATGTTGCCGCTCTAATATACACGGCCGGCACCACAGGGCCACCCAAGGGTGTGATGCACACGCATTACTCACTCTATGTCAATGCCCTGTTCTTCTACGAATATGTTCTCGTTCATCGTTCCCTGACTCTACAATTGAACAGCCGCGTGCTTAATCCCAAGACACTCCAACTCAACGAGGTCGATCAGCAAGTTTCCGGTGTAAATCGAGCGATGGTCAGCCTGGGAGTTCTCCCCCTATCACATTCGTATGGCATTGCCTTCGCTAACACCAGCAATTTTGTGGGCGGGAGGTCAATTCTGCTGCGCTGGTGGAATGTGGAAGAGGCGCTAAAGGCCATCCAGACATTTCGGGTCACCCAGATGGCAGCAGTCCCTACCATGTATATCCAGATTCTCGAATACCCTGATCTGGACAAATATGACTTGAGTTCGTTGGAGGACTGCCAATGTGGGGCAGCACCACTGCCCGTAGAAGTAGCCTTGAAGTGGAAACAAAAGGTGGGAGTGGATATTCGAGAGGGGTGGGGCCTAACCGAATCAGGAGCCACCACTACGGGTCAGCCGGGCGACCTTCCACCCAAGTATGGCTCCATTGGCAAGTGCCTGCTGAAATGCAACACCATAAAAGTTTTCGGTGAGAAAGGTCAGGAGCTTCCACCGGGTCAGCGAGGAGAGCTAGTAATCAAGGGACCTACGCTCATGAAAGGCTACTGGAACCTGCCTGAAGAAACAGCCAAAACCATCAAAGACGGCTGGTTTTATACCGGCGACCTGGGATATGTGGACGAGGATGGCTACTTCTACATCAGCGGCCGCAAGAAGGATATCATTATCAGGGGAGGAGAAAACGTCTCACCGGTGGAAGTTGAAGAGATCCTCCTGCAGCATCCGGTGGTCGCAGAAGCAGGAGTCGTAGGCATCCCGGACGCAGTATACGGGGAAGAAATAAAGGCGTTCGTCGTCATAAAGCCGGGCAAACGTGTAAGCGAAGAGGAACTAATCGCCTTCTGCAAAGACCGCTTGCCTACCTTCAAGTCGCCCAAGAAGGTGCAATTCATGAAATCCTTGCCCAGGAACATTCTAGGCAAGGTGCTGAGGGCCGAATTACGCAAGCTCGGCTAATTTTGGGTAGGGTGACCACGAATCGATAATTCCTTCCGTCAAGAGCGTCTTGGGCTTCTATAGAACGAAGCGGGGTTATTATGGTCGGGGTGGGTGGATTTGAACCACCGACCTCATGGTCCCAAAGCAAGCTAGAGAAAAGGCGGAGACCGCTTGCCTCCTTTCTGAGCGAGACCCTACCAGACAGGAACCATGTAAATCAAGTGCATTGCATAGGCATATGCCACGCGGGACAATTTACGGGTACCATTACGAGAGTTGTTTATGAATCGTGATCTGGCTTGGTGTCCGACCGCGTAACAAAACAAGTTAATGTGCAACAACGGAGGCTAGTGCGTGACTCTGCGTCAGCTATACTCCGGGTCTTTGCACCGTCGCGTCGTCACTCGCACTAACATGGCCAGGAATGAAGCTCAATTCAGATACCAGCCGGCGACATTGCACTGCCCATAAGAGTTGTCTCCCACAGCGACCACGGTGTCGTAGGGTGTAAGTCCCACCGTGTACCCGTAGCCTGCCGCGACCCGGGTGATTCTCCTCCAGTCGGCGACATTGCACTGCCCCCAGTAGTTGTCTCCCACCGCGACCACAGTGCCATCGGCCTTGAGCCCGACGGTGTGCCACATGCCTGCTGAGACCTGGACGATGTCTGTCCAGCCGGCGACATTGCACTGCCCGTAGTCATTCAATCCCACGGCGACCACGGTGCCGTTAGAGTAACGCCCCGGCGTGTGCTCGTAGCCTGCAGCGACCTGAATTATGCCCGTCCAGCCAGCGACGTTGCACTGCCCTTCGCCGTTTTGTCCCAAGGCGACCACGGTGTCGTTAGAGTAACGCCCCACCGTGTAATACGAGCCTGCTGAGACCTGAACGATATTCGTCCAGCCGGTGACATTGCACTGCCCGAAGTCGTTGTCTCCCACGGCGACCACGGTGCCGTCGGCCTTAAGCCCCACCGTGTGAGCGCTGCCTGTTGAGACCTGGATGATGTCCGTCCAACCGGTGACGTTACACTGCCCGTAGTAGTTGTCTCCCCCCACGGCGACCACCGTGCCATCGGCCATGAGCCCGACGGTGTATTCGTAGCCTGCGGCGACCTGGACGATGTTCGTCCAGCCGGTGACATTGCACTGCCATTGGCTGTTGTCTCCCACTGCGACGACGGTGCCGTCGGCCTTAAGCCCCACCGTGTGAGTAAGGTCTGCGGCGACCATCGGGATATGCTCAAAGCTAGCCATGACGGTTATACCCTGAGCCGGCATGGTGAAGGTAGTCTGTGCCGCAGTCGAATCAGCGAATCCGCCCGCTGGTGCCGTCCACCCGGCAAACCGGTAGCCTGCGGCGGCCACTGCTTTTATACCGACTCCACTGCCAGCTGCGTAAGGTGAGGCATTAGTCAAATCAGTTGCCGTCCCTTGTCCTGCAGGGCTTGCCGCCATGGTGAGGCTATACTTAACAACACCACTACCGCCGCTACAGCCTACCATTCCGGCAATCAACGCTAACGTAAGCAAAACGATGCAAATCCTGTTCATGTATGTCACCCCTACTACATTATTGTACCACCAGCGAACGAATTATCAATAGGTTGTAGCATCGAAAACATACTATGGAGTTAAGCAGTCACAAAACACCGGTTCGTGTAATGAGGTAACAAAACAGACAAATGTGCCCCCTCACTTCCATCTAGCAAAAACGCAGGCTGTGCAATGCTGTTCCTGGCATGGCTCTGCTTCTCTGAATCTGGAGCTACGGAATTATGTTGAAACACAAGATTCCAGGGACTATAATGTCCTTGAGGTGCGGCGACCGATGCTGGTGCCTTCCTCCATATCGTGCAGTTCAAGAGGAACACGGGATGGAGGAGCCATGTTGAGATATCATTGTGAAGTCTGCTGACAGGAACATACTCGATTTTCTGGATTTTCTCAGTGCTACCCAGTGCTATTATGTTGGAGAGGGACATCCTTGATGTGGCCAGGAAGAACTAGCCCTGTGATACGATCAAAACGAGATCGCGCGAACGAGTATAGTGGCCCCACACTCTTACTGTCGGCATCGAAAACGTATTCAAGAGGAGATGGATGATAAAAGACAAGCTAGACTATTCCGAATTCGTTAATTTGTGCCGCGGCCAAAGGACAATCGAGTTAGAAGAAAGAGATAAGGAAAGAATCAGGCAATCCAGAAAGGCTTTTGAGCGTATTCTGAAGTCCAATCCTCGCAAATCTTACTATGGAATAAACACCGGCGTCGGTGCTCTTTTGAACAGGCGCATTCCCAAAGGCAGAATGGGAGAATTCCAGGAGAATCTAATCATGAGCCACGCCTGTGGCATAGGTCCGCTACTTGAGACGGAGATAGTCAGAGGGATCATGCTTCACATGATTTTGAATCTCAAGAAAGGATATTCCTGCATAAGACTGCCGACGCTGGAACTCCTGGTCGAGATGTTCAACAGGAACGTCGTCCCGGTTGTGCCGGCAAAGGGGTCTCTGGGTGCCAGCGGCGATCTGGTCCCTCAGGCTCATATTGCCCTGGCCTTGATTGGCAAGGACCCACAACGAGTTTTGCCTGCTGCAGGACTGGAGCCAGCCAAGTTGCAGATCGGGGAAGCCATTGCCCTGCTTAACGGCACGAGCTTCATGACAAGTTGTCTGGCTTTCCTGGTTTTCCAGTCCGACAACCTGATCCGGACAGCCGACATAGCTGCTGCTATGACCCTTGAAGCTTTGGGCTGCACCACCAAATCTTTTGCGCCTGAAATTCAGGAACTAAGGCCTCACCCAGGGCAAATCATAACTGCTCGCTATTTGAACCGGCTTCTTCTGAAGACAAATGAGTGCGAGAAGCCAGCCTACTCATTACAGGATGCTTATTCCTTGAGATGCATTCCCCAGGTGCATGGCGCTTTTCGGGATGTTCTTTCCCCGGCCGGAGCTGTTGTGGATACCGAGATCAACTCCTTCGGCGGCAATCCCTGGATTTCAACCAAAGGAGAGAAAACTGAAATCTGCGAGGGCAGCGGTAATTTTCATGGCCAGATTCTGGCTCAGGCAGCCGATAGTCTGTCGGTTGCTCTCTGCAGCATCGCGGGCATTTCGGAAAGAAGGATAGACAGGCTGGTCAGTCGCTGCGCCAACGGTCTGCCTTTGTTTCTGGCCAGGAACCAGGGATTGAACACCGGTTTGATGATCACTCAATATACCGCAGCCGCTCTGGTTTCCGAGAACAAAACTCTGGCTCACCCCGCTTCTGTTGACTCCATTCCCGTCTCAGCCGGGCAGGAAGACTTCGTCAGCATGGGTGGCTGGGCCGTCACTAAAGCGCGGGGGATTTGCAGGAATACGGAGTACGTCATAGCCATCGAGATTCTGTGCGCTGCTCAGGCCCTGGACTTCCGCGAACCATTGCCGAAAAAGTCGAGGCTGGCCAAGATACATGAGATGGTTAGGAGCCGCGTCGCTCATTTTGAGAAAAGCAGAGTCCTGGCCGAAGATATCGAAGAGCTTTACAGCCTTGTCCACAACGGTAGATTGGCGGAGGAGGCGGGATGTGATGAGAAAGATAATTGAGTGCGTGCCCAATTTCAGCGAAGGCAGAGATAGCAGCAAGATAGAGCAGATCGCTGCCGAGGTTGAGAAGGTGCGCGGCGTGAAGCTGCTGGATGTGGCCCCGGACGCTCATCACAACCGCACAGTGTTGACCTTCGTCGGGGGACCGGACTCAATCAAGAAAGCCAGCTACAGTGCGATTGAGAAGGCAGTCGAAATCATTGACATGGCCAGACATCAAGGGCAACACCCAAGGTTGGGAGCCTGTGACGTCTGTCCTTTTGT
>JALHUO010000075.1 GCA_022866545.1 Dehalococcoidia bacterium | reverse complement strand
TTGCTTGGTGGAGTCAACGATAGAATCGCAGAAGCGCGTGAATTGACGAGTTTGCTACACGGGCTGAACTGCCATGTGAACTTGATTCCGTACAACTCCATCCATGGGCTCGGCTTCCACGGCCCGTCGCCGAAAGGCATCCGCGCTTTCCGCGAAGTCCTGAGCGGTGCAGGCATCCAGGTTACGCAACGGGTTCAACGGGGTCCGGATATTGATGCCGCCTGCGGGCAGTTGCGGCAGCGCATAACGGGAGCAGTATTTAACGAGTTATCTCTCTAAAGCATCACTCCCCAGTGAATCTAGGCTAGGCCACGCTTTAGAGGACAGGAACAGAGGCTTAATATCGGGCGTTGTCGCGTCTGTGTCTACATGTATCGCTACACAATCTGACGAAATGTGCAAAGGACCACCTGGGTTCTTAGGGGACGGTCTGTGTTAGCAGGCCGATTTGTCATTTGGGTTTTGAGCTTTGTTTGACATTTGAGCTTTGTCATTTGGATTTTGATACCTGGGCTTGTCCAGGCTTTGGCCTTCATTTGTCATTTGAGCTTGTCATTTGAACTTGTTCCCTAATCTCCAATCTCCAGTCTCCAGTCTCCAGTCTCTGTGAGCTCTATGAACTCTATAAACTCAACGAACTCTATGAACCCAATGAACCCGACTTGTCTCTATCGTATCTCCAACTGTCTCCACTTTCTGTGCACTCTACAAACTCTATGAACTCAATAAACCCAATAAACCCGACTTGTCTCCACGAAGATGGCAAAGCCGAATAGCAGGTCAAAGCATCGTGAGTTAGGCACAAGTCTTCCAACAAGGTATGGTTGCAGACACTGCCATGTTGTCGTCGAGAGGCGTCCTGTGCAAGTCTGAGGCCATCGCGGTTATCCAAACTCTTTTGGCAGAATGCTGGGCAGTTCCCTGCTCTTCAGGGACAAGAGGCTTGGAATTGTAGAAGTAACCTGAGGTGAACTCGGGGCTCTCCCTCGGATCCTTCCTGTTCACGTATTTATTCTTAACCTCCCTAGGTTAGAGACATTTGGCGCAGTATTGACTTTTGATGCCAAAGTGTTATTATTCTAAGAAGGCGGACTATTTGACACAGGGAGCCATATCATGGGGAAGATGACAAGAAGAGGCGCCCTTGTCGAACCCCAGTATCCTGAACGTCGCAACTTCGAACAACTCAAGCTCCGTTTCTTAGAACACAAGAAATCTGGGAGGAACGGAGTACATTCGCTACACAAATTCTATGGTAAACTCATTCCTGCAATTCCAGCTTGGGCGATTGAATGCTTCTCCCAACCTGGGGATTTGGTTCTCGATCCATTTTGCGGCTCTGGTACTACCCTTGTTGAAGCATTACTAGCTGGGCGAGATGCTATAGGGGTTGACCTTGATCCACTGAGCATCCTCATATCTCGTGCTAAGACTACTCTAATGTCCCCTACGATCTTAGAAAGCGAGTTACCCAGATTGCTTTCTGGAATCGTGAATGACAAAGATAACGGTACCAGCTACAAAACCCCTGTTTTCTCGCATGCTGATATCAATTACTGGTTCACAAAGGACGTGCAAAGTGATTTAGTTGTTATTAGAGGAAACATAGATACGATACACGAAACGGAGCTAAGACAGTTCTTCCTTGTGGTCTTATCTTCAATCATAAGAAGGGTTTCATTGGCGGATCCAAGACTAATAAAACCTAGTAGAAACAGATACTTGGGGCGTGAAGAAAACACGTTTGACGTAGTCAGCATATTCGCTAACGCGGCACGTAGCAAGATTGCTGCCATGTCTCGATTCATCAAAATCCTCAAGAACAATGGCTTGTGTGGTAGAGTTTCAGCAACTGTCCTCCAAGGTGATGCGAGGCAGCTTTCAAGCATGCTCGATAGAGTGAATCTCATTGTTACGAATCCGCCGTATATGGCGGCAGTCGATTATGTGCGGACAACCAAGTTAGAAGGTTGGTGGGCAGGTGTGCTAACCGATTACGAGACTCTCTCCCGCCAGACTATTGGTTCCGAAAAAGTAAGAGTCTCTAGTGCACCACTTGAACCTCTTGGCATCGAGGCTATAGACAATTTAATCACCGCAATAGGTCAGAGCAAGTTTCATAAAGGCTTAATAGTCAACAAGTTCTTCAAGGATATGGAGCAGGTCTTTAGGGAAATGGCGCGCGTGCTAGAACCTGGAGGCAAGCTAGTTATGAAGATTTCAGACAGCCATTATCAGAGAGTCTTCGTACCAACCACCGACTTCTTTATTCTTCTCGCCGAGAAGGCTGGCCTGAACCTTATGATGAAGTTCACGGATAAGATTGATAATTATGCCATGAGCACACGGAGTGCGGCTCGAGACGGTGTTGTGACGCACGATTGGATACTAGTATTCGTGAAATGTGGAGCATAGTGTGCCAATACAATGGACGATAGGCAACACAACTGTCAGGAATCCTGAACGGCTGAGAGCAGGTCTGGCAATCCTGAAAGCCGAGTTCGAAGGCTACCCCTGGAGTTACGAGAGTCAGCGCAAGTTTCTTGAGCGATTGATTGAGGAGGGATTGTACGAAGCTGGCTCAGCTAAATCACCTGATCAGAAAGAGCAACACGGACGAACGTGGGGCTCGGTATACAACGAATTGGGACTAACATTCGCTTATCGCTCTGGTGGTAACCTTTGTATAACGCCAGTGGGCGATGCTCTTCTCGATGAGAGAAGTAGCCCAGATGAAGTCTATCTCCGCCAGCTTCTGAAGTATCAGTTGCCCAATCCATTGCCTGGTAAATATGGTCCGAAATACACGGGTGTTTCAGTACTCCCATTTCTAGTTGCGTTGAAGATGGTTAAAGAGCTGGATGGCATGTCCAAGGAGGAAATGGGTATCTTCTTATTTTCGACTATGAACATGAGCGAGGTGGATGGGTTGATTGAGAAGGCGAAGCAGTTTAGAAGAGATCGAGGAAACCAGAGCAACCGAGAAGCGCGGGAACGATTCACCTATAACTACCATATCGACAAACTGACCGATCTATTTGTTCATGATTTGGAGGAACGATATCAGATCATTGAACAGTTCCATGAGATGGGCAGTGGGAACTCAGCATTCCTAAAGAGTCCAGATGCAGTTAATCTGGCCAAGCAAATAGCAAGGACTGGAAAGGGCTCTATGACCCAAAGAGCACAACGCTTCGTCCGTGAATCAGTTAATGCCATCCAAAGAGGAGAAAACCCCAGTGAGATCAAAGATATGTTCAGATACTACTACATTGGTATTAAGAGAGATACTCTTAGAGACTATGGTGACTTAAATTTCCGTTATCTGCGCCTTAGTGGTCTTTTCACGGCTCGTGGAAATAAGATGGTTCTCAGCAGTGAAAAGATAGACTTGGCTGAACATATTCTGGCTCAAGACTGGGCTGTGAAACCCATAGACAGAAATTTTCTAGAGGACTGGTTCTGGAATCCAGATGAGCCAGGATTACCATTAGATGACTGTGGATTCCTAAGAAGAAGAGCGGCTAGACTTCAGGAAGATCAAACTAACCTGCGTAAGAGTCTAAAGACTCCCTTACCAGTGGCTGAAGAAATAAAGATAGAGAAACCAATCGAAGAATTGGTCTTAAAGGATCTTAAATTCATGGTCTACCAGTTGGAAAGCCAGGCACTTACATTAAAGGAAGTTGCCTACTATGAGAAACTGCAGGAACCCGATTCTGTTGATGAAATTGACCGATACTACGACCAAATATTGAGGGGAGAGTTATTGGGTGGCAATAAGCCAGCCCACTTTGAGTGGAATACGTGGAGAGGGTTCTTGGCTATAGATAGGCTGTCCTGTTTTCCTCACGAGACACGTAATTTTGCCATCGACGATGACCTGATGCCCACGGATTTTGCACTTCCTAACAAGCCTGACATGAATTTCACCTACGAAGACTTCAAGTTAGTGGTGGAGGTTACCTTATTGACCGGCCCTAATCAGTGGTCGGCGGAGGGAGAACCGGTGCCTCGCCATGTAGCAAGGGTTCAGGCAGCCTCCAGCATCCCAACAATAGCAGTATTCATCGCCCCCACAATAAATGTAAACACAGCCGTAGAATTCTATAGCTTCCTGAAGCAGCGACCTTACATAACGGATAATGGTAGCAAGTTGTACCTTACCATTATCCCGTTTACTTTAGATCAATGGCGGGGCCTATTACGTCTATTTAAGCTAACACGTTTCGCCCCCGCGGATTTCAGAAATATGTTAGAAGACATTGCTGGTCACGATATAGCTCCATCGATAACAGATGGTAGCCAATGGATCGCTTTGTTCCCTAGTGTGATAGAAAGGTGGCAAGAAGGTGTGTTATCAAGAATCTAAACCCATAACGGTTATTGACGCGACTTCTGATTTGGACAGCGTGCCATTCAGCCCTCGTGTTCTTTATCGCGGAGACTGTATCGAGGTAATGAAATGCTTCCCGGAAGGATCTATAGATTTGGTGTACGCTGATCCACCATACAACCTCTCAAGACATGGCCTCAGTTGGTCCGACAAACAAGGAGCAGGCCGTCGGAAGTCGGGCGGCAATTACCACATGATGAAAGAAACCTGGGATATGTTTGAAGAATCACACTATCGGCGGTTCTCAGTGCAGTGGTTGGCGGAGGTAAAACGCCTACTGAAGCCGGCTGGCTCCCTCTATGTCTCCTGTACCTATCACAATGTTGGTGAGCTGCTGGTGATATTGAGAGACCTTGATTTGAAGTGCTTGAACGTGATCGTCTGGGAGAAGACCAACCCCCATCCAAATTTGACACGAAGAATGTTTACCCACTCATCTGAGTTTGTTCTGTTCTTTGCAAAGGGCAAGAAATGGACCTTTCATTACGAAGAGATGAAAAAATATTCGGCAAATGGTGGGCAACTTAAAGATGTATGGCACCTACCATTGTGTCAAGGAGCCGAAAGAATAAAGAGGGCTGACGGTCGAGCTGCACATCCTACCCAGAAACCACAGGCACTCTTGGAGCGCATAATTAGCGCTAGCAGCAGCCGAGGCGACCTCGTGTTGGATCCTTTTTTGGGAACGGGGACCACGGCATTAGTTGCTGAACAGCTTGGGCGAAAGTGGATCGGTATCGAAAATGACACAAATTATGTATCACTATCAGTCGAGAGACTCAAGAAGGTGCAGGGAGCCTTCAGAAAGGAGGACACATATGAGAGGCGGAAGTAAAGGTACGCCAACGATTAGCACAATTCTTTACAATTATCTAACTTCTAAGAAGAAACCCGCTCATTACCGTGAGTTAACGGAACACGTAAAGGCAAGAAGAAAGGACCTGCAATCCCGTGACCTAAGTGCAACTATTCGATGCGTTTTGCGGCGCGATGACCGGTTTGCGAGCCCTGGCGAGGGCGTATATGGTCTAAGGGAATGGTAGTTCCAAGCAATCGCAGAGGCACTATACCAATCGAGCCCATTACGAACTAGATATTATGTCTTCGGAATACCGGAGATTGCCGGCCCTATAAAAAGTACTCTGGCATGATATGGCAAGAGGATAAGAGGAGGTGAATAATGCCAGTATCTCAATCAATTTGGAAGGTAGATAAAACTCCAACAAAGCTTACAACGTGCTCCCTAAAAAGTGAAACCGAACTTGAAGATATGATATGCCAAGATACAAGCATCCTCAATGAGAAATGGCTTCCGATAGGCCGGCAGGTGGCGACGGCACACGGAGGCATCATAGACATCCTGGCTATAGATGAAAGCGGCAATCTGGTTATTGTGGAGCTTAAGAGAAATAAAACGCCTCGCGAGGTCGTAACGCAGGCAATTGACTACGCCTCATGGGTAAAGACGCTGGATTCGGCGAAGATAGCTGATTTATATAAGAAGTATGGTAAGGGCATAAATAAAGACTACGATTCGCTGGATGAAGCTCTTAAGAATAAGTTTGGTAAGTCTTTTGGAGAAGACGAGATAAATAACGCCCATCAAATAGTAGTGGTCGCGTCTGAACTGGACCTGAGCACCGAACGAATTATCAAGTACCTCAATGATTACGAAATACCCATAAACACGGTATTTTTCAACGTTTTTCATGACGGTGAGGCCCGATATTTGAGCCGCGCCTGGTTAATAGATCCCGCTGAAACCCAAGAGCACGCCAACCTGCCGAAAACTGGCGATACCGAGCCATGGAATGGAGAATATTATGTCTCCTTCGGACATGATATGGGCAGGCACTGGGAAGATGCTCGAAAGTACGGCTTTATAGGCGCTGGCGGCGGCAGGTGGTACAGCAAGACGTTAAGCCAGCTTTCTAAAGGTGACCGTGTTTGGGTTAATATCCCACAAACCGGATACGTTGGCGTTGGGATAGTGGCGGAACCCGCTGTAATGGCTGAAGATTTTATGGTGAAAACCGAAAAGGGGGAGGTTCCAATCACAGAAGCACCCTTAAAACTTGATGAGCAAACCAAGAAGGATTACCTGATAAAATATGCAGAGGACGAAGAGAAATCAGAATATCTCGTCAGAGTTGATTGGCTACGGAACTTTCCAATCAAGCAAGCAATTTCTGAACTGGGCTTTTTTGGTAACCAGAACAGCGTCTGCAAACCCACGTCTTCAAAATGGCTGTTTACGGTTGACACCTTGAAGAAGAAATGGGGAATAACTTGAAAATCACGCCATACAATACGAATTTAGCTGGTGAATTTTGGGTGCTATCGGCTTTAAATAGGCTTGGTATCGAAGCGCAACTTACTTTAGGGAACAAGAAGTCAGTGGATATTCTGGTCATACGGAATTCTACAATTTATACTCTGGATGTAAAAGCATTGGCTGACCGATATGATTGGCCGGCGGATAATATCAAAGTCTTCGACAATCCGAATCACATTTACGTTTTTCTAACGTTCGAAGGTAAAATCACTGACCCGCAAACAAGTCCTTCTGTCTGGATAATTCCATCGGATAAAATACAACCCTTTATCAAGAGATACCGGACACGGTCAGTGGTTTCGCGTTCGTTGATAGTGAATAATGGCAGTAAATATCGGGATAATTGGGGGTACCTGCCGGAAAGAGAATTGTAACGATTCTTCACTGGCGCAGTGTTTTTGTATCGCATTTGCTTCGATATCGATGCCGTGGACGCCACACCAATTAGGTATTACTTGCTCGGAATAGACGTCTGCTACTTACGATGAATTAGCGATGGAGGGAACTGCATGAAGACAATACCCACTTCGCAAGAAGAAGAATTGACAAAGCGAAGATACAAAGATGAGCCACAGATCAACGACATTAGGACACCGTTTCAACACGATAAGGACAGGATCATACATTCAACTGCTTTCAGGCGGCTACAGTATAAAACGCAAGTATACGTCATTCATGAAGGGGATTTGTACAGGACTCGTCTAACGCATTCACTTGAAGTTGCACAGATCGCCAGAGGTCTAGCACTTCAGCTTGGAGCGGATCCTGATTTGGCGGAAGCTATTGCATTGGCACATGATCTAGGGCATGCGCCATTTGGTCACGTAGGAGGAGATACACTTCGTGGCTTGCTAGCGCCGTTCGGTGTACCGTTCGACCACAACGTTCAGTCATATAGAATAGTAACAGCTTTGGAGGAGAGATATACTGATTTCACAGGGCTTAACTTAACTTATGCAACACTAGAAGGTATACTACGGCATTGCACCTACTTCGACAACGAAGAAGACATCCTGTCAAACACTCCTGATGAGTTCCAGAAGGAGGTATCTAGTGTCTGGGATCATAAACATCCTACCATAGAGGCACAAGTTGTAAATATCGCTGACAGCGTAGCCTATGCGGCGCATGATCTCGAAGACGCTTTGGAAGTTGGTTTGCTGGAGTGGGCTGAATTTAAGAAACTCGCGGATGGGTATGCCATCGAGTTTGTAGCCAGTATTATCAATAATGATCTGCAAAATGCAATAGAAGAATACAAGCAGTCAAACAGGGAAGCAAACAAGGAAATCGTCAGGAAGGTGAGGAACAGAACCCTGTCCAGGTTACTCATAAACGAATTGATTCTTCAGACTGTGGCACAATCTAAGAAGAACTTGGCTGAATTCAAGTGCGATAGTGGACAACTTGTGGGAGCAATAAGACAAAGCCGGACTATAACCGTAGCTTTGCCATCGGGTCTTGAAGAACAATTGCGGAATCTACTGGATAGAATCCTCTTTAATCATGTATACCAGGAACCTCGAGTCATGATTATGATGCTAAAAGCCAAGAGGATATTGGAGGCTCTTTTCAGTGCCTTCATGGAAACACCCAAGGCGCTTCCTAGCAGGACACAGGGTAAGCTGGGAACGTATTATCAATTAGACCACAAGAAGAGAGCGAGTGAGCAGGGGAGGCGTATACTCGCGCGGGTTGTGGGAGACTACATATCAGGTATGACTGATAAGTATGCGATGGACACATACCAGTTGCTTACACAAGCATATGAAAAGGCATTGTGACACCTTGTTTGATCCTAGAATAGCGCACGGTCTTCAAGTTCCAGCGCAATTCCAGGGACACCATGCCAATCAGGCCTGCCACAAATCAGGCATCATGTTCCCCGTAACATCCATCCAGACTACTTACTGATACCTAGAATAGCAGTCGCTTTTTCAATGAACTTCTCTGCTGAAGCAATAACCGCTTTCGCTCCAGATTGAGAAAATTCTGGTGAAGGAGACAATCTTCTTCCTTTCGGGACACTGTCTAAACTCTTGATTCACTGGCAACCTTCTCCCATAGTACTATGCCACGCTCCACTTCTTCCATGAAGGTTCGCGCGGACTCTTCTCCCTTCAATAGTTCGACAGGCGTCTTAATCACTGGCCGAATATGAATATTCTCAAATCCTGTCGGGAATGTGAAACCACCAATAGCCTTTGCCACATCTTTCTTGCTGTTCGACATAATGAACAAGTCCATATCACTTTCAGAAGTATCCGTGCCAAGTGTACAACTGCCGTACAATATTATGCGGCTTGAAATCTTCTTCAGTTCCTCTACTAACGGTTCAATCAGCATGAGGTTCACCAATTTTTTCAACTCAATGAGGAGGGCATTAGAAGAATCAATGGAATAAAAATACATCTTGCCTTTTTTCCTGCGTGTGATAGCCCCGTCTGAATATAGCTCGTTCAATGCCCGGTTTGCTGAGCCAGGAGATATCCCAAGCTTACGAGCCACTTCTCGTTCATAGAATTCCTGGTCTGAGAATTTCACCAGCAGGCTCAGCACCTTCTGGTTGATTGTCTTGATTAAATGCGGCTGCAACATATATCACCTGCTCCAAATATTGAGCATATGCTCATTGTAGTGAGCAGAGACGAAGAAGTCAAGACCTGGCGCAATTGGCGAATTTCAGGGAAACCCGTACCAGTTGGGGTTACTACAAATCAAGTATTATGTCCCCAGAATCCCACTTGTCCTCTGCTTTGTTACCGGATGTCTTATTTATCAGCTCAGCAGGAAAGCTCTTGTTTCTTCACCGAACTGGCGGCTTCGCGCGAACATGGCGTTATGCCCGAGGTCCGGATACAGGACCAGCCTGGCATTGGGTATTCTCCCGGCTGTTTCGCGAATGGCATAAAAGAAGTCTTCTTCACCGCCAATCACGAGGGTATCTGCCTTGATCCTGTTCAACTGGTCACTCAGGTCATAGCGGTCATCTGCTTCAATCTCCACAATCCCATCCGAAGGGTCGGCAGGGATATAGAGAGGGCCCAGCAGCCACATAAACCATTTGAAAACGTGCCTGGCAATTCCCTTCCGGATGATGGCTGTACCCAGCAGTGAGTACGCCGCCCGCCGCTTGCGCTTTCGTGCCAGGTCGGCAACCTTCCTCAGCAATTCCTTGCCTTGCTCAGTCTGACGGCAACCGGTCATGACAAGGACGAGACGCCTCACCAGGTCCGGATGGTCAATGGCAAAGTACTGGGCTATCGCCCCTCCCGTGGAGACACCGATTATGTCCGCCCCACCCAGCTCGTTCTTAATCATGACGGCGTAATCATCCGACATGTCCTTCAGTGAATATCCCAGGGGCAAGCCGGGTCTCCTGCTTACAAAGTAGATCCTGTAGTCAATTGTGAGCCCGCTTAGATAGCCGGTGCTCATCCGCAGCATAATGCCGGACGGAGGCTTGTGCCGGAAGTCCAGCCCGTCGAATACAACCAGGTTACGCGTGCCGTTCCCGAAACAGGCATACGGGAGGCCGTTAGTGGAATACCCGGTTGTCGCTCTTCGTTTGGCCATCTTAACTACCCATTATATAGGAAGCATCATAAATGCGGGGAATCCCAGTGGCACCATCCTTCGCTAGGTGAAGGACCAGGCTTGCTGCGAATCAGGTATTACTGTCCGGAATACCGCCGGGCACTGCTTCCATTGTGCGGTAGTCAGCGATATAATTGAATCGAGACGGGCAAGTATAAACGGACATTGACAACCTCGAAGGAGTGAATAGATGCGTGTTCTGAAGGTCATCTACGTTCTGGCGATAGCGGCTCTGCTGATCCTGCTTGTCATCGTAGGCGTCCAGGCTTTCTATCCTGCTCCGCAATACCCGGACTGTTACGATCTGCTGGGGCCTGCACCGGACTACGAGAGCCCTGAGTACGAAGAGTGGGACCAGCAATGCATGCAGCTTCTGGACGAATACCGACAGGAGGCAGGGGCGCGTGACAGGAACATATTCTTCATCGTCTTGCCTCTGGGGGCAGTGTTTGCCGTAGCGGGCACGCTCATCCAGAGAAGGCTGGGCATCTTCGGCGCCGGCTTGATTTTAGGCGGCATCGGCACGATGGTATTCGCAACCGTGCCCTACGACTTGAACATGGTACTGAGATTTGCCGGCATCGCCGCTATCCTGGCTGTGCTTCTCTTCGTGGGCTATAAAGTCTTCCTCTCTTTAAGAAAAAGCTAACGCGTTTCTCTGGGCCCGGTCGTAGCCCTCCCGGTGCAGCCCGGAGAACTGGGGTAGTGCCCTGTTGCCATCATCAGGATTTGTCGGGCCTCTTCGACGCTCTGACCGGCAGGCACAAAGACTCATCATGCCGCCACTCAGGCCTACCCCTTCACGTGCTTCCCTATGCTGAATGCCTCGCCTATGGGTCTGCCGAATGCGCAGTACTGGTTTGTGGGACGCGTAACCCACAGGAAAGGTTGAATCTTGTTTACGTCGGGCTCACCATCGGTTAGGCATGAATCTGTAACGTGAACTTCCTCGATTTGCCCCACGACCAATTCATGGCTTCCCAGGTTCAAGATGTGCAAGGTGCGGCACTCAAGGTTCACGGGACACTGGCTGATCATGGGAGCACCTGTTAGCTTGCCATAGAAGAGGCTGAACTTGCAGTCGGCGACCTTATCTGTATCCCGCCCCGAGACAAGTCCACAGTAATCGGCTTCCTTCACCAGGTCAACGGAGGGGATGTTTGCCGAAAACGTGCCGTTCTGCTTGATGCCCTTCAGTGTATGTCGCTTATGCTGGAAGGCGACGGAGAGCATGGGTGGGTTGCCGTTAGCGATCCCACACCAGGCGTATGCCGAGAAGTTCGGTTTCCCATCGACATTGGCCCCGATCAGGATGGTGGGCAACGGGTACAGAAGTGTACGTGCTCCGATTGCTACCTTAGACATCTATGTTAGCCTCCTTTGCGGAATTCAAATGCTCACACTGGCTCAGGTCTTATCGCGAAAACAGGGCACACCCGGTGTGGCATCGCGAGGCATTATAACCCAAGTCACCTTCCTGTAGGAAAGACATAGCCCGGTCTGGGTGCATCACAGGAACACCATAATCGTCAGGCTTGCTACAAATTGCGTATTATGTCCCCAGAATACCCCACGCGCAATGCCATATTGGCACATATCAGAAGTGATCTGGGCTTCAATCTCCCCTAGCACGCGTCTCTTTGACGAGAGCTAGTCTGGTTGACGGCGTGATTCTTTTACCAGAAATAGCACTAGAATAAAACCTATCGCCTCAACTATGGCGCCCACAAGGAATATTGTGCGGAAACCGATAACTTCTGAGAGGAAACCACCGAAGGCCGGACCTATCATCCAGCCAACGGATATCGTTTGCTGATAGACACCCATAGCCCAGCCCCTCTTATCTGCACTAATGATGTCAGCTATGTAAGCTGTGACCGCAGCACCAATGGCAACCCAGGCAGCACCTTCCAGGACTTGTATGCCATATACCACCAGATAACCTTGTGCCCTGAAGTAAAGAACAAAAATTAACGCAAAGCTAGCCATCGCGCCCAGGATGACCGGCTTTCTTCCAAAGCGGTCTGATGCCTTCCCCAGAAGCGGACCACAGAGCAGCCCTACCAGCGAGCCAGCCATATATATCAAGCCGATCTGGCTTCTCGGTGCTCCCAGCACCTCACTCATATAGAGCGAGAACATGGAATAGACCAGACCGGAGCAAATCATCAGGGGTAGTACACAGGCACAGAGAATATATAGTCTTTTCTTTTCCATAAATTACACTCCTGAACGCATATTTTCGGCAAACGCCGCCTGACGGAGATACTTCACGCCTTCATAGCCCGCCATTCTATCTCTGTTCTGGCGCCACTAACAAGCACGGCCGTTTCCCGGTAATTATGTGTCAGGGGGCAGGTAACACTCTCTGAATACCGGAGACATACTAATCAGGTATTATGTCCCCCGAATATCGCGAGCCTTCACCCCGGGACTTTCTAATGGACTGGCAGGGGAGTATAATTGGTGGCACAGGGTTGGACGCCTAAAAACGCAAGGACAGTGAGGATTGAAAGGTGGCGGAATGCGGAAAAATATTGATAAATCATCTCAGGCAAAAGGTATTTGAACCCCGACTGCCTAACTGCGTTTACTCCTAAAACTCCTGAAAGCACTTCCAGTGGATCGGATATTATGGAAGCATTGAACAAGGTCAAAAAAGCGCCTTTGATTTTTGTACCCGGCATCATGGGTTCAAGATTGTTCAAAAAGGGGAGTAGTGAACCGGTTTGGCCTACCCCGGGATGGTGGGATAAAGGACATTTTAAACCCACATTCTTAAGGGCCCTGACATCTGTTACTGATAAAGAAACTTCTCAGAACGAGCCTCTGTTTCCTCTGGTATACACCGAATTGTTGCGTTACTTTGAGAATATGGGGTATATTCTCGGCCAAGATTTCTGGGTATTCCCATACGATTGGACCCAAAGTAATCGGGACTCAGGGCGCAGGCTGGCGCAGTTCATCCAGGACATACTTTCAGCCCATCCGCAGTGGCACCAGGTTGATGTTGTGAATCATTCCATGGGCGGACTGGTGACCCGTGCGGCAGCGAGGTTATATTCTGCGCCAATTCGCCGAGCGGTCTATATTGCATCGCCGCATTTCGGCTCGCCTAAAGTCTTTTTTATTCTCCATCCAAAAATGAAATTTCATGTATTCGGGAACTTCTTTAGAAATTTGATAGGGGACCTGGCCTGGAGATGGTATCTACATCGGTTGGGAGATACTGAGAACACTAGCCTGGAAAAACAAATCAAGAGTCTGGCTTGCCAGTTGGACTCTGTATTTGAGCTATTACCGGATAGATTCTATTTCGAGCACCACAATTTGGTAATTGTTAAAGAAGCCAGCACAGGTGACTGCCCCATCTGTGGCTTAGAGTCAACGTATTTCAGCGGCCGGTGTGGATTTCCGTCTTCCGAACTCCAAGATAGAGCTAAACAGGCTATGGCATTCAAGGAAGAACTGGGAGCGACACTCCCCGGCCGGGAAAACCTGGTGATTTATTCGGATTCAGAAGAGACTGTTGATCGGATAACCTGTCCGGCACGGCTCCAGTGGCGTTTCGGACGGTACAAAGATGGCGGACAAAGGGGAGATTCGATAGTACCTGTTAATAGTGCGACTCTGAATAATCCGACTGCTGCAAGGAGAGTACAGGGAACGCATACCAGTGTCCCAAACAGCCTGGAAACCAGCCTGCTGGTAAAGGAATTTCTGGATAAGCCATAATTGTCGCCAGCACGAGTTCCGGGGACATCATATTAATCAGGCCTGCTACAAATAAGGTATTACACCCCGGAATACAAATACGCAGAACAGTGTGTTTCTATCATTGAGAGGAGGAGCGAATGTCGGATTTGAAGACTGAATTCCTGTGCAATGTAGTTACCTATGTTGACTGGAAAAACGTCATACATTTGGGAGCGACACCGCACGGCATACGGCAGATAGTATACATTAAGGGCGGTACATTCGAAGGTCCGAGAGTCAAGGGAGTTGTGCTTCCCGGAGGAGGCGATTGGTTTGTTCGCCGGGCTGACCAGGTGGTAGAAGTGGATGTTCGCTGCGTCCTGAACACTGATGACAATCAGTTGATATATTGCCGTCTCAGAGGCATTAATGACATGACTCCCGAGGTTGCGATCAGGGCGGTCAGAGGTGAATCTATCGATTCAGCGAAATACTACTTCCGGGTCACAACAGTACTTGAAACCGGGTCCCCAAAATATGCCTGGTTGAACCGTATTATTGCGGTTGGTGTCGGAAATCTGGTGTCAGGGGGTGTCGAGTACAAGATCTACACGGTCCTATGAATATGAGGCATGTACGTGCCATGAGCTTTAACTGACGCGGTGTGCAGAGTCTCGCATTTATCTGCCAGATTGTGATTGCGCTTTTCTGACTTTTGGGAGTTCCAGGAGCACCACATTCATCAGGTATTAGGTCCACAAAATATCTGGGTTATTCCGAATATGACGGGTTGACAGGCCAGAGCACAGGTATATATCATCTACACAGCATAGTAGCCAAAACAGGAGGTACATAAGCATGCCAGTTATCCGTACGCCAGATGAACGTTTTGCCAAATTGCCCGGTTTCCCATTTGCCCCGCACTATATCGAGGTCAACGGACTGCGCATACACTATGTTGATGAAGGCAAAGGAGAGACCATACTCTGTTTGCACGGCGAGCCATCATGGTCCTTTCTATACCGTAAAATGATTGCCGCCATGTCCAAAAAGCACCGTGTTATAGCGATGGACTTCATCGGCTTCGGACGGTCTGATAAATTCACCGAACGGGAGGCATATTCCTTCAGGATGCATCTGGGCACACTGATGGGCTTCATAAAGGCCGTGGACCTCGAGCAGATAACTGTTGTAGTGCAGGACTGGGGCGGGTTGATTGGCCTGGCTGCCGTTGCCCATATGCCGGAACGTTTTGCCAGGCTGGTCATCATGAATACCGGCTTGCCCACAGGCAAGGGAAAGCCCGGCGAGGCTTTTCTGGCCTGGCGCAAATATGCTGAGACCCATCCCGACATGCAGATCGGCCAGTCCATACTGGGCGGTATGGCCCACCCGGAGAAGATTACAGAGGAGATCGTCGCCGCTTATGAAGCACCGTTTCCCGACGTCAAATATAAAGCCGGGGCTGCCACGTGGCCGCTGCTCGTTCCCATCAGCACTGATGACCCCGCTTCCGCCGAAATGCGGCACGCGCGGGAAGTCCTGTCAAAGTGGGACAAGCCGGCCCTGATCATGTTTTCGGATAAAGACCCTATTACGGGCGGCGGTCAGAGATTCTTTCGCTCTCTGATACCCACAGCTGAAGACCAGCCGGAGATTATCATCAAGGACGCCGGACACTTTCTCCAGGAAGAGAAGGGCGAGGAAATATCCCGGCACATACTGGACTTCATAGTCAGAACGCCCCGCGTCTAGTATTGCAGCTGTCATACCCTGTTTTGCCGACAGGTTTTGCAGGAGCGCCTGCTCGAAACCCAGGGGAGTTATGATTGGCGGAATTGATCGGCTGAATTAGCAGATCCGAGGTACGCCCAGCTTACTCGGTTAGCAACTCTGCAGTGCGTTTCCTGGCGGCGGGGTCCTTAGCTTTTATCATCAATAGTCCCACTACAAAACAGATAAGCGCCGGGACCAAAAAGGGAGTGAATGTTACGGTTGAGTTCCCCGTGTAGTCAGCTATATAAGTCACAGTTATGGGACCGAGAACCATTCCAATATCTCCCATAACTCGGTAGACTCCCATAGATGTGCCCAGTTTGCC